>NZ_CP101508.1:1955600-2255833 GCF_024380015.1 Photobacterium atrarenae
CTGCGGTAAAGCAGCGCTTTGTGCTACTTGGAATGCCGTAATTACTTCTTCTTCGGGGCAAGCATCATCGTCATTTGACGACCTTCAACTCGCGTCGGGAAGCTCTCTACAACCGCTAGGTCGGCTAGCTCTTCCTTGATACGATTCAGAAGATCGATACCCAGACTCTGGTGGGCCATCTCACGACCACGGAAACGCAGTGTGACTTTGCCCTTGTTGCCCTCTTCTAAAAAGCGAGTCAGGTTGCGCAGTTTTACCTGATAATCGCCTTCGTCTGTACCAGGACGGAATTTAACTTCCTTCACCTGGATTTGTTTTTGCTTTTTCTTTTGCTCTTTAGCAGCCTTGCTCTTTTCGAACAGGTACTTGCCATAGTCCATCACACGACAAACTGGTGGCTCGGCATTAGGGCTGATTTCAACTAGATCAACACCAGCTTCATGAGCAGTATTCATTGCTTCTTCAATAGAAACAACACCAATTGACTCCCCATCAATACCAGTCAAGCGAACTTCGCGTACACCACGGATTTCGCCGTTCAGACGATGCTGATTTTGTTTCACTGGTGCTTGGGTTCTTCTTCCGCCTTTAATACCTTATTCCTCCACAATATTGAGCTTGCGACTGCTAATTTCTTCCTGCATAAATGCAACAAGATCATCAATCTTAAATTTACCCAAATCTTTACCCTTGCGAGTACGTACCGCAATCTCGCCTGCTTCGACTTCTTTGTCGCCGCAAACCAGCATGTAAGGTACCCGCTTCAAAGTATGTTCGCGAATTTTAAAGCCAATCTTCTCATTTCTCAAGTCCGCAATGGCTCTAATTCCACTTTTTTGCAGTTTTGCTACGACTTCCTGGACATATTCTGACTGACTGTCGGTAATATTCATCACCACAGCTTGTTGTGGTGCCAACCAGGTTGGGAAGAAACCAGCATACTCTTCAATCAGAATTCCGATAAAGCGCTCCAGCGAGCCCAGAATCGCACGGTGAATCATCACCGGGGTATGGCGCTCGTTGTCTTCACCAACATAAGTCGCACCCAGACGCTCAGGCAACGCAAAGTCCAGTTGCACCGTGCCACACTGCCAGGCACGATCCAGACAGTCATGCAGGGTAAACTCGATCTTCGGTCCGTAGAATGCACCCTCACCTTCCTGGATGTCATATGGGATATCCATAGACGCCAGTGCCAGTTTCAGGTCCGATTCGGCTTTATCCCACATTTCATCTGAGCCAACACGTTTTTCAGGACGTGTCGACAGCTTCACAACAATGTTGTCAAAGCCAAATGTCTGGTAGGTATCATAAACCATTTTGATACAAGAAGTAACTTCTTGTTGTACCTGATCTTCAGTACAGAATACGTGAGCATCATCCTGGGTAAAACCACGTACGCGCATTATGCCGTGCAGGGCGCCGGATGGCTCGTTACGGTGACATGAGCCGAACTCTGCCATACGCAGTGGCAGATCACGGTAAGATTTCAGTCCCTGGTTGAAGATCTGCACGTGACCCGGGCAGTTCATCGGCTTAATCGCATATTCACGGTTTTCAGAAGACGTCGTGAACATCGCTTCCGCGTATTTGTCCCAGTGACCAGAGCGTTCCCACAGCACGCGGTCCATCATCAGCGGACCTTTAACCTCCTGGTAATCATACTCAGCCAGTTTTTCGCGAATAAAGACTTCCAGCTCGCGGAAAATGGTCCAGCCATTGTGGTGCCAGAAGACCATACCCGGTGCTTCTTGCTGCATGTGGAACAAGTCCAGCTGCTTACCAATCTTACGGTGGTCACGCTTTGCTGCTTCTTCGAGACGAACCAGATGCGCCTTCAGCGCTTTCTTGTCGTGGAAGGCCGTGCCGTAAATCCGCTGCAGCATCTTGTTGTCGCTGTTCCCGCGCCAGTAAGCACCGGCAACGTTCAGCAGTGTAAAGTGCTGGCAGAAGCCCATATGCGGGACGTGCGGGCCACGACACATGTCAACGTATTCTTCGTGATGATACAGGCCCGGACGATCGTCGCGAGAAACGTTCTCGTCGAGGATTTCCATCTTGTACGGCTCTTCACGGGATTCAAACGTATCACGTGCTTCCTGCCAGCTGACCTTTTTCTTTACCACCTGGTATTTGGTCTTCGCCAGCTCTTTCATCCGCTTTTCAATCTTTTCCAGATCTTCTTGCGTCAGCGACTCATCCAAATCAATATCGTAATAAAAGCCGTTGTCGATCGTCGGACCAATCGCCATTTTCGCTTGCGGGTACAGCTGTTTCAGGGCGTGGCCCAACAGGTGCGCACAGGAGTGACGAACAATTTCCAGGCCATCGACTTCGTCTTTCGCTGTGATGATTTCAAGGCTCGCATCTGTTTCGATCAGATCACACGCATCGACGCGCTGACCATTAACTCGACCGGCAATGGTCGCTTTTGCCAAACCAGGACCGATTGATTGTGCAACTTCCAAAGTTGAAACCGGGTTGTCGAATTGACGCTGACTGCCGTCAGGAAGAGTAATTACAGGCATGTATATATCCTTTAACAGTGGTCTTGCACACCAAGCAAGACATGTTGAATTTAAACGTAAAAGCTTTGAGAAGCTTAAAGTGAGAGTCACCTTTATGCCGATACCGCAATACTGAGCAGCACGGGACACAAAGACAAAGGTGGACTATAGCAAACGCGGGGAAGATAATGCAAAGTAGAGTGCATCAATTGAATCAGATTGAAGTATTTATCACCACTGACTGCTCCAGCAGGCTTTATTTCCCTGCGTTACCCCAAATACTGTACGGGTAAACTTGAAATCACGCAGAAAAATTGCTTTCATTTGTATAGGCAATTATGGAAAAACAACAATGGCTCAGTCCCCGCGATACTTACAAATCAAACAATATCTCCATGAGAAGATCCAATCCCGGGTCTGGCCGCCGGGTCACCGGATCCCTACTGAAATCGAACTGTCGGAGCAATTTTCTGTCAGTCGGATGACCGCCAACAAAGCGATTCGTGATTTAGTCAAAGACGGGCTACTCGAGCGTACACCGCGACTGGGCACATTTGTTTGCCAGAAAAAGGCAGAATCGCCGCTGATGGCGATCCGCAATATTGCCGAAGAGGTAAAAAACCGCGGCCATCATTATACCAGTGAGGTGATCAGCCAGGCCACCGTGAAAGCGAGTGATGAAATTGCGCTGCAACTGGGGGTCCGCCATGGCACCGATGTTTATTTTACCCAGATTGTCCACTTCGAGAATGACAGCCCTATCCAGTTGGAAGAGCGCTGGGTCAACCCTGACTTTGCCCCGAGTTATATCGAGCAGGACTTTACCCGCCAAACCCCGAATGAATACCTGGTCCAGGCCTGCCCGCTGAGTGACATCGAGCATACGGTCGAAGCCATTCTGCCGGCTAAGCGAATTGCCGATTTACTGAAGATCCGCTCAGGCTCCCCTTGTCTGCTGCTCAACCGCCGAACCTGGAGCAATAAGAACCTGATCAGTACCGCCCTGCTCTACCATCCGGGCGACAAGTACAAACTCAGCTCCCGCAGCAAGGTATAATATACCAATCGTAGTCAATCAGGGATCATCCTAGCTTGTTAAAATGCTCGATAACTGCGTTAGAATTTTTGATTGTAGAATAACTACTGCTCGAAAAATTCTGCCTTGTTCTCAAGAATTTTCCGACGCTATTTCTGCTCACTGATTGACTGTGATTAGTATAGCCTTCCTAAGATAAAGGAGTTCTCCACGGGCTCCTTTTCGTATCAACCACGCTATACACCACCAGATATTTGACATACGCAATCGATATGTCTGCCACCCATGGCAGAGCTGTCTGTTTAATCACCACATCTTTTATCTAGACATTTATAAAAACAGCGTTTAAGTCGCTGATTCTCTCAAACCCGATCCTGCCCAATTGTCAGAATTATCGATTTATTGCCATTTCGATCACATTTTATTTACACAATCTCTTGTGTTCACCCCGAATTTTGACTAATAATTTGTATATACATTAACAACACGCAATATAGGTTCTCATGGATCGCGTACTGACAAATCTCAAACTGGTCACGATGCAGCCGGACAATGGCTACCAGATCATCGACAATGCCATGATTGGTATTCAGGACGGAAAAATTCAATTCGCCGGCCATGCCGATGAACACCCGGACTGCCATGGTCATCCGCAGGTGATTGACTGTCAGGGCGCACTGGTGACACCGGGGCTGATCGACTGCCACACCCACCTGGTGTATGCCGGCAATCGTGCCAATGAGTTTGAGCAGCGCCTCAATGGGGTTCCTTACGAAGCGATCGCCAAGGCCGGCGGCGGAATTCTGTCTACCGTTCGTGCAACGCGCACCGCAACCGAAGATGAACTGTTTGAACTAGCCGTAGCGCGCCTGGCCGGTCTGAAACAGGATGGCGTCACCACGGTCGAGATCAAATCCGGCTATGGCCTGACCCTGGAAGATGAGCTGAAGATGCTGCGTGTCGCCCGCCGAATTGGCAGGGCGTCCGATATCAAAGTCTCGACCACCCTGCTGGCCGCCCATGCCCTGCCGCCGGAATTTGCCGGACGCAGCGACGACTACATCGACTTTGTCTGCCAGAACATCATCCCGGCAGCAGCCAACGAGCAACTGGCCGATGCGGTTGATGTATTCTGCGAGGGCATCGCGTTCAGCCCGGCCCAGTGCCAGCGTGTATTTGAGGCCGCCAAAACCCACGGCCTGCAGATTAAAGGACATACCGAACAACTGTCGAACCTGGGCGGCAGCGCACTGGCTGCCCAAATGGGGGCCACTTCGGTCGATCACATCGAGTTTCTGGACGAAGCCGGGGTAAAAGCACTGGCAACCCACGGGACCGTCGCGACCCTGCTGCCGGGCGCCTTCTATTTCCTGCGGGAAACCCAGTTGCCACCGATTGCGCTGTTACGCCAACACCAGGTGCCGATGGCCCTGGCGACTGATTTCAACCCGGGGACCTCCCCGATTGCCTCGCTGCGCACCATGATGAACATGGGCTGCACCCTGTTCCGCCTGACACCGGAAGAGTGTCTGCGCGGCGTCACCTGCCACGCGGCGCAAGCCCTTGGCCTGCAGGAGAGCCGCGGACAAATCAAACCGGGCATGGATGCGGATCTGGCCCTGTGGCAGGTTGCGACGCCTGCCGAACTGTCTTATCGCCTGGGTGTTCCGGACTTAATGGCGCGTGTCGTCGATGGACATCTGTTTCCAGCTAACGGAGCGTTCAACCATGCCAATTGATATGAGTACCTGGACCGGTCGTACCGATCCGGAAGACGGTGAGCTGGGTCTGCGCTGGCACCAGGTGGTCCAGCCGGCGGATCAAGCCAATGAAGAAGGCATTATGCTACTCGGCTTTGCCTGCGATGAAGGGGTATCCCGCAACAAAGGTCGCACCGGCGCCTACCAGGCACCGCAAGCGATTCGAAAAACGCTGGCGAACCTGGCCTGGCATCACCAAGAGCCGATCTACGACGGTGGTGACATCTGCTGTAACGACGGCAATCTGGAGTTGGCCCAGTACCGGCTGGGTGAAGACGTCTGCCGTGCACTGCGCCAACGCCACAAAGTGATTGTTTTCGGCGGCGGCCACGAAGTTGCCTGGGGAACCTTCCAGGGGATCGGTAATTACCTGCTGCAAAAGCAACAAGCAGGTGCTACGGAAGGCACAGATGCCGAAGCTCCGCCGTCTCGTCCGGCACCACGCGTCGGGATCATTAACTTTGACGCCCACTTCGACCTGCGTAACCCGCCGGCCGGGCAGCAGTCCAATATGGGTAGCTCAGGTACACCGTTCCATCAGGCAGCCCGCTTCTGCCAGCTGCAAAACTGGCCGTTCCGCTATGCCTGTCTGGGCCTGAGCCGGACCAGCAATACCCAGGCGCTGTACGACAAGGCCGACCGTCTGGGGGTGCTGTACAAGGATGATACCGAGCTGACCCATCAGCACCTTGAGCAGACGTTGAATGAATTACAAGCGTTTATTGATCAGTGCGATCATCTTTACCTGACCATTGATCTGGACGTATTTCCCGCCGCTGTTGCCCCCGGGGTCAGTGCCCCGGCCGCGCGCGGCGTTCCATTCGATATCGTCGAGCAGTTACTCGAGCCCATTCTGGCAGCGAAAAACCAGGCGGGTGAATCCAAGATCCTGGTCGCCGACCTGGCCGAGTACAACCCGCGATTCGATATTGATAACCACACAGCACGGCTGGCCGCACGGTTAGCCTGGACTATCGCCCGTGCCATCCGATAACAATACAGGCACTGCAAGGAGAGCCAAATGACACAATCTACGACTCAACAAAACCCACGTTTAGATGAAACTCGGACCATCAAAGCGCCGACCGGTACCCAGCTCAATGCCAAGTCATGGCTGACGGAAGCCCCACTACGGATGCTGATGAACAACCTGCACCCGGATGTTGCGGAGCACCCGCACTCTCTGGTGGTTTACGGCGGCATTGGCCGTGCGGCACGAAACTGGGAATGCTACGACAAGATTGTTGAGGTTCTGAAACGCCTGGAAGAAGATGAAACCCTGATGGTTCAGTCCGGTAAGCCGGTCGGCGTCTTTAAGACCCACGCCAATGCGCCGCGCGTGCTGATCGCCAACTCCAACCTGGTGCCGCACTGGGCCAACTGGGAACACTTTAACGAGCTGGATAAAAAAGGCCTGATGATGTACGGCCAGATGACGGCCGGAAGCTGGATTTACATCGGCTCACAGGGCATCGTCCAGGGCACCTACGAAACCTTTGTCGCGATGGCCAAGACTCACTTCAACGGCGACGCGTCAGGCCGCTGGATCCTGACCGGCGGCTTGGGCGGCATGGGTGGTGCTCAGCCACTGGCTGCGACCATGGCTGGCTTCTCGATGATTGCGGTCGAATGTGATGAGAGCCGTATCGACTACCGCCTGCGCACCGGCTACGTCGACTGTAAAGCCACCTCGCTGGATGAAGCGCTGGCCATTGTCGAAGAAGCCAAGCAAACCGGCAAACCGGTTTCTGTCGGCCTGCTGGGCAACGCCGCCGATATCTATCCGGAAATTGTTCGCCGCGGCATTGTACCGGACGGCACTACGGATCAGACTTCAGCTCACGACCCGCTCAATGGCTACCTGCCACAAGGCTGGAGCATGGAATACGCCGCTGAAATGCGTCTGAAAGACGAAGCGGCTGTGGTGAAAGCGGCGAAAGCCTCCATGGCAGTTCAGGTTCAGGCGATGCTGGATCTGCAAAAAGCCGGCTCGGCAACCGTGGACTACGGCAACAACATCCGCCAGATGGCACTGGAAGAAGGTGTTGAAAACGCATTCGACTTCCCTGGCTTCGTTCCGGCTTACATCCGTCCGCTGTTCTGTGAAGGTGTCGGTCCGTTCCGTTGGGCTGCTCTGTCCGGCGATCCGGAAGATATCTACAAAACGGATCAGAAAGTGAAAGAGCTGATCCCGGACAACCCGCACCTGCACAACTGGCTGGACATGGCGCGCGAGCGCATTCAGTTCCAGGGCCTGCCGGCGCGTATCTGCTGGGTGGGTCTGAAAGATCGTGCCCGCCTGGGGAAAGCCTTCAACGAAATGGTGAAAAATGGTGAGCTGAAAGCACCAATTGTCATCGGTCGTGACCACCTGGACTCCGGCTCTGTTGCCAGCCCGAACCGTGAAACCGAAGGCATGATGGACGGCTCCGATACGGTTTCCGACTGGCCGCTGCTGAACGCCCTGCTGAACACCGCATCCGGTGCCACCTGGGTATCGCTGCACCACGGCGGTGGTGTCGGCATGGGCTTCTCACAGCACTCTGGTATGGTTGTGGTCTGTGACGGCTCTGATGAAGCCGGTGAGCGTGTCGGTCGCGTGCTGCGCAACGACCCGGCCACAGGCGTCATGCGCCATGCTGATGCCGGTTACGATATTGCGATTAACTGCGCCAAAGAGCAGGGTCTGGACCTGCCAATGATCACCACCAAATAACGATTGCGGAAAGGACGTTGTATGTACCATTTAGAAATCAATCCGGGCCAGCTGTCACTGAAACAACTGCGTGAAGTGAGCCGCCAGACCGTTGCACTGTCGCTCAATGAGGCAGCCCTGGAAGATATGCTGGCCAGTACCGCTGCGGTAGAGCGGATCATCGCAGAAGATCGCGTCGTTTACGGCATCAACACCGGGTTTGGCCTGCTGGCCAACACCCGAATTGCCGTCGAGGATCTGGAAACCCTGCAGCGCAGTATCGTGCTCTCCCATGCCGCCGGGATCGGCGAGTTCATGGATGACGCCACCGTGCGCCTGATGATGGTGCTGAAAATTAACAGCTTGTCGCGCGGCTTCTCCGGGATCCGTCCGCTGGTGGTCAATGCCTTAATCCAACTTGTAAACGCCGAAGTCTACCCGTGCATTCCGAAAAAAGGCTCAGTCGGGGCGTCCGGCGACCTGGCACCGCTGGCGCACATGAGCACCGTGCTGCTAGGCGAAGGCCAGGCACGCCACAAAGGTGAAATCCTAAGTGGCGCCGAAGCACTGAAAATTGCCGGCCTGGAGCCCATCACCCTGGCACCGAAAGAAGGTCTGGCGCTGCTGAACGGCACCCAGGCGTCGACAGCGTTTGCCCTGGAAGGCCTGTTTGCCGCGGAAGATCTGTATGCAGCAGGCACTGTGTGCGGCTCGATGTCTGTTGATGCCGCACTGGGAAGCCGCCGTCCGTTTGACCCGCGTATCCACCGCGTGCGTGGCCATCGCAGCCAAATTGACGCCGCCGCCGCGTACCGCCACATGCTGGATAAAGAAAGTGAGATCGGTCTGTCTCATCAGCAGTGTGAAAAGGTGCAGGACCCTTACTCCCTGCGCTGCCAGCCACAGGTCATGGGCGCCTGCCTGCAGCAAATCCGCCACGCCGCGGATATTCTGGAAGTCGAAGCCAACTCGGTCTCCGACAACCCGCTAGTGTTTGCCGAAGATGATGACATCATTTCCGGCGGTAACTTCCACGCCGAGCCGGTCGCCATGGCTGCCGATAACCTGGCGCTGGCAATTGCCGAAATCGGCAGCCTGTCGGAGCGCCGCATGGCCCTGCTGATCGACAGCGCGCTGAGCAAGTTGCCACCCTTCCTGGTCGATAACGGCGGCGTCAACTCCGGCTTTATGATTGCCCAGGTCACCTCTGCTGCCTTGGCCAGTGAAAACAAAACCCTGGCGCACCCGGCTTCGGTTGACAGTCTGCCGACTTCGGCGAACCAGGAAGACCACGTGTCTATGGCAACTTTTGCCGGTCGTCGTCTTACGGACATGGCCGAGAACACCCGCGGTATTCTGGCGGTTGAGCTGCTGGCCACCGCGCAAGGCCTGGACTTCCGCAGCCCGAACAAAAGTTCGGCTCGGATTGAGGAAGCCAAAGCGCAACTGCGTGAACGTGTCAGCTTCTACGATAAAGACCGCTACTTTGCGCCAGATATCGAAAAAGCCAACCAGTTACTGCAGGAAGCCAGCTTTAATGCCCTGATGCCGGCGCAGCTGCTGCCAAGCCTGTAAGTCATTACACGATACATCCCTCCCCAAAGCCGGAATAATTTCCGGCTTTTTTCATGGTTTTGTCATTCACTCAAGCCACCATTCCGGCCAGCTTTGGCTATGCTTGGGAGGAGCAGATCAGAAGTCAATGCGCTAAAACCTTGATGAACGCACAGTAAATCGTTCAACAATTAGTCTAGGATACTGAAAGAACAGGTAACTTCTGACTGTAATATCTGGGTTCGCCTTGGAGGGTGCTATGTGGCAAGCAATATCTCACCAGCTTTCTGATGTTTTGGGGAAACCTTTCAAAATCACCGAAAAGGAGCCGGTAGAAGGCGGTGACGTCAATGATTGCTACTGTATCGGCGATGGCAATGACCGCTTTTTTGTCAAACTCAATGACCGTGAGCAACTGGTCACCTTCGAAGCCGAAGCCGAAAACCTGCGCATTCTTCAGGAAGCCGGGTGCATCCAGGTCCCGGAGGTCCAACACCTGGGCATTTCACGCGACCATGCCTTTCTGATCTTAAACTTCCTGCCGACCAAAGTGCTCGATGACACCAACGCCTATACCCTGGGGCAGGACTTAGCGCGGCTACATGCCTGGGGCGATCAGGCCGAGTACGGCTTTGACCTGGATAATTTTATCGGCCTGACGCCACAACCGAACAAGTGGCGCCGTCGCTGGTGCCGCTTCTTTGCCGAGCAGCGCATTGCCTGGCAACTCCAGCTCTGCCTGGAGAAAGGCATCGATTTCGGCAATATCGACACCATCACCAGCCGGGTCATTGAACTGCTCATGAACCACCAGCCCAAGCCTTCCCTGCTCCATGGCGACCTCTGGCATGGCAATACTGCCGTCACGGTCACCGGCCCGATCATTTTCGATCCTGCCAGCTACTGGGGAGATCGGGAGTGCGATCTGGCAATGACCGAGCTGTTTGGCGGCTTCCCGCCCCGTTTCTATGAGGGCTACCACTCAATTTGGCCCCTGGATGAAGGTTACCAGCAGCGCAAAGAGCTGTATAACCTGTACCACATCCTCAACCACTGTAATTTGTTCGGGGGCAGCTATATTGCCAAAGCCGAGCACCTGATCGAAAAGCTCGGGCTGCTGGCTGATCCCGTCTAATCCCACATCCCCGTGGTCCTCAATTGATCGGCATCATTCCAACCGCCAATCAATTGAGGTGTCCCGACACATGCCATGACGTTATCCACATTCATATGTTATCTTCGGGCTTTCTAACAAGTCAGAACGTGCGGATCGTCACGAACGGTTTGCCGTTAGTCGTGAATTATGAGAGACGTACATGTTACAAGCTGCTGTGTTTGATATGGATGGCCTGCTGGTCGACTCTGAACCTTTCTGGCAACGTGCTCAAGTGGAAGTGCTGACTTCGCTTGGGGTACAGATCGCGCAGGAAGATACCCGGGAAACCACCGGGCTGCGCATTGATCAGGTGGTCGAATTCTGGTTTGCCAAACAGCCCTGGCAGGGCCAGGGCTGCGCCGCCGTGACGGAGTCTATCGTCTGCCGGGTTGAAGCCCTGATCCGCGAGCACAAACCCATGCTGCCGGGCGTACTGGAAGCAATTCAGGTTTGCGAGCAGGCCGGCTTAAAAATCGGCCTGGCTTCCTCTTCTCCGATGCGCTTGATCCAGTCCACGCTACAGGCCTTGTCTCTCGAAGATAAATTCGGTGCCGTCCTGTCTGCCGAACATCTGCGCTACGGCAAACCGCATCCGGAAGTCTATATCAATGCCGCCGACGCCCTGGGCGTTCCGCCTCAGGCCTGCGTTGCCTTTGAAGATTCCGTCAACGGCCTGCTGGCTGCAAAAGCAGCCCAAATGAAAGGGATCGCCGTGCCTGAAGCACACTTTGCAGAAGACGCCCGCTGGGCGATTGCTGACCACAAACTTCGCTCGTTAAACGAAGTAAGTACCAGCTTGATCACCGCGCTGTAAGCGAGTTTTTCACAGCGATAAGAGGTGAAAGTCAATCACTTATTTTCACCTCTCATTTTTGATCTCTATGCGCGGCAAGATGTGCCTAATTTGACTTTTTATCGATTGAGACCGCTCGAATAAAATCCTAAATTTCCAGCGCTATATACTTCGTATCAGACTCTTTTCTCGTGATTTATTCCAAACTGCCCCATCAATCAAACTTTGTGGTTAATTTACGGCAGAAACCAACACAAAACGCTACAGTTTAATCAACGGAGGATATCCTGCCGTCTGAAATCAGCTTGATAAAAAAGAAATATTTCAGCTCGACACCGAAGTATCCAGCCATTCGATTTGAGATTGACCGTACCAACACAGATCGATTGCAGGAATGGAATCCGGCTTGACGTGCTCAGCACTTCTTCAGGAGTACAGCAATGAAAAACATTACAGAACAAGGCGTTATTTGCCCGCATTGCGGACACAATATTCGTATCACCCTGGATGCCAGTGGCGGCAGCCAGGAATTTTACGACGACTGTCCGGCGTGTTGCCACGCCATTCATCTGACCATGGAAGTGGACGACTTACATCGCACCATCAACCTGTTTGTTGATGCGGACGACGAACAAATCTTCTGAGCCTGCGATGTGATACCGAAGGCTCAGAGCGCAGGCTTGATCAGCACCTCAGCAAGCGCCTCTGGCCTCTGATTAAGACCGGGCCGCCAGGACGCGCTCGACGGTATCGACGATCGCCTGGGTCTGCGGGTCGATTTCGATATTGACCCGATCACCGGCCTGCCGCTGGCCGAACAATGTCCGATTCAGGGTTTCCGGGATCAAATGAACACAGAACTGATACTCGGTCACCTCACCGATGGTCAGCGAGCAACCGTCAATCCCGATATAGCCTTTTCGCAACACATACTTGCTATAGTTTTGCGGCAGATTAAACCAGAGAGTGCAATTATTCGGCGTGGTGATCACCTCACTGATTTCGGTCGCAAAATTCACATGACCAGACATCGAGTGCCCGCCAATTTCATCGCCAAACTTCGCTGCACGCTCAATATTGACATGATCCCCGACCTTCACCAGGCCTAGGTTGGTCACTTTGAGCGTCTCCTGCATCAAATCAAAGGCAACACGATCACCGTCGATTTCTGTCACGGTCAGACAGCAGCCATTATGGGAAACCGAAGCGCCGATTTCCAAGCCGGCCAGCAAGGCTTGCGGCAAGCGGATCACATGGGTCTGAAACTGATCTTTTTTAACGATGTCAACAACTTCTGCTGTTCCCTGAACAATCCCGGTAAACATACATACTCCAGAAGAAAACCCGGTACCCGGCTCACGAATACCCATTGAAACTGCTATCCTAGCACAGCTTGGCCGGTATCCCGGGCGATCGCAATTGAGATCCCAACCAGCACGGTGCTTTTTTAGACATTAACAATTGTGTCACGTTATTATCGCGCTATAATTCACCGCTCAGCACATTTGTATTACCTTTCTTCTGGAGCATCTTCCGTGCAAAACTATTGGCGAGAAACACGTCATCTATTGAAATTAGCCATCCCGGTTCTGATCGCATCCGTTGCCCAGACTGCTATGGGATTTGTCGATACCGTGATGGCTGGCGGCGTCAGTGCCACCGATATGGCAGCCGTTTCCGTGGCTTCAAGTATCTGGTTGCCGGCGATTTTGTTCGGCGTCGGCCTGTTAATCGCTCTAGTGCCAATCGTTGCTCAGCTCAACGGCTCAGGCAAAAAGGAAAAAATCCCGTTCGAAGTGCAGCACGGATTTGTTCTCTCAGCACTGGTTTCCGTTCCGATTATTCTGGTGCTCTACAATGCCGGCATGCTGATTGATCTGATGGACGTCGAACCGGTTCTGGCCGAGAAAACCATCGGCTATCTCCACGCCGTGCTCTATGCCGTGCCTGGTTTATTGTTTTTCCAAACCCTGAAAAGCTTCTCCGAAGGCTTATCTTTGACCATCCCCGGGATGGTGATCGGCTTTATCGGTCTGGCGGCGAACATCCCACTGAACTGGATCTTTGTCTACGGTAAATTCGGCGCCCCTGAAATGGGCGGCGTCGGCTGCGGGGTGGCGACCGCCATTGTCTACTGGCTGATGTTTATCGCCATGCTGATCTATGTGTTTATCAATAAACGTTTAAAGCAGGCCGGTCTGTTTACCACCCTGTACCAACCGCAGCCGAAGGCTGTCTTACGCCTGTTCAGGCTGGGATTCCCGGTGGCGGCATCGCTGTTTTTCGAAGTCTCGTTATTTGCTGCGATTGCCCTGCTGATCTCACCACTGGGCTCTATTGTGGTCGCCGCTCATCAGGTCGCAATCAACTTCTCGTCGCTGGTCTTTATGCTGCCAATGAGCCTGGGGGCAGCACTAAGTATCCGGGTCGGCTTCCTGATGGGCAAAGAAGAGATTGATGAAGCCCGGATTGCCAGCCACAGCGGTATTCTTGTGTCGATCGCGATGTCGCTGATCACTGCAGCGTTGACCATTCTCTTCCGTGAAGAGATCGCTTTGCTGTATACAGACAACCCGGATGTTGTTTTACTGGCCGGTCAATTGCTGTTCCTGGCCGCGGTGTACCAGTGTAGCGATGCGGTTCAGGTCGTCGCTGCCGGGGCACTGCGTGGCTATAAAGATATGCAGGCAATTTTCAGCCGGACCTTTATTGCCTACTGGATTTTGGGCCTGCCATCCGGATACATCCTCGGCATGACAGACTGGGTCGTCGCGCCA
Source organism: Photobacterium atrarenae (assembly GCF_024380015.1). NCBI lineage: Bacteria > Pseudomonadati > Pseudomonadota > Gammaproteobacteria > Vibrionales > Vibrionaceae > Photobacterium > Photobacterium atrarenae. Next base: position 1,969,879 of record NZ_CP101508.1, read on the forward strand.
ATGGGACCTCACGGCTTCTGGTACGGCAACATTATCGGCCTGACCTCTGCTGCCATCATGTTGGCAGTGCGGATGCATTGGGTCCACCGTCAGGATAACCATTTCCAATTAGCCATGTCGCTGCGCTGAGCCCAGACAAAGGCTAATAATTCAAACAACAAGGCGGCCACGGTCGCCTTTTCTTTTTGTCGTAAAGTTAACCATAATAGAAAAAGCCATAATAAAAAACATAGGCTTACGTGATGTCAAAATACCCTGCGATTTCTAAGTTGCTACCGCTACTACTTTGCTTCCCCCTCTTTGGGTGTGAGCGCAATGGCACAGAAGCGCACTTCGAGACCTATCATCAACGCCTGGCCAATGTACTCGAGGCGCCGGCCGGTGCAGCGCCGGAGACCCAACTTCCACCTCTGCCAGATATTCGTGTGCTGATGTTGCCCATTGAGGAGATCCGAATCGGCTTGCTGGATGCGTATGAACTCAGAGAATGCGGCCTGTTCCAGCTCATTGCGGAGCGCAACTCAACGCTGGGGAGACTACAGGACAAAACCCGGCAAATGCGCTATGAGCTACTGTTTATGGACGGGCTGGAATACTGCCTCAGCACCTTACCGGAGGACTCAGACCTGTTGCCGCAATTAGAACAATTTCACCGCTTGAAACGCCACCAGTTGTCGCGTTATTTATGGAATATGCTGACCACCGGTGAAGAGTGGCGCCGGCAATTCAATCTTTTCACGCACGCTTTTCCACTGAATGCCTTTCCCGGCGCCGCAGAGAACCTGGAAGCGATGCGCTACCTGCAATACATTCACCAGCTTATTGTCCGGGGGGAAACGCTGCCGCCTAACCAAGCCGAAGGCTTGCTCCATCATCAGGAGGCCATTCATACCTTTCGCTATTTCGGCCAGCTCGTCTATTCCATGGCCCGGGCAAGCGAGTGGCTCACCACGACCACCCAACTGCTGGAAGCTCATGAATCTTCAGTGATATGCGAGACAAACCGAAATCAGCAACAAGCAGAGTACCTGAGTAATGTGTTCTATCGCTTTTATGCCGCCGATTTGCAACCTTATCTTGCCGAGCTCGACAGCCAGTACCAGCAAATTCAAGGGTCCCTGCTCGATTTACTGGAGCCACCGCAGGAACTCAGCACCCAGTTTTCCCCGTATTATCAGTACTACGTTGCCGGACAGCTGTACCAGGAATATCGCCAGGCCATCCTCAATCATGTTCGATTCTGGCAGCGCACCTTCAAGCGTTGCAACATCAAAGTCGGCCTGCAACACTGAGCAAGAGAGATTCACATCGACCCGGACTATTCATCCGACAAAATTCGCTTTATGATGAATTCTAATGCGCCACCGGACACATCAACTGATCTCAGCGCGAAGGAGTAGCCATGAAAAAAAATAAGAATGACCCCAAGTTACTGAAAAAAGCCCTGGAGCTGGGCATGGCCTTTGCGAAGCAACAAGGCTATGGCGACCTGGACAAAAGTGTCTCGGCAAAAGACAAAGTCGAATGTATTTATCGCCTGCTGGTCACTGCCAAACAAATCACCCCACTGGCACCGGATCAGGAAGATGGCCCCAATATGAAGCACAAGCTGGTGCTGTGGATTTCCCGCTTATTGCCCCCGGATCACGAGTTACTGAAATAAGCATTGCGACGCATAGTGAGCTCAGGTAACGTATTTTGATTCGATATCATCCAGGGAAGGGAGACATGCGACGAGTCATATTCAATCAAAAAGGCGGCGTGGGTAAATCCAGCATTGCGGCAAACCTGGCAGCACTTAGCGCGACCCAGGGACTGAAGACCCTGCTCATCGATTTAGATGTTCAGGGTAACAGCAGTCATTATCTGGGGTACGATCCCCGCGATGAAGCCGGAGCCGAACAAAGCAAAAACATTGCCGAGCTGCTCAATCAAACTGTCGGGTGGTTTTCGGTCTCCACACCGGTGAAAGCTTTTCCCCAGCCGACCCAATTCTCCAATTTGGATATCATCCCTTCCAGCCCTAAACTGGAGAAAATCGAATCCGAACTCGAGCGACGCTATAAAATCTACAAGCTCCGGGATGCCCTGGATGAGCTCGAGAAAGACTACGATCGCATCTATATCGACACCCCACCGAATTTTAACTTTTTCAGCAAAGCAGCACTCATCGCCGCGCAGCGCCTGCTGATCCCGTTCGATTGTGACAGCTTTTCCCAGCAGGCTCTGATGACCTTGCTCAACAATGTCGCCGAATTGCGTGAAGATCATAACCGCAAACTGGAAGTTGAAGGGGTCATTGTCAACATGTTCAATGCTCAGGCAAATTTCCCGGCGAAGATCATCGCCGATTTAAGCGACATCGGCTTACCGATCCTCAAGCCCTATTTGCCTCTGTCAGTCAAAATGAAAGAGTCACATTACCACCAGCAACCGCTGATCCATATGCTCCCGAACCATAAACTGACCCGAGCGTTTGAAGAATTATTTACGCAGCTGGAGCAACGCCAGTCCAGTAGGCTGGAAACTGAGCAATAACAAGGCATTACTTATCGCGAAACCCACAGCCTCGACGACCTTTTTGGACTGTTTTTGTCGAATTGGCTGGCGCTTTGCGTAAACAGTAAGCAAACAAGCCCTTTTTTCAGTTTTTATGGATAGTTGCACTTGCGCCACCATCATGAAGTGTTTAATATCCACCTTGTTCTCAGGAACGTCACAGTTTTATGATACGACCGTAGCTCAGCTGGTTAGAGCACCACCTTGACATGGTGGGGGTCGGTGGTTCGAGTCCACTCGGTCGTACCAATATCGAACGTCAAACTAGAACGATTCGAAATACTGAAACTAAATTTGCGTCTGTAGCTCAGCTGGTTAGAGTACTACCTTGACATGGTAGGGGTCGGTGGTTCGAGTCCACTCAGACGCACCAAATTTGAATGTTCTGCCCTTTCGCTTATTTTAATGAATGCGCAGTGCATCATAAATAATACGACCGTAGCTCAGCTGGTTAGAGCACCACCTTGACATGGTGGGGGTCGGTGGTTCGAGTCCACTCGGTCGTACCAATTTCGAGCGTTAAACCAGAACGATTCGAAATGCTCAAACAAAATCTGCGTCTGTAGCTCAGCTGGTTAGAGTACTACCTTGACATGGTAGGGGTCGGTGGTTCGAGTCCACTCAGACGCACCAATTTAAATGCCCCGCCCCTTCGCCTAATGTCGATTATTCGCGGTGCATCATAAATAATACGACCGTAGCTCAGCTGGTTAGAGCACCACCTTGACATGGTGGGGGTCGGTGGTTCGAGTCCACTCGGTCGTACCAGTTTCGAGCGTTAAACCAGAACGATTCGAAATGCTCAAACAAAATTTGCGTCTGTAGCTCAGCTGGTTAGAGTACTACCTTGACATGGTAGGGGTCGGTGGTTCGAGTCCACTCAGACGCACCAATTATCTCAATCGAGATTGAAAAGCCTGTTCTTCGGAACAGGCTTTTTTTGTATACCAACTTGATTACCAATGCTGCCGCTCACCATTGTGTTTGCCAAGCAACTTCGCAATCCCATTCACGCCCCGGCACCATCAGCAACAAGTTTTCTCTCACAGCCAGCCACTCGGTTACCCCAAGCGACCCCGCATCACCAACACTCCGACGAATAGATGTCGTCATGCCCTGCCACCGACAAATGTTAGTTGCGTGAAAATAATCACATTTTAAACAGGATGTAATCACAAGGTTTCTATTCTACAAAAGCATATTGTTGATAGTTATCACATTTCCAAAGGCAACCGATTGCGAGTAATTACTCTAAGTGTGAGCATATAAACAGTTACTTGCTATCAATGTTAAAAATATCACACTTTTAAGGTCGAATAATGAAGAGAATAACGACTCATCCAACTAAAGTCGCAGCGCTTGTCTCTGCACTGCTTTGCGCTTCTACGGTGCAGGCAGCCACCATTTATCAGGATGACCAAGGCAATGCCCTTAACCTATATGGTGAAGTCGGTGTCGGCGGCCACTTCGGTGCCAACTACGAATACGGTGAGTTCTACGCCGATCAGGGTTATATCGACGACTCCTTTGCGACTCTGGGCGTGAAAGGTAACAACGGCGATCTGCTGTACCGCCTCGAAGTCGATTACGAGCGCGAGAACTGGGCCTATGGCTCCGGTGATATGGTGCTGAGCATCGATAAGTTGTACCTCGGTTACGTCCTCAACGACTACCACTACGTCGAGTTCGGCCTCACCGATACGGCTTTTGATGACTACGACAAATGGGGTGACTTTACCTTTGATACCACGGTCGAAACCGGGGAAGCCGGCGATCAGGACGCCACGGTGAAGTATGAAGGCACCTACGGCAGCGTGAAGCTAGGGACCTCATACAGCTACAATGCAACCTCTTCCTCCGGCGCCCTGCTGGGTGACGTGGTCAATGGCTACCTCGGCTACTTTGGCGATCACTTCTCTGCTGTGATTGGCCTGGAAGGGCGCGGCGGCTCTGAAGGCGAGTCCAAGTATGGTGAGCAAAAACTGATCGGGTTTGGTATGCGCTATGCCCTGACCGACAGCCTGCTGTTTGGCCTCAATGCCTTCTACGAAGAAGAAGATATTGCCCAATCGAAAACTGCGGTTGATGTGACTGACCCGAACAACAAAATCTACGCCTTTAACGACTACCAAACTTTAAAGAACGAAGGCGCGTTGGTTTCAGCCAAGTACATCCTGACTGAACAGTGGGAAGTTGTCGGCTCGGCAAACTACGAATCTTACGAGAAGTGGGATGCAGAGAGTGAGTTCTGGAACGGCAAAGACACCGACTGGGGCAACAACCGCACCTGGGGCACCCTGGGTGTGAACTTCAAGCCGACCCGCTCTTCCGTAATTGCCATTGAAGGCAACCTCGGCGAAGCCGCTCAGGACGCTTACGCCTATGCCCGCGTCTACTTCTAAAGACTTTGTGACTACGCAAACTGCGAACAATCAATGAGAACTCACAATGAATAAGAAAATTACTTTCCTCTCTGCGGCTATTGCCACCGCCCTCTCCGCCCCTGCGCTGGCGGATATCAACGATATTATTATTTCCGAGTATGTTGAAGGCTCAAGCAACAACAGAGCAATTGAACTGACTAACCTTGGCACTACCGACTACGCCTTTGACGGCACGATTGCGCTCTATTATGACAACGGCAAATACACAAATGCCATTCAAGATAAAGACGGCAATCCAATCCTGAAGAATGTCATCATTCCGGCGCAAAAGTCCGTAGTCATTATTCATGGCGATGCCAGCCAGGCGCTTAAAGATGCTGTTACATCCAATAACTCCAACACTGTGCCCTCCGGCAACTGGACTCAATCTGGTCATAATTCTTTAAACTTCAATGGTGATGATGCCGTCTTGCTGGCAAACACTAATGATACATCCCAAGTTCACGATATTATCGGTGTCAAAGGCTCATACTGGGGCGCAGATAGAACCCTTCGCCGTCTGAAAACAGCCACCATGCCGAGCGCAACATACAAAGGCAGTGACTGGGCACGATCTGATGTAGATGACTTCTCCGGCCTAGGCGATCCAACCCTTTCCGAACAACCTCCTATCCCAACCCCTTGTACGGATGCCAACGGCAAGTTCGAAACCAAAGCGATTGGTGAGGTTCAGGGCACAGGATTCCGCTCACCTCTCCTGGCGGACGGCAAGTTTGTCAGCGACAACGAATACCAGATAGAAGGCGTGGTCAGCGCAGTGGGTACTAGTCTGATGCAAGGCTTCTACCTCTACAGCAGCGATGGCAATGAGCTGACCTCCGATGGTGTGTTTGTGGCAACCGACTCTTATGTAGATGAAAACCTAGTCGGTCAAACGGTTTGTGTGATCGGCCAGGTTGAAGAAGCCGGCGGCCTGACGCAAATTCTGCCAACCGACGCTCAATGGGAAGTCATTGGCGCTGGTACAGTGCCATCCGCTGTTGACTTAACTCGTATTTCGGCTGATGGCGACAACTTCCGTGCTACCCTGGAGCGTTTTGAAGGCATGAAGGTCAGGCTGCCGCAAGATATGGATAGCAGCGAGGACGGTGCGCAGGATATGCGGGTGTCGCGAGCATTCAGCTATGACTTCGACAGTAAACGCAATAATATGGTGCTGGCCTATAAACGCCCGAACATGCAACCCAACCAGCAACATGTCGCCGGCAGCGTGGAATCGCAACTTCAGGCCAGCCAGAACCAGAACTACCGCCTTTTCGTCGATTCCGACAAGGAACCACAAAGCGGCAAAATCCCATACTATCCAGGTTTCAACACCAAGCCGCACGAAAACTATATCCGAGTTAACGACAGCATCGTTGGCCTGGAAGGCATGCTCACCTACAAAGAAGATGAGTTCCGCCTGGTCCCGACCAATAATATCAACAGTGATAACATCACACACAACACACCGCGCACTTCATCGCCGAAGCTCAACGACGACACCACCTTCGAGCAGTTCCCCATTCGGATAGCGACGCAAAACGTGCTGAACTTCTTCAACTCGCCATACGGCGGCGCGGAGAACCAGCATGGGGATAACCGTGGAGCCGAGAGTGAGATTGAATATACCAAGCAGAAAGATAAAATCGTTGAAGCGATTTATGGCCTGGATGCAGACATCATCGGCCTGATGGAAATCGAAAATAACGGCTTTGGCGATTTTAGTGCCATTACTGAGTTGGTCAACGCAATCAATGCCAAGTACACCGAAGAAGACTATTCAGATCGCCACGGCAAAGAATCGATTGAAAACAAGTATGTGTTCGTCGGGTTCGATTCAGACGGCAACACGGTTCTGGATGAGCTTGACTCAGTGGGCGGCGATGCGATTGCTTCCGGCCTGCTCTACCGCCCGAGCAAAGTGACCCTGGAGTTCTCGAAAGTGATCCCGATGCCGTACCAGAAAGCACCGATGATCACCGATGAGAACGGCGCGGCAATCGTCGACGGCAAAGGCGAAGTTCGTGAAAGCGGCAAGAACTACCAGCGGGATACCGTGGCGGCGACCTTCTGGGTCAATCACACCGGGAAGAAACTGACGGTCGCTGTCAACCACCTGAAATCCAAAGGCTCAACCTGTTGGGAAGACTGGCAGGGCTGGGAGAAATGGGACAACTTTGATCCGACGGAAGACGATGTCAAAGATGATGACTTCCAGGGTTCTTGCGAAAACTTCCGCGTCGCGGCTGCCGTTCAGCTAGGCAAAGAAATGACCAAGATGGGCGGCGATCAAGTGATTATGGGGGATATGAACTCTTACGCCCAGGAAGACCCGATGCTGGTACTGACAACTATCCCAACCGGGAAAACAGTGAAAGCAGCACGGGATACCTTCATTGGCTACAAACCGCAGTTCGGTGAAAACGGCGCAGTGATCACCGACAGCTACGGCTATCTCAATGCGGTGGCCATGAAAGATAAAGAGCATGGCCGAAGCAGCTGGAGCTACTCGTACAATGACGAGATCGGCTCGCTGGATCATGTCCTGATCACTAAAACGCTGGAAAAGAAACTATTGGATGCGACGGACTGGCACATCAACGCAGCCGAATCACCGCTGTTTGATTACAGCGAAAAGCATAAAGGCAGTGCCGCAGATAAACTCTACAAAGCCGATGCATTCCGCTCGTCCGATCATGACTCTGCAATTATTGCCCTGGGCTATGGATATGGTGAAACCGAAGGTGAGCGCGTCATACTACCAAGCAAGAGCGGCCGGATTGAAGTGGCTTACCCGGTGAAAGGTGCGACAGCTGGCCAGGTTGCCAAAATTTCATTCTCGCCAGAGCCAGAAGACATGGCTAATGTTGCCCTGCCGTCTGTGACGCTGACTGAAAATGGCGATCAAACCGTCATGTTCGATGTCAACGGCATCGAACCCGGTGAGTACACCGTCACCATGACGCTGGAAAATCCACTCACCAAAGCCGCGGTTGAGGAATCCACACGGACCATGCAGGTCACGGTGATCAAGCGTGATTCGCTGACGCCGAAAACCACCGTTGAACCGTATGACGGCAGCGGCGGCTCATTCAGCCTGTTTGGTCTGCTGTCGATGCTGGGGCTGGGCTTCCTGCGCCGTAACAAACGTTAACCCGTCGACCAAAAGACACAACCAACATCAAGAGGCCGGGTTCCGGCCTCTTTTTTTATGTGTTGTTTATGAGATAAATGCCCGACGGCATCATAAATGGACGTTACTCTGCCTGACTGAGTGCCGCTTGGTACGCCTCCGGAATATCCCCGTCACAAATAAACTGATCAATCTGATCCAGCTGGCACACAAAAGCCGATTTGACGACGCCCAGCTTGCTGTGATCCGCCACCAGAATTTTCCGCCGGGATTGCGCAATCGCCTTCAACTTATACGGTAACTCTTGGTAGGAATAACAGGTGATCCCCATTGTCGCATCAATACCGGCTGCAGAGACAAACATCAAATCGAAACGCAGATGATCGATCTCGCTCTGTACCCCAAGCGGGTAGAAATTATCATGCTCAGGGTCATATGCCCCGCCGCACAGAATCGCGCGACAGTTGGCTTTCTTTTTCAGAGCCATAAAGGTATTGAACGAGAAGCACACCCCGGTAAATGGGATGGTCGCGTCAATCGCCTCAATTAAATGGATATTGGTGGTACCGTTATCGAAAAAGACCGTCTGATCCTTCGCCACATGTGCCGCAGCGATCGATCCGATCAGCTGCTTTTCCTGCACATGATTGCCGCTTTGCTCCTGCAAGATATAGCGACCGCCCGGCTGATTTCTTGGCTTGCTGACAATATAGCCACCAATCAGACTGACCAGCTCGCTGGGCTCGCTGAAATCCCGGCGGATCGTCATTTCAGATACGCCCAGATGTTGCGCAGCTTGCTTCAAATGGACCTTTTCCCGGCTTGCCAGCAGTTCATTGAGTTGCTGAAGTCTGCGCTCTCTTTTTGTTTCTGCCATTCGCAGCCCTGCTAGTTATCAATCACCAGTCGCCTCAGCATCCATCATTCCAATCACGATGATGTGCAAGGCAACTACTTGTTTCCTGCTAGGATAGAACATGTGTCGCGGGCAATAAAACGAATATTATCAACAGTTTGATCAAGACGAAGAATTCACGGCTTGTGGGATCCAATTCCCACCCGGCAAACCGAGCTTCATCATACAGGATGCTTGTCATCATACTCAGAAGAGGCGACCACGTCATATGTCCCCTCATCATTTTCCCCACTCGAAATTCCCTCTCTGGAGAGGAGCGACCGGATTGTTCCAACTGTTAATTCTCTCATCACAATATTTGAGACATTACGCATAAAAACCAATGAAACTAAACGCATTAGCAGGGTGAATATCTTATCAAGGCCGACAGTCTGGCTGTAAACTAACAATAATCTGTGCTGCTTTTTGCCCACGCTTTCTGCCACAAGGACAGTTGCTCATGTTGCCGTTAAAACAATTACTTTCCAGAAAACCTTGGATTATTTCACTGTGCGTAGTCCTGGGTATTGGCCTCTGGCTGCTCAGCGGACAGACTTCCGATGACGCTACCAAGCAAGACCCGTCAGCGGCCACACGGCAGTCCTCTACACCGCCTTTGGCTAAAGTTGTGGTTGAACAGTTTCAGACCAGCCCAACCCAGAAAGCCATCACGCTGTATGGCCGGACCGCCCCGGATCGCGAAGCAACCCTGGCTGCTGAGGTAGCAGGCACCGTTGAGCAACTCCAGATTCGCAAAGGCCAACGCGTCACCAAAGGCCAGCCGCTGATCCGGCTGGACAAGGCAGACCGCGAACTGCAACTCAAACGAGCCCAGGCACTGCTGCGTGTCAGAGAGAAAGAATTCAATGCCTCCCGCTCCTTGCGGGCGAAAGGCTTACAGGGTGAAGTCGCCCTCAGCCAGGCGGAAGCGGCGCTCATCGAAGCCAAGGCCACCGTGCGGAATCTGGAACTGGCACTGGAAGATACAGTGGTCACGGCTCCTTTTGACGGTATTATTGAAAACCTGCTGGTTGAGCAAGGCGATTATCTCGGCGTCGGCGATCCGGTGGCCACCATCGTCGATCTCAACCCCCTGGTGATCGGCGCTGATGTCAATGAACGCCATATTCAGCAAATTCAGCGCGGTATGGATGCCAATATCACGTTGGTGGACGGCGCAACCACCAAAGGTGAGCTCAGATACCAGGCTTCCGTGGCCGATCCGCAAACCAACACCTTTGCCATTGAAATCGAAATTCCCAATCCCGACATGCGGCTCAACGCTGGGGCCAGTGCCAGTGTCGAGTTGGTCCTTGATACCCGTGAGGCGATTAAGGTCAGTCCGTCCATGCTGGCACTCGATGAGGCCGGCAACCTCGGCATTAAAACCCTGGTCAAAGATAACAAAGTCAGTTTCGTTCCTATCTCGATTGTCAAGGTTGAACCAGACGGCATCTGGCTTGATGGTGTCGGCAAACAGGTATCCGTGATCACGGTTGGTCAAGGGTTCGTCCGTGATGGCGAGAATGTTATCCCGGTACAACAGGCGGAGGCGAAGTAATGCTGACTTTGATTGACGCCGCACTCAGCCGCGCGAGGACCATGATCACCCTGCTGATCCTGATTTTGATCGCCGGGGCCATCATGTACCGCATGATGCCGAAAGAATCGAACCCCGACATCACCATTCCGGTCATCTATACCTCCGTCACCCATGAGGGGATCAGCCCGGAAGATGCCGAGCGCCTCCTGGTACGCCCACTGGAAAAAGAATTGCGCACGATTGAAGGCATCAAGGAAATGGAGTCTTCAGCCGCAGAAGGCTATGCCTCCGTAGTACTCGAATTTAATGCCGGTACCGATATCGAAGAAGCCCTGACCGACGTGCGAGAGGCCGTCGATCTGGCTAAGGTGAAACTGCCCAGCGACAGTGACGAACCCAAGGTGAAAGAAATCACCATCGCCAGCTTTGATCCAGTGCTATCGATGGTCCTTTATGGCACCGTCCCCGAGCGCACCATCGTCCAAATTGCCCGTAAGCTGCAGGATGAGCTGGAAAGTTACCGCCAGATCCTCGAAGTCGACATTGCCGGGGACCGGGAAGATGTGGTCGAAGTCGTGGTCGAGCCGCTGCTGATGGAAAGCTACGGCCTGGATCAGGCCGATGTGTTTAACCTGGTCGCCCGGAACAACCGGGTCGTCGCGGCCGGTTATATCGACAGTGGTTACGGCCGCTTCTCGGTCAAAGTGCCTTCCGTGTTTGACTCGCTGAAAGATATCCTCGAGCTGCCGATCAAAGTCGAAGGCAATACCGTGATCACCTTCGGTGATATTGCAACGGTTCGCCGGGCATTCCGGGATCCCGACAGCTTTGCCCGCCTCAACGGCCAACCGGCCGTCGTGCTGGATGTGAAAAAGCGCGCCGGGGAAAATATCATTGAAACCGTCGAAATCGTCAAAGCGGTGATGGCGGAAGCCCAACAGTTAGACGACTGGCCCGATAACCTGCTGGTGGAATACACCCTGGATCAGTCCAGGGATGTCAAAACCATGCTGGTGGACCTGCAGAACAATATCTTGTCTGCGATCATCCTGGTGGTGATCGTGATCCTGGCTATCCTCGGTGCCCGCACGGCATTGTTAGTCGGGATCTCGATCCCCGGCTCTTTCCTCACCGGCTTATTAGTCCTGGCCGTCAGCGGTATTACCATCAATATCGTGGTTTTGTTCTCGCTCATCATGGCCGTCGGGATGCTGGTCGACGGTGCCATTGTGGTCACTGAGTATGCCGACCGTCGGATGCAGGAAAACATCCCGCGCAAACAAGCCTATCAGGAAGCGGCCAAGCGGATGGCCTGGCCGATCACCGCATCGACCGCCACCACCCTGGCCGCCTTCGCACCCATGCTGTTCTGGCCGGATACCACTGGGGAATTCATGCGCTACCTGCCGCTGACTCTGATTGCCACTCTGAGTGCCTCACTGGTGATGGCAATGCTGTTCGTCCCGGTTCTCGGCAGCGTGATCGGTAAACCGCAATACATCAGCCCGGCGGCGCAACAACGCAAAATTGCCGTAGAAAACGGCCAGTTTGAGCAGGCCACGGGGCTGACCCGCTTCTACCTCCGCAGCCTGAGTATCGCCCTGCGTCACCCGCTGAAAATCCTGATTGCTGCACTGGTCTTTGCAGCAAGCGTCGGCTTTGCCTATGACAGAGCCGGACTGGGTGTAGTGTTTTTCCCGGAAGTCGATCCCCCCCACTTTACCATCAAAGCCCGCTCGTACGGCGATCTGTCGATCTATGAAAAAGATCAGCTGATGCAACAACTCGAAGCCCGGGTGCTGGGCACAGAAGGGATCAGCAGCGTCTACACCCGTACCGGGGGCGACGATCAGATTGGCCACATTCAGATTAACCCGCTCGACTGGCAATACCGGCCACCCGTGAAAGACATTATTGCCGAACTACGGGATAAAACGGCAGATCTGGCCGGCATTGAGCTTGAATTTACTTCTCCGGAAGCCGGGCCACCAAGTGAGCATGATCTGCTGATTGAAATCAGCGGGACCGACAGCGAAGAAATGTCGGATACTGTGCAGCAACTGCGCCGTTGGATGGAATCCCAGGCTGCATTTACCAATATCTCCGACTCCGATAACAAACCGGGGATCGACTGGGAAATCAATATTGCGCGGGACGACGCTGCCCGCTTCGGCGGTGATGCGACCCTGGTTGGCAACACGGTGCAATTTGTCACCAATGGGTTGAAAATTGGTGATTATCTCCCGAACGATACCGATGAAGAAGTGGATATTCTGGTTCGTTATCCGCAGGAAAAGCGGGATATCGGCCAGTTCAACGAGCTGCGAGTCAAAACCCAGTACGGCCTGGTGCCCATCACCAACTTCTCCAGCATTACGCCGTCGCCCAAACAACATACGATCAGCCGGATTGATGGCAAGCGCGTAGTTCAGGTGATGGCGGATATGGCACCGGGCTATAACCTGAGCCTGGAGATCCCCAATATTCAGGCAGCGATTGACAGCATGCCAATTCCTTCCAGCGTCAACGCTGAAATCCGCGGCCAGAACGAGGAGCAAGCCAGCTCACAGCGTTTTCTGGAAACTGCGTTTGTTGTCGCCCTGGCTGTCATGGGACTCATCCTGGTGACCCAGTTCAACAGCTTCTATCAGGCATTTCTGATCTTGAGTGCCGTGCTGTTCTCAACGGTCGGTGTATTCCTCGGCTTACTCGTGTTTCAGCGCCCGTTCGGGGTGATCATGTCCGGGATCGGAGTCATTTCACTGGCCGGGATCGTGGTCAACAACAACATCGTCCTGATCGATACCTATAACCAGCTCCGCAAGCAAGGCTATGAGAAAACCGTCGCGATTATGCACACCGGTGCCCAACGTTTGCGCCCGGTGTTGTTGACGACGATTACCACGATTCTGGGGCTGCTGCCGATGGTGATGGAAATGAATATTGACCTCATCGGCCGCAAGGTCGAGTTCGGTGCACCGAGTACTCAGTGGTGGTCGCAACTGGCCACCGCAGTTGCCGGCGGGCTGACCTTCGCGACCCTACTGACCCTGATCCTCACCCCATGCCTGCTGATGCTGGGCCGGGATCAACACCAGAAAATCCAGCGTCGACGCTTTGTCTATGAGCCCAGCCACCACCAGCAACAAAAGAAGCAAGAAGAAGTGCCGCTGGAGAAAACAGAAGATATTTACTAGCGGTTCACCGCAGTCGCTTGAAGACGAACAACACGCCTGAAAAAACAGCCAGCATCTCGCTGGCTGTTTTTTCTCTGTTCTCAGGCTGCCTTAATGCCGTCAATCACCTCAAGACGGTTGAAGGCTTGGCTTAAACTTCTTCGTCATCCCATGGCTCGACGGCGCGACCATTCTGTAGCCCAGTTTTTCATAAAACACAGGTTCGTCCGCAATCATAGAGACATAAGAACCTTCAAGGGCTACAGAGGCCAGATAGCTGTCAATATGTGCCATGATTTGGCGCCCCAACCCTTGCCCCTGATACTGAGGGTCCACTGCAACATCCACCACCTCAAAATTACAAGCGCCGTCACCGACCACACGCCCCATCGCGATGAGGGCTTCGCCATCGTAAATTGAAACACCATACAAGGAATTCGGTAATCCGATGGTCGCCGCTTGCAGGGATTTTGCGGAGAGGCCGGCTTTCACGCGCAATGCACAGAACAGTTCTGCACTGGGTAATTGTTCAACAATATTTAATGTCATGATTGATCACTCCTTGTTCAGCGGTTAATCATACATCAGAACACTGTATATACAAACAGTATCGTGGTGTTCAGCCCCCAAAAAGCAACTTCAACATGCTAGCTTGGGGACATAGAATTGGTCGTTTCGACATCCACCAACGAAGCAATCCCCGCAGGCACCTGCCCTGGTTTCAGAGTGAGTCGTCCAGCGATATCACTGCATCCAACTCTGTTTCCACCAGCCAGGCAGGATCTATAAACCCTTTCACTTCAACGAAAGTGCAAGCCGGACGGATCGCAGAAAACAGCTCACCATGTGCCCTGGCCGCTTCTTCCCAGCGCGTAATATCGGTCAACATCATTCGGGTTCGGATCACATCCTCCGCCTTACCGCCTGCTTCTTCGAGCGCTTTCAGTGAGATTTCCAGACAATATTTGGTCTGGTTATAAACATCTCCGGGGAAAGCAGTGCCACCCTCTTTAATGGGTGCGGTACCGGCAACTGCAATTTGATTGCCAATCCGGCAGGCACGTGAAAACCCAATTGGTTTTTCCAGGTGAGATCCGGAACTGATGAGTTTCTTCATCTGAGTAGCCCTCCTTGACTCTAGGTTTAAGTCGAAAAATGCGTTGAAGCCAAAACATTCCAGTATTTTTCCAACGCTAAGTGGTTTATCAACATCGCTAATATACCACAGCGCACATAGCCACCATTAAGCATCCAGTATTATATTTTCGAGGTTAACAGCAAGAACAGGAATCAATCGATATTTAATGGGGATGCCCCCAAAAGCGGCTGGTGCTTGATCTTGTGGTAAGTCATCGCCAGCTGAAGACAATGCTTGAGCACGGGCTCAGGCAGCGGCTCAGCGACATTGAGTACAATCGCCCGGTTTCCCTGAAACACCAACGCTTCACCGTACAGCTCCCGAAAAGTATCCACCAGCTTGGTTTGGCAGTTAAAGAAGAGGTAATAGTGGTGCGGCGTTTTCAGTTTCCAGTCGATACGCACAGGGCTCCCAGCAGTGACGGTATAACTCGGCTCTCCCCACTTGAGCGTTTCCTCAACTTCCCCCAACGCATATTCCTCAGCGATTTGATAAATCAGCGACCGTAAATTATCGAGTAAAGGTTGAACGGCTGCCGGATAATCGTTGAATCGGATTTGTACTGCCTTGTCCATGGCGTGTCTCCAGTAAAAATTCATTTTCACGATTTAAAATAACCTCCCCGCCAGTCATCTACCAGCTCATTTCCAGCACTTCCACTGGCTGGCCATTCACCTGAGCCACAAATTCATCCACCACTTTAAACTGATACTTCAGATACAGGCCGAGTGCCGGGCGATTGGACTTGACGATATTTAACGTCAGTGCCCGGCCTTGAGACAAAGTCATGACATGCGCTAATAAAGCACGCCCCAGCCCCAACCGGCGACATTCGGGATGAACGTATAACCAGCCAATCTCTTGATTGGATACCGTGATAAAGCCAGCGATGCTTTTGTGCATCTCCATGACATAAACATCGGAGTTCGTGAACTGCGCCAAGCGCATCGGATCATCCGTCAGAGCACGAGTTTTTATTTTCACCGCTTCATGGGCGAACTCATCAGGTTTACACAGTGCGTAGATATGCTGGATATCGGAAAAGTCATCCGCAGCATATGTTCGAATGATGAAATCATGCTTAGTCAATGCTTCAAACCCACACTTAATAGCTGGCCCCATCGATTTTCCGCACCGGGATGGTGCTGAGCAATTCCGGCTCTGCCATTTGCATGTTGATAGCAAATATATCGGCATCACATTCCGGCGTGGTGACATAGTGGGTGATACAGCCGCACAACCGACAACGGTGGAACTCGACTTCTTTATCGCCCCAGATGTAATGGACCGATTTTTCCTGTTTAAACTCTACCGTGACCTCCTGCGGCGTGTAATAAGCCCAGGACGCCGCATAACGGCGACAAATCGAGCAATTACACTGCGCAACCTCATCCGGCACAGATGCAGCCGAGATCTGAACATTTCCGCAATGGCAATTCACATTCATTTGCAATCATCCCTTTGCTAAACAATCTATACAAATAAAGCCAATTGCCTAATGTACCACCCTTTAAAACGCAGGGATAAGTGCTTTTTTAGTCACACCGATCACATAAACAAAACAGATTGATAACAAGATTGCGTTTTTGTATATACATTTCTATCAGTAAACTATGGAGGGACGACTGATGGAAAATTCCAAATCTGTAACACAGGGACAAGGGCTGCACTACTTCCGGCTATTCGGACTCAGTGCACTGGGTGTATTTATCTTTTTTATTCCGATCAGCTTCAACGGCAAAACCAGTATTCCGCTGGATCATCTGGTCAGTCTGCTCAAAAGCGGGCTCGGCAGCGGGACCAGTTGGTACGCGATGGCGATGATCCTTGCAGGCGCCATTTATCCACTGATCACCAAATCCTGGCGTCAAAGTACCACGGATACTGTCTTTCTGGGCCTGAAATGGCTCGGGGTGGTCGCCGGAATTTTTGCCATCACCGGCACCGGACCGGCGGCGCTGCAATCTCCGGATATGCTACCGTTCTTGTTCAACAAGCTGGTGATCTCCGTGGGCCTGATCGTACCCATCGGCTCCGTTTTCCTGGCGTTTCTGGTCAGCTACGGCTTGCTGGAGGCCATCGGGATCCTGGTCCAGAAGCTGATGCAACCTATTTGGCGCACGCCGGGCCGCTCAGCCATTGATGCCGTGGCATCCTTTGTCGGCAGCTATTCGATTGGTCTGCTGATCACCAACCGGGTGTATACCGCCGGGCAGTACTCTGCGCGGGAAGCGGCCATTATTGCGACCGGTTTCTCGACCGTCTCCGCGACCTTTATGATTATCGTGGCGAAGACGCTGGGTCTGATGGACATCTGGAATGTTTATTTCTGGGCGACGCTGCTGATCACCTTTATCGTCACCGCAATCACTGTGCGGATCCCACCACTCTCGACCATGGATAATCACGCGCAGCACCGTGAGCCGGAATGCGAGCCGGGCAACCGAATCAAAACCGCGCTGGAGACCGGTTTGACCGTGGCCGAAAAGGCGCCAAGCCTGAGCAAAAGTATTCTCGAGAACTTCAAAGATGGCCTGATCATGACCATCAGTATCCTGCCGTCCATCATGTCAGTCGGCCTGATCGGGCTGCTGGTTGCCAAATACACCCCGGTGTTTGACTGGCTGGGGATGGTGTTTTATCCGATAACGATGATTTGGGGACTGGAAGATGGCATGGCTTTGGCGCGTGCCAGCGCCGCCGGCCTGGCTGAAATGTTCCTTCCTGCGCTGCTGATGACCGAAGCCAGCGATATCGCCCGCTTTGCCGCCGGTGTCGTCTGTGTCTCATCAGTGCTGTTTTTCTCGGCCTCGATCCCGTGCATCCTGGCAACCCGGATCCCACTGACGGTAGCGAAACTGGTGATCATCTGGCTGATCCGAACCATGCTGAGCCTATTCCTAGCGATCCCGACGGCCATGCTCCTGCTTGGCTAAGCCACGGCTTGAACAAGAAACGAGTCAGAACGACACACTGACTTAGCGTAGAAACATCAATGGAGGCCGCGGCCTCCATTCTTTTGGCTTTCATCGCTTAATGGCAGTTGGTGACCACTTGCCAAAGCCACTGTAGCCCAGTCCCGGACGGCTTAATCCACGCCACCAAATCTAAGGCAACTTAATCCAAAGCAACTGAGTCTCAGACAGCAACTTCCCAAGCATCTACATCCCGGGCAACGCCCAGCGGATCAACATCGCCATCAGCAGCAAGGCCACGACTCCGCCGGCCCACAGGGCCAGAAACCACAGCCAGCGTTTGAGGCACGGATTAAGCATTTAATGATACCCCTCCCCTTCTTTGAGCCGACCGCGGAACACCCAATAAGAATAAGCGGTATAGGCGATGATCAACGGCAGCAGGAACACGGTTCCGGTTAACAGGAACTTCAGGCTGGTATCCGGCGCCGCAGCTTCTGCATACGTCAGGCTATGCGGCACAATGTAAGGATAGGTACTGACCCCAAACCCCAGCGAAGCGAGGAAAAACAGCCCCAGGCTCGCCAGATAGGCCTTCACCGGTTTATGCTCGATCAGATCTTTGAACAGCAAATAAACCAGGTAGCCAGAGCCAGCCGGGATCAGTAAAAACAGCAAAGCTTGCGGAAACGAGAACCACCGCGCTGCGATTTCATGATTGGAGATCGGCAGCCAGAGGCTGAGGATCGCCACCATCACCACCATGATCAGTGCGCAGCGCTTGGCCGTCACGTAATAACGGCGATGATAAGGCTTTGGCAACTTGATCAACAGCCAGCAGGCACCTAACAAGGTGTAGGCGGCAACCGTCACCAATCCGCAAAACACAGTAAACGGCGTAAACCAGTCAAACCAGCCGCCGCTGTACTGCCGATCCACCACGGCGATCCCTTGCAACAAAGTCCCCAACATCATCCCCTGGGTAAACGTGGCAATCAGCGAACCGATGAAAAAGGAGCTGTCCCACAGGAATTGGCCGCGATGGGTACGAAAGCGATACTCAAATGCCACACCACGGAAGATCAGTCCCAGTAGCATCATGATCAAGGGCGCATACAGCGCCGGCATCACCACGGAATAGGCCAGTGGAAAGACGGCAAACAAGCCGCCACCACCCAGCACCAGCCAGGTTTCATTGCCATCCCAGACCGGCGCAACACTGTTCATCATCAGATCCCGCTCCTGAACCGACTCACCGCCGAGAAACAAGATCCCGATCCCTAAGTCGAATCCATCCAGCGCAACATAAGCAAACACCGCGATGGCAATCAGCATGTACCAGATCAATGCATAATCCATACGGCCTCCTAGAGATTTGAGTGGGTCGTTGAGGTGACGGTGTCACTATCAAGTGGGCGCTCGTACTTGGTGGGTGATTTGCGCATCAGTCGCAAGAGATAGTAAAAGCCCGCCCCGAACACGGTAAAGTAGACCACCACAAACGCCGCCAGAGACACACTGACCGCAGCGGCATTAACCGGAGAAATCGAATCGGCGGTGCGTAACAATCCATACACAGTGAAAGGCTGGCGACCCACTTCGGTGGTGATCCAGCCACAGAGAATGGCGATAAACCCGGACGGTGCCATCACCACACAGCAGCGGTGAAACCAGTCGGCATGGTACAGCTCTTTTTTCTTGCGCAGCCACAGGCTGACCAGACCAACCGCCAACATCAGAAAGCCGAGGGCTACCATGATGCGAAAACTCCAGAAGACGATCGCCACCGGGGGATGATCTTCCTCAGGGAAGGCATCCAGCCCTTTCACTTCGCCGGTAAAGGAATGGGTCAGGATCAGACTCCCGAGGTACGGAATCGACACCTGATAATCTACGGTCTTATTTGCCTGATCCGGCAGTCCGAACAGGATCAACGGCGCGCCTTCATGGGTCTCGAAATGCCCTTCCATCGCCGCCACTTTTGCCGGCTGATGCGCCAGGGTATTGAGGCCATGCAAGTCGCCGACAATCACCTGGATGGGCGTCACAATCGCTGCCATCCACATCGCCATGGAAAACATGGTTCGCGCCAGATGATTTTTCTGAGAGCGCAATAAATGATAAGCACCGACCCCACCCACCACAAAAGCCGTCGTCAGGAAGGCTGCTAACACCATATGGGTTAACCGGTACGGGAAGGAAGGATTAAAGACGACCGCCCACCAGTCTTCGGGAATAAACTGACCTTGCGTATTCATACCGTATCCGGCTGGTGTCTGCATCCAGCTGTTTGCCGACAGGATCCAGAACGCCGAAAGCAAAGTGCCGATCGCCACAATCACCGTGGCCATAAAGTGCAACCGTCTTCCGACCCGGTTCATCCCGAACAGCATCACACCCAAAAAGCCAGCTTCGAGAAAAAAAGCCGTGAAGACTTCGTATCCCAGTAGCGGCCCGAGCACCGGCCCGGTTTTGTCCGCAAAAACGCTCCAGTTGGTCCCGAACTGATAACTCATCACAATCCCGCTCACGACCCCCATCCCGAAGCTGATGGCAAATATCTTGATCCAGTATTGATAGAGCTCGATATATTTTTGCTGGCCCGTCTTCAGATACAGGCCTTCCAGAACCGCCAGATAACTGGCAAGGCCAATCGTAAACGCCGGAAAAATAATATGAAATGACACCGTGAAGGCAAATTGAAATCTTGCCAGATCGACTGCGAGTTCACCCATTGCTCCCCCTTCTCGCCCGACTCACTTAACCACCGCGAGAGCCAGATCACCCCTTCATGAAACTCTCATGCAGATATGAACAAAGTTAAATTATGGTTCATCTCGCTCCGGGCTGGAGGGTTTTCCGGCACTTTCCAGCCCCCCGCCCCCGTTTCTCAGCACACAGCATCACTTATGCCGCTGAGCTATCAATACCATGGTGATGATTCATTAGACGATCCACCGCAAAAACCACACACTGAAGGCACAGGTTAAGCGATTGAAAAACAAGGAGCGAATGATGAGTAAGAAACAAGCCTTCCATAACCCGCACATGCCGGATTTTCGCAATGCTTTCAGCTGGGGGCTGAAACTGAGTGAGTTTGATGAGATCTTTTTCGTGACCGGCCATGCGGACTGCAATCCGGAATTTATCACTCAGTTCCCGGATGATCCGGTTTCCCAAACCCGGCTGATCCTGGATCAGATTGACAACCTGATCCAGGAAGCCGGATTCAGCCGCGACGACATCATTCGAACCGACTGGACGTTTACCAACGATGTCACCCCTGAACAGTTCAGCGACATCGCGAGTGTCTGGGAAGAGTACCTGGCCGATGTCGCCGTCAAACCGGCTACCGGTACCCTGCGCTATGTCCAGCGACTGGGGATGCCGGACATGATGGTCGAGTACGAAATGATGCTGGCAAGATAGGTTTGAAGGAAAGCACAGCCGGTGCCTGACTTCAATAAACGCCTTCACAAGTCCCCCACATGTCACGCCCCATCGCTCGCAGTCGGCTTTACCGGATAAGCCGACTGCCATTTTTCAACCCTTCGAGTTTGTGAGGACTTTCTTATCCATAACAAACAAAAATATTAACAATAAAATCCCGTCAATCACTCTTGTATAAAACAGCACCAAAATCTTTGTAGATACATTTATCAAAAAACTGAGTTTAAACTCAAGAATGCATAATAAAAAAGACATCATAGACTAAACAATCAAACAATTTAGATGTTTGCTTTGCTATTTTTAATGAAAATTAAAAACCAGCAACGACAACATTTTGACGACAAATAAATGACGCATAAAAATGCAAGTATTGGTGTAAAAAAATACTAATTGCAGATCAAGATGTTGAAATAAAGCCGGTTAAAATGGGACCAATATCACCTGTTTTGCACACTGTTTTAAGTTGATCCCTCATCCGGCATTGATTAAAGTCAGCTTTGTCAGGGCAATGTCAAGACGCTAAAAAATCACTAGTAATCACGGCATCATTTCGGGAGGACAGCATTTACGCTCAGGGATGAATACGCATATTTTGCATCTTAATTTCAAAAAACAAATGCCAGTTCAATTTAAAACAAAACAATTGACTTATATATTAATAAGAAAATGAAAACATTATTAGTTATTTTATTCGCGCTATTTTCAAACAGTGTCCTCGCTTTCAGTGCTCTACCTATCGCCGACCTGGTGTTGGTCAAAAAAGCAGAAAGAAAGCTATTTCTGATTAAAGATAATCAAGTCCTCAAAGAATACCCCATCAGTCTGGGTAAACGACCCGTTGGGCATAAACAATATCAGGGCGATTATCGAACCCCGGAAGGCCTGTATACCATCGATTTTCGTAATCGAAATAGTAAGTTTCACCTGAGCCTACACATTGATTACCCAAACGAGCAAGACAGAGACCGTGCCCGTCAGCAAGGGGTCAACCCGGGTGGCGACATTTTCATCCACGGCCTCCCAAACGGCAAGAATATGCCACTGGTCTACCAGGGCGTTGACTGGACCCGTGGTTGTATTGCAGTCAACAACAAGCAAATCCGGGAAATAGCCAGCTATGTTGTCGACGGTACGCCCATCCGGATCCATCCCTAGCACAACCCTTCACAGCCGGTGCAACCGAACCAACAAGCGCCTTAAACGGACATACTGAATCAGCGTAGCAACCTGCCACGCTGATTGAGTATCAGTTCAACCAGCCTCTGACTCACCGCTTCACTCGGGCAATTCCGCTGGTCATGGCTGACGGTGATATCCGACGGCTACAATCACATCCCCCACTCGCATAAAGAGGGTATGTTTGGGCTCACCCCGGCTGTCGACCGGGCTGGTCCAGTGGTATTCAATGCTCCCTTTTCCTGCTTCAACGGCGGTGGTGATCATCTCACGAAAAAAAGGTTTCCCGTACACATCCACCGTGTCCAGCACCGTTTCGCCGGCCAGCACGGTCGACGACCCGCCGCTGGCCAGAAACTGCCCGTCCACCCGGACCGCATAAACGTACAACTCACGGTCGAAGAATTTCGGATTGGTGTTGAAGTCGGTTACCACCTCTGGCCCATATTTCTCAACATGCTTCACCGCTTTATCCAGCAAGGTCATAGCACGGCGCTCATCTTTAGAAATGATGTGCTCGACGGTGGCCTGATTGGCCCAGACAATCGACGCGAACACCACGGCCAACAACGCCGCCAGACCCAGCACCATTTTCGTCGTCATCTTACGCATGACTTCTTCCTCAAAATGATTGTTCATCAATACCCCACCATGGACGGTAGCCACAACGACAGTTGCGGAAAGAATGCCACCAGGAACACACCAATCACCGAGGCAACGACGAACGGGTGGATCCGGGCGGTAATTTGCTCCACGCTTGAGCCGCCAATCCCTGACGCAACGAAGATGTTCTCACCAAGCGGCGGGGTGGCAAAACCAATCGATAAAGCACACACCACCACCACACCGACATGGGTCGGATCAGCCCCCAGCATATACATGATCGGCAGCAGCACCGGCACGATAATCATGATCGCCGCCAGGGTCTCCATAAACATGCCGACAAACAGCAGCAGCATGATGGTCAGCGCCCAGACCAGGTACATATTCTCAGTCAGGCTGAGCAACGATTCCGCAACCACCACCGGGATCTGCTGCTCAATCAACAACCGACCAAACACGGTTGCAGCAAACAGGATCAGCAATACCCGCCCGGTGATCCAGGTTGTCGTGGTCAGCGACGTGAAAATACTCTTGACCGACAGCTCGCGATGGAGGAAAAAGCCAACAAACAGCGAGTAGAAGATTGCCACAATGGCCGATTCCGTCGGGGTGAACATCCCGCTGTAGATCCCGCCGAGGATCAGAAACGGCGCCAGAATCGACCAGGTTCCCCGCTTCACTGTTGCCTTGATATCTGACACCGACCAGGTTTCAGTCAGTCCTTTGTAACCGCGTTTTTTCGCGATCAGATAGTTGGTCAGGATCAGGGTAGAAGCCATCAGCAGCCCCGGGATCACCCCGGCAACAAACAGTTTCGGGATCGACAGCGAAGCAAACTGGCCGTGCTGCGCGACCGCTTCCGGCGGCGGCATCAGGCCCATGGCTGAGATGCCGAATATCACAATCGGGATCGACGGCGGAATAATAATCCCCAGCCCGCCGGATGCCGCGGTTACTGCCGACGCATAGCTGCGTTCATAGTCCCGCTTGACCATCGCCGGGACCATCAGCATTCCCACCGCCGCAGTCGTTGCCGGCCCGGAGCCGGAAATTGCACCGAAAAACAGACAGGCGAACACGGTTGCGGCGCCAAGTCCGCCGGTGACCGGCCCGGCCAGGCTTTCTGCAATATCCACCAGCCGTTTCGAAATCCCGGCTGCCTCCATCAGCGCCCCCGCCAGCACAAACGCCGGCAGGGCCATCAGCGGAAAGTTACCAACCGAGGTAAACGCAATTTGCACCAACGCAATCGGGTTCTTGTCCAGGATCAGATAAGCCGCCATGGATGCCCCGGCCAGCGAGACAGTGATCGGCGCGCCTAAAATCAGCATCAGCAGAAAGCCGCCAAACAAAATCAGGGTTAAGTAATCTTCCATGATAATTTCCTCCTCCTTGGCCCGTTACTGCGCCGCCGCTTGGCGGCTCGCATGCTGCTGGCGCTGTTGCAGTTTTTTCAGCTGCAGGGTTTCCGGATCACTGGCCTCTTTGCCCAGGAACAGGCGCTCGTAGTTGTTCCACAGGATCCGGATGGTCATCAGGGAAAAGGCAATCGGCAGGATCAAATAGAAATACTTCATCGGGATCCCGGTCGTCTGTGACTTCCAGAACAGGTTCATTTTATTAAAAACAAAGTCATAGCTGAGATAGACAAAATAAAGATTGAACGCCACCCAAATCATGTCGGCGGACACTTCACAAACCGTGCGCACCACCGGCGGAAAGAACTTAAAGTGAAAGCTGACCCGGTTATGGGCCGACATCTTGGCCGCAACCACGGCGCCCAGATAGGCGAACCAGACAAACATATAGGTTGCGACTTCATCGCCCCAGGGGATCGAGTATTGAAACAACTGACGAACCAGGATCTGAGTAAACAGCAGCAGAACAAACGCCGCCAGCAGTAAACAGCAGGTGTATTCTTCAATGTTATTCAGGTGCTTGCGCACTGTGTGCATTGCAGACATATGGCCTCCGGAATAGACAACCGGCTGCCCGCCCGGTGTTACATCAGCGGCGGGCAGCACAGACAGCGGTTGGATTAGCGCCCCAACACAGCCAACGCGGTATCGAGTTTTTCTTTGCCGCCGATGCTGGCATAGAATTTCGGCCAGACCGTCTCGGTCACTTTCTCAATCCAGGCCTGCTCGCCGTTGGCCGGATCGGTAAAGACCATCCCCTTGGCCGCCAGCTCATCGCGGATTTTCTGCTCGGTCGTCTGGAGGTAGTTAAAGCTGTATTCGGTCGCTTCTTTGCCAGCCGCCAGGATGGTTTGCTGCATCTGCGGCGATTGTGATTGGAAAATTGATTCACTGACAATCAACGGCTCCAGCGAGAAGATGTAGCGAATATTGGTCACGTACTTCTGGACTTCGTTGAATTTCATCGCATGAATGGTGATATACGGATTGTCCTGGCCGTCGACCACGCCCTGTTGCAATCCAGTGAAGGTTTCAGACCAGGCCATCGGTGTCGGGTTCACGCCCCAGGCCTGATAGGCTGAGATCATGATTTCATTGCGCGGCACACGGATCACCAAGCCTTTGAGATCCTCGGGAGATTTAACCGGACGTTTGGAGTTGGTCAACACCCGGAACCCGGAATAGGCCCAGCCGATAATGCGCACCCCGGCATCCCGGATAGTATTTTCCACCAGCTCCTGACCAATCTCGCCCTGGGTCAGCAACTTGGCTTCATCTGCGCTCTGAATCACATAAGGCATGGTGAGCAGACCGACACTGGGTGAAAACGGCGTCACGTTATTAATCGCCAGCACAGAAAAGTCCAGCAGGCCAATCGCTGCATTGTTGACCGTATCCTGCTCATTGCCGAGTTGCCCGTTGGGGAACAGATCCACCGTCATCTTGCCGTTGGTTTTCTTATCCAGCAGTTCGGCAAACTTACTCCCCATCTCCCACTGGGTCCCGCCGGCAGCATCCCCCAGCGCCATCTTGAAGTTCTTGGCCAGCGCTGCAGGCGCAGCAACAGCCAGGCTGACTGCCGTAAAAATTGGTAGAAGCTTATTTTTATTGAACATCATCATCTTACCCTTTCGTCAATGTCGCACAGTCAATGCGCAATCCATTCAATGACCGAGGTACAACCGGATGCCAAAGTTGGTGACCAACCGTGCTGATCCCACTCCCTTGCGCCCCACCCTTTCAGCCATGTCCCTGTTGTTCGAATTAGTGGTGGTCGGTCTCCGCTTGTGATGGCGCTGACCGACCGCGATGGAGCGGTTTACAACACTTCGTCTTTGAGGTGATACCAGCGATAAAGGAACCGTTGCCCGAACCGGCGGAACGGCGCGAAGGCTTCCGATTCCACCATTTCCCGGAGATTCGGGAACGGCAGTTTCGACTGGAAGATCGGTAAATCAAGCTGCTGGGTATCCCCGGCAATCCACTGGGCGAGTCGCTTGCCCGCTTGTGCCGAGTACATCACCCCGTTGCCACCGTAACCCAAGGCGTAGTAGATCGACTCGCTGGCATTGGGCTGGTAGATGCGCGGCATCATGTCATGGCTGACATCAACCCACCCCCACCAGGAATAGTCGACCTGGATCCCATCCAGCGCCGGGAATTTGCGCACCAAATCGGCCTTGAGCATGGCTTCGTATTTCTGCTCCGGCGCCGCCCGGCCGGTGATCGCACTGCGGGTGCCGATCTGGACCCGGTTGTCCGGCAACAAGCGGTAGTAATGACGCAAGACCCGGGTATCGGTGATCACCTGATGGGTGTGGAACTGACAGGCTGCCAGCTCCGCTTCGGTCAGCGGCCTGGTCACCATGGAGTTTGACAGAATTGGCAGCATGCGGTTTTTCAGCTCACGATGCAGCCCCTGCGAGGTATAGCCACCGGTGGCAACCCCAACGGCGCGGGCTTTGACCACGCCACCCGGCGTTTGGAGGTAGTGAACCCCGTTCTTGGTTTCCCAGCCCGTCACCGGACTGGCCGGATGCACCGTTGCGCCTAGGGCGCGGGCCTTCTTGAGATAGCCAAAGGCCAGCTTACCGGCATGGATCCCAATGCCTTCCGGCTCATGCATCGCCCCGCAGGCTTCCTGATCGCCGACAAACTGGTTCTTCACCGTCTCGGCATCGAGGATCTGGGCGTCATAGTGAAAGGTGTCGCGCAGCAGCTTGGCTTCTTTTTCCAGCGCCGGCATGACCCGCTCCCGGTGAGCAACGTACAGATGACCACCGGGCTGCGGCTCACAGTCAATATCCTTGATAAGCTCCTTGAACGTCGCCATGCCCTCCAGGCACTCTTCATGCATTTTCAGCGCGGTATCCAGTCCCCAGCGTTCAATCCATTGCGAGCGCTTCAAACGCCCGGAAGCACACTGGGCCTGCCCACCGTTCCGGGTACTGCAACCCCAGCTGGCCCGGTTGGCTTCCAGCACCGTCGCTTTGATGCCATATTTTTCCGCCAGGAAAATCGCCGCCGTCAGGCCGGTAAATCCGGAGCCGATAATCGCCACATCGACATCCACATCGCAGCTGATCGGCCCGTCATCGGCAGGCGGCTCTCCCGCCGTTCCGACCCAGTAGGTCGGCGCATATTCAGCGCCCTGACCCGGCGTGGCCTGCACCAGCGGATCGTAAGCCGGATCGTACGAAGAACACGCTTGCGTTGCCCGCTGTTGGGCGCCCGCTGAGGCTGATGCAGGTCGGACGACATCCTGTTGTTTTTCTTCCGCCAGTACACTCATGCTCAAACTCCTTGTGTGAAACCCGATCCCTGAATTTAGCGATTCTCGCCGGTTACCTGCGCCGGACGATCCTTGCGGAAAGCGTTTTTCACCTGGATTTTTCCGTCCTTCAGCGTGAACACATCCACCATCCGCGCTTCAATGCGACTGCCGTCTGGCTTGGTCGCGCAAAAGGTCGACTCACTGACTGCCCGATTGCCGCAGACAAAATGCTCACCGTTGAGCCAGGCTGCATCAGGAAATGTTTTCCAGACCTGCTGGAAACTCTCCCGCACCGCATCACGTCCGGTAAACGAACTCCCCTGCAAACCAGGACCGGCCGCGGTATGGAAAGTGCAGTCATCGGTCATAAAAGTCATCAGCGCGTCTATATCATGATTGTTCCACGCCTCGCTGAACGCCTGTAAAAAAGCGACGCTGACTTCATCTCTGACCATTTCATCCATTTGTGCGCTCATTATTCTTCCCTTCTCAATTAACAGGTTACATAATAGTTTTCGGCCTTAAGCCCATACCTGACAGCGATAACAACCGGACTGAAAGCTGACATCTTTGCCCCTCATCCCTCAAGGGAATACAGCGAGGTGCAATCATTCACTGCGAAGACGATTTCCGGTTAATGGTTCATCCGGCACTCATTCGGAGTGAAAGTAAAACAGAACAACTCATTAACAAAAATTTAACTTAAAATTAGTCTCGGGTTTGGGTTCCGTCAACCTGGTTCAATGAATTTCGAGACAAATAATTCCAAAAAGTGACATGTGATTAAAAAGTTCGATTTTTCCTTGAGTTAACCCCTTCTTTGCACGGCACCGCCTGGCACTAGCCCTGCTCTCAAACCACCCGAATACAAGGCGCAGGATGCCGGCCCCCAGCACAGACGCGGAGGCAGTCAGGCAGCCCGTGGATTCAGAGAAAACAGTTAGTCAAAGTCAAAGTCGGCAGTGTACTGCCGCCGGTACTGGCGCAACCCAGATGGCGGGTGGCCGGAAGATATGGTGCCTGTCAGGGCTGATGCCACCGCCCGGTAGGCCAAGGCCTTGGGAAGTTTCCCCGAGCAACCGCGCAGCTCGCCTTCCATCACATGCGGCGGATTACTCACCTCCCCCGGTTCAGACTTTGCTGCGCCGATCCCGGCACCGGCTGACTCACCCGTGAGCCAGGCATTTAAATGCTGGCACAGGCCATTCAGTCCGGGATACACGGTGCGCTCCGTGATCCCGAAGGTCGCCAGATCCGCCAGCAGTTTCGACTTCATCGCCGGCAGCAGCGGAATTTCCAGCAACCGATCCCGACCATGTAGCTCCTGCTCCAGCGGTACAAAGCCCGCTCCCCGAGCAGCTTCCGGATACGCCTCAGTCGTCAGCGCCGGATGGATGGAGTACCAACTGCGCTGGGCGGTCGCCTCCGGCCGGGCCGCGAGCGGTGAAAACACCCGGGTCTGGCTGATCGCCAGCGGGTCGGTGGCAAAATCGACGTCGTCGAGCCCGTCCGCACGCAGCAGATAAACATAAGGCTCGGCCGCCCCCCGCTGACAGGCAAACCACAGCGCAATCAGCGGATTTTGGCTCCACGCCAGCAACCGGGTTTTCATGCCGAACTGCTGCGCCTGTGACAACAGATGCCAGTCACACACCCGGTCCCCACCGGCGGCGGCTCCCTTCGGGCTAAACTCGCCGTATTGCTGAAACATCGCCAGCATATGGCGCTCGACCGCCGTCGAGATCGGTCGGTTATTCCGGGCAATCGGCGGCAGCAAGGCCCGACGACGATTGGGCTGGCCGCGAAACAGGATCAGTTCGCTATCCGCCGTCAGCTCTCGAACGGCTGCTAAATAACCCGAAACGGAGCCAATATAAGTTGATGTTTGCATAAAAACTCCTTGTTAAGCCGCAGACCACAGACGGACCAGAAAGACCACGGACAACATATAGCCGGCGATAAACAGCGCATTGCCCAACAACAGCGCAATCGGCTGCCAGCCCAGCTCCGCCAGCTTTTCGAACGATGTTTTCACGCCGAGTGCGGCAATCGAAATCACCAGGCACCATTTGGACAGATCCGAACTCAGCGTAATTACCTCAGACGGCAACCATCCCAGGCTGTTCACAATCACCAGGGCCACAAACACCATCAGAAAACCCGGTACCAGCGGTTGCTTCGCAGCGCCAGCCCCACCGGCGGCCACGCGATCCTGATGAAACAACACCATCAGCACCACCACGACCGGCATCAGCATCGCGACCCGGAACATTTTTGCCAGCGTCGCGGCATCCCCGACGTCGGTGGAGATCATAAACCCGGCCCCGACCACCTGCGCGACATCATGGATCGCCCCGCCGAGAAACAGCCCGGCTTCCGCCGTCGCCAAGCCGGTTGCCGAGACCACCAGCGGATAGAGCACCATGGCTGCGGTCGAAAATGCCGCCACGCCAATGGCCGTCAGCAAGGTAAAGTGCTCATTGTCGCGGCTCTGGGGCAAGGTGGCTGAAATCGCCATCGCGGCGGAAATCCCGCAGATCCCGGTCGCACCACCGGAGAGCAGGCCGAGCATCGGCGGCAACCGGAGCACGCGCGCGAGCAGCAAGCTGAACCCAATCGTCAGCCCGACCGCCCCGGCCAGGGCGAATACACCCACAGTGCCGATGGCATGTATGTCGCTGACGGCGATCCGAACCCCGAGCAGCGCCACCCCGATCCGCACCAGTTTCTTGGCGGCCACTTCAATCCCGGGCAAACATTTCCCGTTGTCAGCCAGAAAGTGAAACGCCATGCCGATCAGTAAGGCGTACAAGAATTTCGGTCCACCATACTGTCCGGAGACAAAAGAAGCGGCAGCAGCAATCACCATGCACAGCATCAGGCCCGGCACCAACTGCCCCAGCGCACCAAAGGTGTTGCGCGGTTGACTGAGTGTATTTGTCGCCATCAGAAATCCCTTCTTGGCAGGAAAAAAAGCCTGGCTCCATCTCACCCGCACCACCAGATGTCACACGGTGAGCATCGGGTGCCGGAGCCAGGCCAAAAGGTCACCAAGGATCAGACGTAGTCTTTGTATTTATCCAGGTAACGGACCGGCTTGGAGAGTGCATCGCGGCGGAACGGGTCGCCCAGCTCCTGGGTACACATGATCTCAATCACCGTGGTTTTCCCTTCGTTCATCTGCATATCAATCGCTTTTTGCAGCGTCGGGCCGACATCTTCCAGACGGTCAACCGTGATCCCTTCCGCGCCCATCGCCCGGGCAATTTCGGCAAAGCTCTGGTTATCCAGCTCACCGGCCACGAAGCGGCGGTTGTAGAAGTCGACCTGGTTCTTCTTCTCCGCGCCCCACTGGCGGTTGTGGAACACCACCGCAGTCACCGGAATGTTATGACGAACACAGGTCATGGTTTCCATCAGGCTCATGCCCCAGGCACCGTCACCGGCATAGGAAATCGCCGGGCGATGCGGTGCCGCGGCCTTGGCGCCGATAATCGTCGGGAAGGCATAACCACAGTTACCGAAGCTCATCGCGGCAAAGAAACTGCGTGGTTTTTCAAACCGCAGGTAGCTGTTGGCAATCGAGTTGATGTTACCGATATCGGTCGAGACCATGACATCGTCCGGCATCGCTTTTTCCAGCTCACGCAGTACCTGGCGCGGGTGCAGATATTCGCCGCCGGAAAAAGGTTTCTCCTGGGCATTTTTGTCGATCATATCGAGGCTGAACTGGTCACGTTCGTGGGTCCACTCATCCAGCTCTTTCTCCCAGATCTCTTTCTCAGCCTGAACCTTGGTAAAGCGATCATCTTTGGTCGCATCACACGCCAGCGTGCGGCCTGCCAGACGCTCGCTCAGGGCCACCGCTGCCGCCTTGGCGTCACCGCAGATCCCGACCGAGATTTTCTTCACCAGACCCAGCATCTTATGGTCAGCATCAATTTGAATGATCTTGGCGTCTTTCGGCCAGTAATCCATCCCGTGCTGCGGCAACGTGCCGAATGGTCCCAGGCGGGAACCCAGCGCAATCACCACATCGGCCTGGGAGATCAGTTTCATCGCCGCTTTCGAACCCTGGTAGCCCAGCGGACCGCACCACAGCGGGTGACTGGCCGGGAACGAGTCATTGTGCAGGTAGCTGTTGACCACCGGCGCGCCCAGACGCTCCGCCAGTGCCTTACACTCTTCGACCGCATCGCCCATCACCACGCCGCCACCGGAAATAATGACCGGGAACTTCGCCTCGGCCAGCAGGTCGGCCGCATCATTCAGGCTCTGCTCGCCACCTGGGCCGCGATCCAGACGCGCCGGTTTTGGAATTTCACAGGTAATTTCGCCATAAAAGTAATCTCGGGGAATGTTCAGCTGGGTCGGCCCCATCTCGCTCATCGCGCGGTCAAAACAGCGACCCGTGTATTCCGCCATCCGGCCCGGGTGAGTCACATGTCCCTGATACTTGGTGAACTCCTGGAACATCGGCAGCTGGTTACACTCCTGGAAGCCCCCCAAGCCCATGGTGTTGGTCCCGGTTTCCGGGGTCACAATCACCACCGGGCTGTGTGCCCAGTACGCCGCCGCAATTGCGGTGACACAGTTACTGATCCCCGGACCGTTTTGTCCAATCACCACCCCGTGGTTCCCGGATACCCGGGAATAGCCGTCCGCCATGTGCGCAGCACCCTGCTCATGGACCACCGGAATCAGGCGAATGCCGGCCGGAGCAAAAATATCCATCGCATCCATAAATGCAGAGCCCATGATGCCGAACATATCCGTCACGCCATTGGCCACCATGGTTTCAACAAACGCCTCTGACGGCGTCATCTTGGTCGGGCCGGTTACCACGCTACGTGCTTCTTGCTCACTCATATCCTTTCTCCTTGATGATGGGACACTGAATCCTTAAAAAGTGGAACCAAACGTCTCGTTATTGAAATTACAGTTTTAAGCTAGACGGTGGTTTTTTAATCGTCAATAAAATTTAATTAATCGATATGAAATATTCCGAAAAACGATACTCATGCAACATTTTTGAAGATTGTACGTTTTGATTTGCGGATCACTCGTTAACAATGACAGTCAGATTTTTGTCCGAATCGCGATCCGGATCCTGATCCGGCGCAGCAGCGAACGACAGTAAAAAGGAGCAGATCATGATGGAAATGGCAGCGAACCAGCCAGATATTGAAGTGTCCGTGCGCGAGGTGTTCGGAATTGACAGCGATCTTCGGGTCCCGGCCTTTTCGGTTCGCGACGATCATGTGCCGGAGATCGATCCCGCTTATCGTTTCAATCCGGAAGTGACCCTGGCGATCCTGGCTGGGTTTGCCCAGGATCGCCGGACCCTGATCCAGGGCATGCACGGCACCGGCAAATCCACCCATATCGAACAGGTTGCCGCCCGGCTGAACTGGCCCTGCGTGCGGGTCAACCTGGACGGCCATCTCAGTCGGCTGGATTTAGTCGGGAAAGATACAATTACGCTGCGCAACGGCCAGCAAGTGACCGAGTTCCAGGAAGGAATTATTCCCTGGTCACTGCAGCGTCCGGTCGCCCTGATCTTCGATGAATACGATGCCGGGCGTCCGGATGTGATGTTTGTGATCCAGCGGATCCTGGAGCGGGACGGCAAATTTACCCTGCTGGATCAGAACCGGGTGATCCAGCCCCACCCGGCCTTCCGCTTGTTTG
This sequence comes from Photobacterium atrarenae, assembly GCF_024380015.1. NCBI lineage: Bacteria > Pseudomonadati > Pseudomonadota > Gammaproteobacteria > Vibrionales > Vibrionaceae > Photobacterium > Photobacterium atrarenae. The sequence goes on from NZ_CP101508.1 coordinate 2,003,276, forward strand.
CCACCGCCAATACCGTCGGGCTGGGCAACCTGTCCGGGTTGTATCACGGCACCCAGGTGCTCAATCATGCACAAATCGACCGCTGGAATATCGTCGCGACCCTGAACTACCTCCCGGCCGAAGAAGAATTGGCCATCGTGCTGGCCCGGGTGCCGGAAAAAAACAGCGACGCCGGCCGCGCGCTGCTGCGCAAAATGATTGCAGTCGCGGAGCTGACCCGGAACGGCTTTGCCGCCGGGGATATCTCAATCCTGATGTCGCCGCGCACCGTGATCACCTGGGCAGAAAACTGCACCATCTTCCGCAATCCGGCGCTGGCCTTTCGCTTCTCGTTTCTCAACAAATGCGATGAAGCCGAGCGGCCGCTGATCGCTGAATATTTCCAGCGCTGCTTTAATCAGGAGCTGGAAGAATCCTGGGCTCACCAAATGGAGCTGAGTTAATGAAAGCGCACTCCCGCCAGCAGCAGAAAACGGTCGAGCTCTGTGCCGCCAGTGCAAGGGCCATCAGCCGACAACCAAACCTTCACTTTCGCGGTCGCCAGCTCTATCGGGGCAACACGCCACAGCCGAGTCCGGCGGTTCACGTGCGCGAGCATGACGCTGAGCGCCCGTATGCCGCCAGTCGCGGCCGGGCCGATGCGATAGCCCTGCGCCTGCGCCACTCCGATTCGCAGCTGCACCAGCAACAAGCGCCGACCGCCCCGATTGCCCGGCTGATTTTCGATCTGCTGGAACAATGCCGGATTGAGTCACAGGCACCGGTCCATCTGCCGGGTGCTGGTGCCAACATCAACGCCAATTTCGAACACTGGGCCAGCCACTATTTCCACACCGGGCTGGCGGAAAATCATATCGGCAACCTGATGCTGACCCTGATTTTAATCGTCCGCGCCCGGATCAACGCCGCGCCGGTGCCGGAATACGCCGAGACTGCCATTGAAGCGACCCGGGCTGCCATCGTGCCCGTGATTGGCCATGCACTGGCTGAACTCAAAGCCTGCCGTCACGATCAGGCCGCTTTTGCCCGGCCAGCCCGCCAACTGGCAGAAACCGTCTGCGCCATGATCGAAGCCGAGCTGGCCGACCAGCAAGAATCCGGGGACGCAGAGCAATCGGACAACGCCCTGGCCGCATTCCCGCTGTTATTGGAGATGGAAGAAGAAGGCTCTGAAACGGAGGCCATTGCCACGGCCAAAACCGGCCGCAGCGCGACTTTTAGCAAACATCATCAGCAATATCACATCTATACCACCGAGTTTGATCAGGAAGTCGCCGCCGCCTCCCTGATCCGGCCTGCACTTCTCACCGAGCTGAGAGCACAGCTGGATCAGCAAATCCACCAGCAGGGGATCAATGTCCGGGAGCTGGCACGCAAGCTGGCCGCAGCCCTGAACCCGCCACAACAACACAGCTGGCTGTTCGGCCAGGAAGAAGGCCGGATCGACGGCAGACGACTGAGCCAGCTCGTCAGCTCGCCGACTGAACGCCGCCTGTTTTACCAGGATCACCACCAGCCGACCCCGGACGCGGTGGTCAGCCTCCTGATCGACTGCTCCGGCTCGATGCGCGAGCATATTGATCAAGTCGCGATCATCGTCGATGTGATGGTCAAAGCGCTGGGTATGGCCGGGATCACCAGTGAAGTCCTGGGGTTCTCGACCGCAACCTGGAACGGTGGTCGGGCCCATCAGCAGTGGCTGAGCCGGGGGCGACCCGCACAGCCGGGCCGACTCAATGAAACCTGCCACCTGATGTTCAAACCGGCCGAGCAAGGCTGGCGCCAGAGCCGAAAATCAATCGCTGCGTTGCTCAAAGCTGACTTATTCAAAGAAGGCGTTGATGGCGAAGCCGTCACCTGGGCTTGCCAGCGTCTGCGGCTGAGGGCGGAAGGTCAGCGTTATCTGCTGGTGATCTCGGACGGCTGTCCGATGGATACTGCCACCAACTTAACCAATGATCCCTTCTATCTGGATAATCATCTCAAAGCGGTGGTGGCGCAGGAAACCCATCGAGGTGGGATCACCATTCTCGGACTCGGGGTCGGTTTGGATCTCAGCCCTTACTATCCGCGCAACCTGGCGATGGCAGGCGCCACCGCCGTGGATAACCGCCTGATGACCGAGATCGTTGAGCTGTTCGCATCATCTCGTGGCAAAAACTCAGGGACCCGGCGCTAGCAGTAGCGGCACCAGGCTAAAACAGCGCCACCAGCGCATTTGCAATCAGGTACAGGCCAATCAGCATCAACAGCCCAAACACCATCCGCCGCATCGCTGCTGCACTGAGCGGCGGCGGAAAGCGCCTTGCCAGTATGGTGCTGATCATCACCACCGGTACGGCAATCCCGGCCAGCAGCACAATATCCATGCTCAGTTGGCCCTGTACCCCAATCAACAAACTGCGGGTGGCAGACGTGAAGGCAAAACTGATCAGCAACATATTGCGAATGGTTGTCAGCTCAAACGGCTGGCGGTAAAACTGATAGATCAGCGGCGGTCCGGCCATGCCGAACAGCCCGCCGGTCAGCCCGGAGCCAAACCCACTGACCACAAAACTCGGATGGCCGGAACGTACGGTTTTCTGCGCCGGTCGCAACAGGAAGTTAACCGCACTGTAGACAATCATCCCGCCCAGCAAGCCCTGTAACAAGCTTGTGGCCGACTGGCTGAGCAGCTCCAGTAACCAGACGCCGGCCCCGATGCCGGGTAACACGCCCAGCACCACGGCTGACACCGCGCACCAGTCCATCTGCTTCGCTGCGCCCGGCAGTGCCACCGCACAGTTCACCAAAGTGACTAAGCTCACCACCGCAGCAATCACCGCGACCGTAGTCAGATCCAGGGCACTGGTGGCCCCCACCACAATGATCCCCAGGCCAAAGCCGGTCACGGTCTGAAAGTATGTGCCGACCATAATGATGGCGAGCAAAATCAATAAGGTTTCTGTGCTCATCGCTTCTCTTCTCCTGAGCGTATCGGGTTCAACAGGGATCGCTTTGTGTCGCCGCAACGATAGACGGCGCTGCGGGTTTCTGGTGGGGTGCTTGCTGGTGGTGGAATGCTTGTTGCTGCGCCTGAACCGCCGTCACCGCAATCACGTGATAAATATCCTGCTCGCTGCAACCACGGGAGAGATCATTCGCCGGTTTAGCCAGTCCCTGCAACAATGGGCCGATGGCAACAGCACGGCCGACACGCTCGGCGAGCTTATAACCGATATTGCCCGCCTCCAGGTTAGGAAAAATCAGCACATTGGATTGTCCTTTCACCTGCGAGTCCGGCAATTTACGCGCTGCGATATCCTGAACAATCGCCGCATCAAGCTGAACATCACCATCGATGGCCAGCTCAGGCCGGCGGGATTTCACCAGTGCGGAGGCCGCAACCACTTTATCGACCGCCGCATGACGGGCACTGCCACTGGTCGAGAACGACAGCATCGCCACCCGGGGCGTTTCCATCAGCAGCTGGCGGGCACTTTCGGCGGCCGAGAGCGCAATATCGGCCAGCTCCTCAGCGCTGGGCTCAACCACCAGCCCGCAATCGGAAAAGATTAGGCCGCCTTTCAGATCATGAAACGGTTCACACAACATCATCAGGAAGAAACTGGACACCAACCGGCAGTCCGGTGCCAGCCCGATCACCTGAATCGCACTGCGAACCACATTGGCGGTGGTCTGCACCGCCCCCGCCACCGAGCCGTCGGCGGCGCCATAGCGAACCAGCAGGTTGGCATAACAGAGCGGGTCCAGCACGGCTTGCTTTGCCTGCGTCCGGGTCATCCCTTTACCAGCCCGCAGCGCGAACAGCATATCGGTCAGCGCCGGCCGCAAGGGGGACGTCGCCGGGTCGATCAGGATGCAGGACGCAATACACGTGCCTTCCTCCTCGGCCCGGGCCTGGATCTGCGGCGTATTGCCGACCAGGATCACCTCGGCAATCCCGTCCTGCGCGGCCTTGGCGGCGGCACGAAGCACCCTGGTATCATCCCCTTCACTCAGTACGATCCGCACCGGACGCTGCTTTGCCTGTTCAATAATACGTTCAATAGCCTTCATTTCTGCCTGCCTTGTTTGGGTCCCACCACAACAAACAACAATTAATGAGACGATTTATTCCAAATATTAACATACAATTTGAATATTAATTGTTCAGCCGATTATGGTCAACGAATATTCAAATAAACGGTATAATTGCTATTATGTATTGATGATACATAGGGAAATCAAAGCGATATGACGAGTACAGTGAAAGAAACAACCGATCTTGCCCCCGTGCGTATCGAGGGAGACACGCCGACCCTTCGCCTGTTCTCACTGCTGGAAGTCATTGCAGAGAAGGACGAATTTTTCTCGCTGCAGAAACTGGTGGAAGAGACCGGGCTGCCGAAGCCGACTCTGCACCGGATGCTGCAACAACTCGAAACCGCCGGGATTATCCAGCGTGACGGGGATGAACGGCACTACAGCACCGGTGTCCGGCTGCGGCGTCTGGCGGAAAAGCTGTTGCTGAACAGCACCACCCACAGTGCCCGGCATGCCGTGCTGGCCCAGCTGAAAGAGGAAGTCGGCGAAAGCTGTAACCTCACCGCGCTCTCCGGCGGCGAAGTCATTTATGTCGACCGGGTCGAAACCGAGGCCCCGCTGCGGTTTTATCTCCACCCCGGCTCCCGGGTACCGGTCCACTGCTCCGCCTCCGGCAAACTGTTTCTGGCCAGTATGAGCAGCTCGCAGCGACGCCGACTGCTGAGTAATGTCGAGCTGACCCAGTACACGGAAAAAACCATCACCGATTTCGACGCGCTGGAAACTGAGCTTGATAATGTCAAACGCACCGGCTATGCCATCGATAACGAAGAATTCCTGCCGGGCCTGTTCTGTGTCGCCGTTCTGGTGCCGGTCCCATCCGGGCGCTCGAACCTGGGTATTGCGATCCAGGCACCCATCATGCGATTAAAACCCGAGCAGGCGCTGCACTTTCTGCCGGCGCTACAGCGCGCCGCAGAAGCCCTGGCCAGAATTGAAGCGGAAAGCTGGCCGGAATAATACGCCCGGCTCGCTTCAGCAGAAACAAGGCCACGTTCCGAAAGAACGTGGTCCAGGTTCGTGGTCCCATAGATGGGTCCACAAATACCACTGTGGCAACTCAGCGTCGTACCCGACTTCTGGCATGGGTAGCAACAATCAGGCGATTGACCAGGACCTGCTGCTTGGTTGGCGGGGCTGATTTCAACTCCCGGCACAGGCGGCTGATCTCGCCATCAAGATATTTGGCAGTTTTGCTCCGGATCATCGCCTGCAGCACCTTGGTAGCATTATCCGGCAAAGGTTGGCGCAGCGCCCAGCCATAGCTGTAATCCGGGTGCTGTCCTGCTGCGATTGCTAACCCGGACGCTAAATCCTCAGATGCTGCCGCATCCAATGTCGAAACCGCTTGTTCTGGTGTTTCTTTGCAAGGTGCTTCTTGCTTAGGTGGCTCTTTGCAAGGCGCTCGCACATCGGCTTCCCGTCCCAGCCGCTTGTAGTATTCCGCGACGATCGGTGAGGCGTGATAAGGCAGCTCGCCCTCCTGATACAACAGCGGACCGACTTCTGTCGCCACGCCGGCTTTGGCCTCCAGCACAAAGGTACTGGCGTTGGTGGCTTTCCCGGCATTGGCAGCGGTCTTCTCCGGTTCGGTGAAGTAAACTGTCGCTTGCTGCTTAGCCCGGGTCATGGCGACATAAGCTAACCGCCGCTCTTCTTCAATGTCTGCGCCGATGCTGCCGGACGACTTGTTCATATAAGGAAAGGCATCTTTGTCCCAGAACGGCAGGTAAACCCGATCATATTCGCAGCCCTTGGCGCGGAATATGGTGGTCAGCTGTACCCCGCGCGCACCCGCTTCCCTGTCATGATTAACCGATTGCTGGGTATAGTATTCGAAATACTGCAACGCTTTCTCGCACGGCTGATCCATGGTTTCCAGCACGGTCGCGACACTGTCGAGCCGCTCCACTGCTTCTTCGATCTCGGTCGCCGTGGCTTCGGTTTTCCAGATCCAGTTATCCAAACCGCTTTCATTTCGGTACTGGTTAAAAACCTCCAACGCCTGAAAACTGCCCTTGCGTTGCAGCCGAACCAGCAAGTCCAGCCGCTCGATCAGGTTCTCGAGCTTGAGGCTGCTGTTGGCTTTTTCATAGCGGCGGATAAAAGTCAGCCACTGGCCGGAGTCCATCCCAGCCAGCTGATCGCACAGCGGGCGCAGGGTTTTGTTCGGCACATAACAGTGCGGGAAGCTCATCAGGTTAAACAACAACTGCCCTTTGTTCGACTCCGGCAATTGATCATAACGGCCGGTGGCGAGCGACATCAGTTCGATCAGCAATTTCACTTCCCGGCTACTGGCGAGCACCGACGGCACCGGCATATGGTACGGCACCTGCTTACTGAGAAACGCCAGCTCAAACAGCAGGGTCTGTGACCAGCGCCGGACCAGAATCGCCTGCTGAGACGGATCGCTCCCTGCCGCCAGATCTTTTTGGATCGCCTGGGCAATTTCGCCGACCTGACGTGAAGTGCCGAGTACCTCAAACCGGGTATCGTCGATCCCCCTATCAGAGACAGTCAGAAAATCATGAAAGCGCTGCTTGTTGTTGGCAATCAGGTGGCTGGCAGAGAGCGCCAGGCTGTGACCAAAGCGGAAGGTTCGTGACAGGGTATAAGTTTTGGCCGGTGCAAAATCCTGCTCAAAATTGAGCATAAACTGCGGCGCACTGCCGCGCCACTTGTAGATACACTGGTCGACATCCCCCACCGCCAGCAGTTGGGTCTGCGGGCCGAGCAACTGCTTGAGCAGCCGGTACTGGGCGGTGTTGATGTCCTGAAACTCATCGACCACCACCAGCTTGCAGTGTTGGTGATAATGGCTGCGGATCGCCTCATTGTTCTCCAGCAGCTTGACCGACTCCACCAGCCAGTCGTCAAAGAACAACACTTTTTGTTGCTTGCGCAGGGTTTCAAACTGCTCAAACCCATCAAGGATGAACAGATAGTCCCGGCTGATCTCTGCCAGTTGAAACACCTCCCGCGGCGGCAGCATGTAGGCTTTGACCAGACCGATAAAGCTCAGTAACAGCTCGATGGTTTTCGGATCTTTGATCATCTGCTGGCGCTGATAGTTTTTTTCTGTGCCGGCGATGGCGCGAAGCACCTGCTTGACCAGGGATTTATCACTTTCGCCGCTCTGATAATCAACCCGATATCCCGTCTGGGCCATGAAGCCGGATTGATTGAGCAGGCGCAGACAAAAGCTGTGAAAGGTGTGGACCGGAACGGCCTGGCCGAGGCCACTGTCCTGGAGCTTCTGCTGAAAGTCGGTACGGATATCGCGGTTAAACATCAGCACCAGCATTTCCCCGGCCGGAATATGTGCCAGCTTTTGTTCAATCAGACCAACCAGGGTGGTGGTTTTTCCGGTGCCGGCTCCCGCGATACAGAGGGCGTTGCCTGAGTCATGATGAATAAATGCGGTCTGCTCGGGAGTATAGCTCGTCATAGATAGCGATGGCCTGAGTCTGAAAGAAAATAAGCTGACAAACCAGAGATTTTGCCACAGGCGCGGCCATTTCGCCTGACAAAAATTTCATTTGGGTAAGATGTGACCACCCGGCCTTGCTGCTCTCCAAAAATTAATTGCGCAAACGTTTGCTTTTGTTGCTGAAAGCCAGTTACGGTTTTGCTATCATCAGCGCCATTGGCAGCACGAGCCGTGTTGATTGTTCAACTCGCCGCGCGGCCTGTTTGACTGTATCCCGACTCTTGAAATAGGAATTCACCATGAGCCTTGCCGATCAAGTTCTCGCTGTAAATGATGACCTCCCGATCCGTACTGACCAGCCTGTCCACAGTGGTAAAGTACGCTCTGTCTACTGGCTGACGGAAGCTGACAGCCGCCGCCTGATCATAGAGAAAGGCTACAACGTGAAGCCGGATGCCCCGCTGGCCATCATGGTGATCAGTGATCGGATTTCGGCCTTTGACTGTATCTGGCACGGCGAAGGCGGCATGAAAGGCGTTCCGGGCAAAGGGGCCGCTTTGAATGCGATTTCCAACCACTGGTTCCAGCTTTTCCGTGACAACGGCCTGGCCGACAGCCATATCCTGGATATCCCGCATCCGTTTGTCTGGATCGTTCAGAAAGCCAAGCCGGTGAAAATCGAGGCGATCTGCCGCCAGTACATCACCGGCTCGATGTGGCGTGCCTACGACAAGGGCGAGCGTGCATTCTGTGGCATTGAAGTGCCGGAAGGGCTGAGCAAAGATCAGAAACTGCCGGAGCTACTGATCACCCCGTCGACCAAAGGGATCCTCAAAGGCATTCCGGGCGTGCCGGAAGCTGATGATGTCAATATCACCCGCCGCAATATCGAAGACAACTACGCCGCGTTTAACTTCAGTTCTCCGGCAGACATCGACCGCTACGAAACCCTGCTCAAAGACGGTTTCAAGGTGATCAGCAACGCGCTAGCGAAATTGGATCAGATCTTCGTCGATACCAAGTTTGAGTTCGGCTATGTTACCGATGCCGAAGGCAAGGAAAAGCTGATTTATATGGATGAGGTCGGCACCCCGGATTCCTCACGCATCTGGGATGGTGCCGCGTATCGTGACGGCCGCATTGTTGAAAATTCAAAAGAAGAGTTTCGTCAGCTGCTGCTCAACCACTTCCCGGATCCGGATATCCTGCTCAATAAAGACCGCATGGATGAGCGTGAGGCGCTGGCGCGTGATAACGCTCTGCCACAGGAAGTCCTGATGCAGGTCTCCAAAGTCTACACTGGCATTGCTGAGAAAATTACCGGTCAGCCGATTCACCTCAGCGATAACCCGAAAGCTGAAATCATTGATATCTTGCGCAGTGAGTATGATTTGATCGCAGAATAAGGTTTCAACTCTGTTAAAAATGGCGGCATGTATGCCGCCATTTTTCGTTTTGTTGCATATTTAATCGCTGAAAAGTTGTTGATAGGAACAACATTTCGCTGTCGAACCACGCCAACCCGTTCAAGATTTAAACAAAAAATGACCTGGAACAAATTATTCATATTCCATGATCACATAATTCGACATCTTTGATTAACATCTCTATCACCAGCGAGGGACAATACGGCACATCATGTGCTCGTTGAGGTCTCATTCTATGAAGTTCAGCCATAAGATTGTTGCAACATCCTCTGCCATCTTGCTTGCTGCCCTATCCCTGCTCTCCGCCAACCAATATTTCAAAACCAAAGCTGAGATTCAGTCTCTGGTTGTCCACAGTATCGATGAAATTGTGTCCGGCATGAGTAATACCATCAATGCGGAGCTCAACAGCAGTAAATCGCTGGCCCGCTACGCCACCAGCCTGATTGAACAGGATCTGTCGGCGGACAATATCCAGACCGTGCTGAATCAGCCGGCCATCCATAATGCTTTCTTGCTGGCCGGACAGGGTTTCGAACGCGATGGCAGCTACATCAGCAGCGATCCAAACTGGAACCCGGGCGCCAACTGGGATCCGCGCAGCCGCCCTTGGTATAAAGCCACCCAGCAGAGCCGCGACCTGATCATTACCCAGCCGTATCCCGATACCCTGACCAAAGAAATGCTGGTGTCTATCGCCACCCCTTTATTTGAGCAAAACCGATTTGTAGGCGCCATTTTCTTTGATGTCAGCCTGAGCGGCCTGGCTACACTAGTGAACCAGGTCTCGCTGTTTGATGCCGGGTACCTGTTTATCGTCGACAATCACGGCACCGTGATTGCCCACCCGAATGCCGACTATAACGGTCAGGCGATGTCGTCCTTCCTGGGGAACATCGCGATCAGTGAACAACCAGTGACGCTGGACCAGGACGGTAAGCAGCTGAACGTTTCATTCACTCAGGTGCCGGGTCAGAACTGGTATGTCGGTGCCGTGCTGGATGAAAGCCTGGCCTTTGCTACGGTCGATAAGCTGAAAACCGATTCCATCCTCTACTCGGTGATTGCGCTGATCACCGGCATCGTGGCCCTGCTGCTGCTGATCAAAGTGCTGATGCGCCCGATCCAGGATCTCAATGATGCGATTCAGGATGTCGCCTCCGGCCATGGCGATTTGACCCGCCGCCTGGATACCAATACCGATCAAGAATTTGCCGAGCTGGCGAAAGGCTTCAACGCCTTTACCGAAAAGCTGCAACACTTGATCATCGAGTCCAAGTCACTGAGCCAGGACATCCTGCACAGCACCGAACAGACTGCCGCCGGGGCCAAGGAGTCCGCCGGGGCAATGTCCTCTCAGCTGTCAGAGCTGGATCAGCTAGCGACAGCAATGCATGAAATGGCGACAACCTCTGCTGATGTCGCCAGCAATGCCCAGCATGCTGCCTCTGCCGCCCAGGCCGCTGAGTCCTCAGTGTCTGAAGGGAGCCAGATTGTCTCCCACACCACCGCAGCAATTCATGATCTGTCTGCCCAGATCGATCGCACCGTCGACGTGGTGAAACAGCTGGAAAGCGATACCGGCAACATCGAGTCCATCTTGCAGGTGATCAACGAAATTGCCGATCAAACCAACCTGCTGGCCCTCAACGCCGCGATTGAAGCGGCCCGCGCCGGGGAATCCGGCCGTGGCTTCGCCGTTGTTGCCGATGAGGTTCGGACCCTGGCCCAACGCACCCAGGAATCCACCACCGAAATTCGCCAGATGATTGAGCAGTTACAGTCCGGCGCGACAACGGCTGCCAATGTGATGGGTGACAGCAAGCAAACCGCTGCCAATACGGTCATCAAGGCCCAGGAAGCGGACGAGGCTCTGAATCAAATCAATGTTGCCATTGAGAAGATCAACGAAATGAACCTGCAAATCGCCTCAGCAGCCGAAGAGCAAAGCCTGGTTGCCGAAGAGATCAACACCAACACCCTCAACATCAAAGAGCTGTCGGTGCAGGTGGCTGATGGTGCCGAAAACACCAATCAGGCGATGGAGCAACAGATCCAGAAAGTCCATCAGCAGGAAGAAGTGATGAGTAAGTTCACGGTTTAATCGTCCCTACCCCGAAGACCCAAAAGCCACGATGTTTCATCGTGGCTTTTTTGTTGTCTGTGTCCCGCCAACCCGATGAAGAACCGCTGATAGACAGTCATCAATGGTATCCTCAGGTTTGCAATATTCATCGTATCGTTCACGAGGAAAAAAAGGCGCTCTTAGCACAGGATCTAAAACTCTATTTATCTGATATTAAATACTTTTCTATGATAATCTGGTGCATACGAGGTCTCATGACATGCATATAATAGCTTTGCTCGCACGAAAAACCGAGCATAGATATCAAAGCCAAACCTAAGTGCTTGCTCCTCAAGATAATGTGTTTAAAGTCTAGGCAAGATGATACGCATGTTATTTAGTATTCAGCATCATTGACTGTTAAGGCTTTATTCAAACAAGGAGTAATAATGTTTAAATCTGTTGATGAATTTTGGGTTGAATATCTTTCCTTTGTTTATAAAGATAAATCAGGTGGCCCAGAATATGTGTTTAGGGGAGTTACAGATCAATCATACAAGTTGATTCCTTCTCTTGGGCGTGGAATAGAGGATGGTGTACATGGCGATATTTCTTCAGTAGAGCATAATTTGAATGAAGAGTTTAAAAGATTATCGGCACCTGTGTTAAGCTCGGATGATACACCAAAAACAGATTTTGAGTGGTTGTTTCTAGCGCAACACTATGGGCTCCCAACCCGATTATTAGATTGGACATCTAACCCTCTGGTCGCACTGTTTTTTGCAGTTGAAAAAGACGACGAAACGGATGGTATGGTATATGCCACTAAGCAGATCATAACAGATCAATATGAAATATTTGATCCAACAACTGCTAACTATATGAAAGAAAAATCTCAAGAACCAATAAGTATATTCGCGTTGCAATCTAATCAGGGGAGTTTCATTTTTATCCGCCCTAAGTATAACGATTCGCGTTATTTGAATCAGCGTTCAGTATTCTCTTGCCCGGCTAATCCATTTAAACCACTAGAGTTAGATGATGTCAGTTTGTTTAAGATTAAAGGATATTGGAAACCCGAGCTAAGACGTAGGCTCAGAACTTTTGGGATATCAACATCATTTATCTACCCGGGTTTGGCTGGCATTGCTCAAGAAGTTAAATCCTTTGTTCACACGCCAATTGAGTCTGGGAAAATGTCAGTATATACAGCAAAAGTAACTCTTGACCTATCACAGCCCTAAAGGCAACAAGGTGATGTGTTATACTCGGCGATTTCGGTTTGGAGTTTCGTGGGCTTGGTGAGTTGATCGTGGCAAACCTTATGCCCACTGAAAGAATAAACTTTATAGAAGGAATTATTGGTGGACGATTTTTACATAGATCCAAAAGGATTAGCTGCATACTATGAGATTCAATGGCTTGATAAACTTCGCCTAAATGGAGTAACTGAACAATTAGAGAGCAAATCTAAGCACGTTCCTGAGTCATTTATCGAATCAAGTCACACACAAAGCGTGGCTCAGTTTGTTATTGAGGCTATCGAAGCTGAAAATATTTATCCAAAAAGCGCATTAGAAGTGGGGCCGGCTTTAGGAAGAAATAGTTACGAATTAGTTACTAACATTCCCACCATTCGCTCTGTCACAGTCGTTGAACCATCTCATCGCTTACTATCAAATTTCAAGCAGATCATTATCGAAGGTGCTAAATGTCAATTCCCTTATATCAAGAGTTTGAAAGAGCTGGGTTATTTTGAATTTGATGCTTCACCAATAGCAAAAGCATGCAATCATGTTGCATTCACCTTGATAGAAGCACCTTTTGAACATGGTCTGGTTCCCAAAAAATTTGACTTAGTCATTTGCCTCAATGTGCTTGATCAATGTGAGTCGCCAAAAACCATAGTTGAAGCGTTAATGGATGCAACTGCTTTAAATGGGATGCTGATTTTGTCATGTACTTATCAGTGGAGCAAAAAACACTTAAAAGAAGAAAGTGAAGCAGTCGATGACATTAATGACTACTTTGGTATAAATTGGGAAAAAATATCCGAAGATGAAATTGAGTACAAAATAAGGTTTAATGAACGGTATTCGTTACTTTTTCTTTCCCATGTTGTCGCTTACAAAAAAGTTGGTAAGTAATATTTAGTGTATGCGAATAACAACACGCCCTGAGGTGACGATTAGAATGATGAGAGATTTACAAATCCATGTCATCCGTTAGCATTCAAGAGAGAGTTATGAAGTATTCTATATTGTTAATCATCCTTCTGTCGTTTCAATCTTTTGCACTTGAGCAAGTCGAATTTATCCCTGAAAAGACAGAAAAAAATGGATATGTCGAACCTTTTCAGATGTTCGATGACCTGTACTACGTGGGAGACAAGTGGGTATCCGCGTATTTAATCACAACTTCAGATGGACTTGTTCTCGTTGATTCCTTAGAAAGCCCCTACGGACGTTGGATCCCTGAAAATATCGAGAAACTCGGACTAAACCCAAAAGATCTAAAATACATAATCATCACGCATGGGCATTCTGACCATGTAGGTTCTGCAGAATATATTCAGAGAAAATATGGTAGCAAGCTAATCATATCCTATGAAGGCTCCCTGTTGGCAAAATCTCAATCGGAGAAATCCAAAGGAAAAAATCAATTTGTGCCACCAAGGGTGGACAAATTCGCTCAAGATAAAGATGAACTCGTCGTTGGAAACAAGCGATTTAAATTCTATTCAACGCCAGGACATACAAAGGGAACCTTTTCAATAGACTTTTTCGTGAAAAACAAAGGCACTGAACACAGAGCATTTATTGTTGGTGGAAATGGTACCAACTTCAATGGCCTGGATTTAGCTGAAAAATATGTTCAAAGCGTAGAAAGGATCAGGAGCATTTCACAAGCCACGCCTGCAGTCGAAGTTAATTTGGCGAGTCACCCCCATCTGGCTCAGATTTTTGCGCGAAAAGCTAAACCCTCCGAAGGAATGAATCCGTTTATCGATAAAGATGGGTTCCAAGATTTTCTGGATGTCCTTGAAGCGCGTGGCGCAAAAAAATTGCTGGAAGAACAAAGCAAATAAAGAAAAAAATCAACCAACTTCGCCCCAACAACGCCGGGCGCGCTTAAGCGCGCCGGTGATTGTGCATTTCATGACGCAATGTTGACCGATTGAAGATGCACTGTTTTGTGAATCAACAACTTGTCTTGATGCTCCTCACCATGGATACTGAAGCTCATTTCAGCAAAATCAATGCCATGGACAGATTTAGACATAATGGCTTCCGGTGTGTATGAATCAGACATACCCCGTTGGAAAAGCCTGATGAGGTGGATTCCATGACATTGATGAGTTTTCAAGGAGGATTTCAAACATGGAAAGTTTGATTCAGTATGCTGGCATCGCTGCATCCATATGGATAGTTCTTGGTATTTATATCGCTTCCCTCTTCTATCCCAACTACAGCCATGCCACACAATTTTGTAGTGAGCTGGGTGCATTGGACAGCCCCACGCAGAAGTTGTCGCCAGCAATCAATAATTATCCCCTGGGTTTTCTTTTCATTCTATTTGGCTACTATCTTGTATCAACCGACTCCGCATCCATAGCGACCATTGCAATCGGGTCAATGATCATTATTCACGGCTTGTGTACGTGGGTTTGCGGTTTTTTCCCGATGGATGCTGATCCTTACACGGCAACCCCATCGACAAGTTGCAATATTCACTCATGGTCTGGCGCGGTCATGCTGCTTTCATTCATCATTGCTCCGGCCATTGTCCTTTTTTCAAGTTCATTCCCATTCGCGCTCCGGACAATTTCCTTTGTTTGCCTGATTGGCAGCTTGTTCTTTTCATACACGCTGAGTTTGGCTTTCAAAGCCAGGACGAATCCTGGCCTGCATCAGCGGCTAAGCTATGGCTCTCAAATTATATGGCTGTTTGTTTTTTCTATCTTCGAGATATCATGAAAGAGAAGTAACGCATTATCACAGTCGCCACGTGGCCGGGACAAAAATAGGCGTCATTTCGAAATCAGGCTGTTCCAATGTAACAAGACCTGATGAGGATACGCCCGACTTAAAACCCTGCACTGATAGCGGTGATAAGCGCCCCTATTTAACGGAGGCTTGCCGACTCACCCTTATCCTATATTCTTAGCCATGTTGTAACCGGTGATCGCAAAACCAACGTCCTGGTACAGCTTGAGGGCGCGCTGGTTATGATAAGCGACTCGGAGCTTGATCTGCGAAACACCAGCCAGAGCAAGCTGATTTTCCAACGCGGCTATCGCTTGTTTGCCAATACCTTTGCCACGATATCCAGGGTCAACGAAGAAGTCATAAATGAATGTCGAATGATCGGCGGCATGAATCGAGTGCCAAAGATAGCCGACTAAACACACCTCACCGTTGACCTCAGCATCAATACACAACAGAGAATGATCGTTCTTTTCAAGGCCATTCGGGAAGCTTCGGCGTAAATCCTTTTGGGCTAACGCTACCGCAACATCCATGGAATGACCGTAGTTTTGCGCAATCTCGCGGCTGTAATCATCAATAAAATAATCACAATATGCGGGATATTCTTCCTGGCGCATTTCCCTTAATACAACCATGTACCTTCCTTGCTCGTTTTGTCAGATAGCCCAATGCTCGTAGCCAAAGCGCTGCATGTTTTTCAGGATCAGGTAAAAGTGTGAATATATAATGATTCGACTTTGTCCCTCGCCCACTGCGTTTTGCGCAGAAACTTCAGGGAAGACTTTATCGATGGATCGTTGTAGAAGCAGTTCACCTTGATCTCGTTATATAAGCCATCCCAACCGTAATGTTCGACTAAGCGTGTGAGGATCTTTTCAAGCGTCAGGCCATGTAATGGGTTGTTCGGTTGTTGCTGGCTCATGGAGCGGTTTCCTTTGTGAAATAGTCAATGCCGTGCCTGATCCAGAGGGAGCTGTCACAGACACAATTTTGGGATTTTACCAGAAAACGCTGTCAACCACGCGATTATCATCGCTCTCTTACTGTGTCACAGACGGTCAATGTCAGATTGGTTGACACTGCCTCAAGACGCTTCAAGTCCATCAACGCAACTTCACTTCGGCTGTTCGCCCCAGTCTTTCCACACACCTGATCGCGCGATGCCTTCTATTGAAAAATGGCGCCCTGCCACTCAGTGAGTTTAATACTGCTGTCAGTATGACTTCCCACAAAGTCTTTGACGCTCGCCAATGACGTGAATTGATCCTGATCGGCATGGATCACATGGAGCGGAACTGTTGGTTGAGGTAAAACCATCGTTGGTATTACTGAATTAATGATGGTTGCAGTTCGAAGCGCAGGATTGCGTAGAAACGCTATCAGAAAAGAAACCGCGGACACAGCGCCGAGTAGCGGATACAATTGGATTCATCCAAAACTTGGATCAATCACTTCGGTAATGAGGGCTCATCCTCCCCCGCTCGTCATCGCGGTTTTCAACCACTGCATAAAAATCTGTAAGCGAGCTTTTTTCGCTGAGTGCGGATCGTAGACGAAGTAGCGTTTCACCGAGTTCGGATGTGGCTGCTCGAATGGGATCACCAATTCACCCGTCTCGAGTTGCCGACGACAGAGGTAAATCGCAGCCAACGTGATGCCATGACCACTCAACACCGCATTTAAGGCCATATCTGTGCTGCTGACACGCGTCCACTGTTCATGCTCCTCCCAACCGTCAACGCCGGCACCTTCAAACCAGTGATGCCAGCTATAGTTGCCGGGATTTTCCAGCGTGACGAGCCAAGTGGAAAGTAAATCTTGCGCAGACGTGAATGCCAGCTTTTCGTGAAGCCGGGCTGAACAGACCGGATAGACAAAGTCTTCGCCAAAATACTCACAGGCAAGGCTTTTCGGCGTGTGTTTCTCCACATCAACCCCGAATCGGATCGCCAGATCGATATGCGAGTGTTTGAGATCATCAAAACCTGGTGAAGAGACGATACGCACTTGGATCTCCGGGTGTAACTCGGAAAAGCGCTGCAATCGCGGCATCAGCCATAACGTAGTAAACGCCTGGGTCGAGCTGATGGTCAGCTCCCCTGCAATCTCTTCGGTGTGAATATGATTCAAAGTGCGGTTGATCATTTTCAGTGCCTGTTGCGCGCCATCAAACAGGGTCTGCCCTTGCTGGGTCAGTAACATTTGCCGGTTTTTCCGAATAAACAGCCGGCATCCTAAATCCCGCTCTAACTGTCGCATTTGCTGGCTGACGGCGGCTTGAGAAATACAAAGCTCTCCCGCTGCCAGGCTGTAACTGTGATGCCGGGCAGCACACTCAAATGTCACGAGTAAATTGATATTTCTATACATTTTGGAATTCTGCGGGCAATTCACGAGCAAGCATTATAAGCATTGCTTATTTAAAAAGTCGATTTGTATCGTTGGCGTTCATCCATGCCGAGAAGCACAATGAATACAGCAACAAAGGAATGACGCGACAGCCACCAAAACCCTATTGAGGAACCAAGCGAATGCACACATTTACCCAGTTACACCAACAAGCAACTCCATTACTCATCGGCAACGTTTGGGATGCCGCCAGCGCCCGTTGTGCAGAGCAAGCCGGTTATCAGGCCTTAGGCACCTCCAGCGCTGCGATCGCCAGCCTGCTTGGGTATGACGATGGCGAACAGATGCCATTTCACGAGTTGGTATTTATGGTCCGGCGGATTGCCAGCGCAACTTTATTGCCGTTAAGTGTGGATATCGAAGCGGGTTACAGCCAGTCGCCGGAAATCATTGCGGATCATATTCAGCAACTGGCCGAGCTTGGCGTGGTTGGGATCAATTTCGAAGATAGCCGTGTAGAGACAAACCGTCACCTTTGTGATGCCAATGAATTTGCAACCCTGCTTTTGAACGTGCGCGAAATCTTGCAACAACGCCAGGTAGAAATCTTCATCAATGTTCGCTGTGATACATTCCTACTGGGTGTGGACGAGGCGCGTGCCGAAACCATCAAGCGCGCGCAACTATATCAGGCATCCGGAGCCGATGGCCTGTTTGTCCCCTGCATCACCCAGCCGGATGATATCCAAGCTGTCGCAGAAGCAACAAAGCTCCCTCTCAATGTCATGGCGATGCCGGATCTGCCGGGTTTTGAGATCTTGGCTGAGTTGGGGGTCAAGCGGATCAGCACCGGTAATTTTGCTTTTGAGCGGATGTACACTCATTTGAGCCATCAGCTGGTAGAGATGAAACAGCACGGTTCGTGCGCAGCGTTATTCAGCTAAAAATGACTCGGAGAAGTGCCGCCGCAGCACTTCTCCGGCTCATCACGCTCAAGCCGGAATTTGCTCGCCTTCCCGCAAGGTTAAAACTTCGAAGCCGTCGGCGGTGACCAGCACGGTATGTTCGAACTGGGCCGACAGCTTTTTATCCCGGGTGATCACCGTCCAGCCATCGCGCTTGGTTTTGGTCTTTTCGGTGCCCTGGTTAATCATCGGCTCAATGGTGAACGTCATTCCCTCATGCAGCATCAGCCCGGTATCCGGCAGACCGTAATGCAGCACTTGCGGTTCTTCATGCATTTCCCGGCCGATACCGTGGCCACAATATTCGCGCACCACGCTGAATCCGGAGCGTTCGGCATGCTGCTGAATGGCATGGCCGATATCTCCCAGCCGAGCCCCGGGGCGCACTTTCTTGATCCCCTGCCACATCGCCTGATAGGTGACATCCACCAGCTTGCGGGCAATCGGGGGGGCATCCGGCATCACGTACATCTTGCTGGAATCGGCAATAAAACCGTCTTTTTCCAGCGTAACATCAACGTTGATAATGTCCCGCCGACCCAGCTTTTTCTGCTCACTCGGCATCCCGTGGCAGATCACTTCGTTGATCGACGTGTTCAACGCATACGGGTAATCATACTGACCTTTGCTGGCCGGTCGGGCCTTCAGCTCACCAGTGATGAACGTCTCAACCCGATCATTGATTGCCATGGTCGTCACGCCGGGCTCGATAAAGTCATCGAGCATGGCGAAAACCTGCGCCAGCAAACGGCCAGATTCGCGCATTAAGTCGGCTTCCTGGGCCGTTTTAAGCGCCACCCTATTCATTGACGACCTCCGCCGGCGGCACCACGGTTTCACGCAACAGCATTTGAACTAACTCGTTATAGCTCATGGTCGGATTCATCTCGGCCAGCATCCCCATCTTTACCCAGAACTCAGCTTGGGCATTGATCGAGCGGGACATTACCTGGCTGGCTTTACGGATCTCCTCGTGGAGATCATCGGAAATTTTCACAATACCCAAAACAGGCCACCTTGATACACATTAGATATAGAATATATACGGATTGTATATAGATGGTATGCTGGGTGCAATCGTGCATAGCAACAACCAGACACACAAAAAAAGGGTTAGCCGAAGCTAACCCTTATCTGTCATGAAATGTTTGCCGTGATTAGGCGATCGGCTTCACCGGCTCACCATCCACATCTTCAGGCTGCACAGCAGGCTTACCTGAATCTTTCAGACGTTTTTCCCAGAAGTCCGCGTTTTTGATGCCCAGCTTCACTGGATCAAAAGTGAACTCTTTCACGCCGGCTTTCTGTTGCGCTTCATAGTCTTTCAACGCTGCCAGAGCTGGTTTCGCCATGAAGAAGATGATCAGGATGCCGACAATATTCAGCCACGCCATCAGGCCAACACCCACATCACCCATGGCCCAAGCCAGATTCGCAGTCTTCACCGTACCGTAGAATACCGCAGCAGTCAGGACCACTTTCAGCGCGAACATCATGCCCGGAATTTTCACGGAACGACGGATGTAAGCAATATTGGTTTCCGCAATGTAGTAGTACGCCAGGATAGTAGTGAAGGCGAAGAAGAACAGTGCAAAGGCAATGAACGGTTTACCAAAGCCAGGCATGGTGCTTTCAATCGCCATCTGCGTGAAGACCGGACCGTTGGCACCAATATCAGCCGCCAGGTTCTGAACCAGGAAGGTTCCTTCCGCACCACCGTGAACGTTGTACGCGCCAGTGATGATAATCATGAAGGCCGTTGCAGAACACACCAGCAGGGTATCGATGTAGATCGAGAACGACTGAACCAGACCTTGCTGAGCCGGGTGCTGAACATCAGCCGCCGCAGCAGCATGTGGACCTGTCCCCTGACCTGCTTCGTTCGAGTAAACACCCCGTTTAACACCCCAGCCAATCGCAGCACCCACACCAGCCATTGGTGTGAAAGCATCACCCACAATCATACCGAACACGGTTGGAACCATGTCGATGTTTAGCAGAATGATAACGAACGCGATGATGATGTACGCCAGCGCCATGAATGGCACCACGATTTGCGTGAAGTTTGCAATTCGCTTCACACCACCGAAGATAATGAATGCCAGAACGATGGATACCATAGTACCTGTGATGATCTTCGCCAGGCTGATGGTGCCCATGGTGGTTTCGATCATGCCGCCAGTACCAAACGCCGCTTCAACCGCGTTACCGATACTGTTGGACTGAACACCCGGCAGCATCACACCACAGGCAATCACAGTCGCGATAGCAAACAACCAGGCGTACCATTTCTGCCCCATGGCTTTCTCGATATAGTAAGCCGGGCCACCACGGAACTGACCGTCTTCATCTTCTTCTTTATAAATTTGCGCCAATGCAGATTCAGTGTATGCAGTCGCAGCGCCCAGGAAGGCGACAACCCACATCCAGAATACTGCACCTGGACCACCAAAACCGATTGCTGCTGCAACACCAGCGATGTTACCGGTACCTACACGTCCTGATAAAGAAACGGCGAGTGCTTGAAAAGAGGAAATACCTTGATCAGAACTTTTACCGGAAAGTAGCAGGCGCCACATTTCACGGAAGTGACGGACTTGCACGAAGCGTGTGGTAATGGAATAAAACAGACCTGCACCCAGGCACAGATAAATCAGTACCGGGCTCCATATAATTCCATTCAGAAAATCTACGATCGACTGCATTAAGTTCTCCCTGTCTTATTAGATTATGGTTAATGCTGGTCAGTATAATAAGCAGATTGTAAGTTGAATGTTAAGATTTTTATTTTGTCACTCAATTCAGCGTGAACTCCAGCACACTTAAACAACAATAAAACAACATCCAGGGTCTTTGTCTTTTTGCCCTAAGTCACATAGGTATTCATTCTTTTGCGCATAAAAACACACCACAAGCGATTTGTTCAGTTAGTAACCGGACAGCCAATTTTTATGTTATCGATCACACTTAATCCAGCATGAATCCAGTTATTCGCACCATTTCAACATTTTATCAGCACAATCTTTATACGAAATGAGTGCAATTCATCGCCTGGTTTTGACCGATAAAACTTTATGCTATGCAAAATCGTATTTCAGCGAATTCTCAGCTCTGGCTGCCAAAAGTGTATTTACATCACAATTATGGATTAACTTAATTCATCCAAAAGCAGAGATTCATGAGACCGATTCTACCATGGGTGAAATCATGTCAGGCTGATTGTTCCTATCCAGCTATCTGATGCTTGCCGTCAGTCCGTGACTGAATATGCAGTCTGTTAGAAGCGGGATGGAGGGATGTGAATGAAGGGATATGAAAGATAAAAAAAGCGCGGTTGGTTCAACCGCGCTTGAGTGATGAGTGCTTGTTCGGCAACGTAAGATTAAACGTCGTACGTCGTCGACGAAATATCGCCGCCTTTACCGGTCCAGTTGGTGTGGAAGAACTCACCACGTGGCTTGTCGGTACGCTCATAGGTGTGCGCACCGAAATAGTCACGCTGCGCCTGTAGCATGTTGGCCGGCAGACGCGCCGTGGTGTAACCATTCAGGAACGTCAGCGCCGAAGACATACATGGCATTGGCAAGCCGGATTCAAACGACTTGGCAACGACTTGACGCCATGCCGGCAGACAGTTTTCCAGGATTTCCTTGAAGTAAGGATCCAGACCCAGGAAGGCCAGCTCAGGGTTGGCTTCAAACGCATCACGGATGTTGCCCAGGAACGCGCTGCGGATGATACAGCCGCCACGCCACATCAGCGCCACGTTGCCGTAGTTCAGATCCCAACCGTTCTCTTCCGACGCTTCACGGATCAGCATAAACCCTTGCGCGTAAGAGATGATTTTCGACGCCAGCAGTGCCTGACGCAGGGCATCAACCCATTGCGCTTTGTCACCGTCAATGCTGCTGATTGGGTTGTTAAACAGCTTCTCAGCTTCGACACGTTGGTCTTTCAGTGAAGACAGGCAGCGTGCAAATACAGAGTCAGTGATCAGCGTCAGTGGAATACCGTGCTCCAGGGCGTTGATCCCGGTCCATTTACCGGTGCCTTTCTGGCCCGCAGTGTCGAGGATTTTCTCAACCAGCGGCGCACCGTCTTCATCTTTATAGCCCAGGATGTCGGCGGTGATTTCGATCAGGTAGCTGTCCAGCTCGGTCTTGTTCCACTCGGCAAAGATCTGCTGCATCTCATCGTGCGACATGCCCAGGCCTTCTTTCATAAAGTGGTACGCTTCGCTGATCAGCTGCATGTCA
Source organism: Photobacterium atrarenae (assembly GCF_024380015.1). Classification (NCBI taxonomy): domain Bacteria; kingdom Pseudomonadati; phylum Pseudomonadota; class Gammaproteobacteria; order Vibrionales; family Vibrionaceae; genus Photobacterium; species Photobacterium atrarenae. The sequence continues at coordinate 2,025,846 of NZ_CP101508.1, forward strand.
CCGTATTCGATGCCGTTGTGAACCATTTTCACAAAGTGGCCGGCTCCTTCTTTGCCCACCCAGTCACAACAGGCTTCGCCTTGCTCGGTTTTGGCAGAAATCGCCTGGAAAATTGGCTTCACATGCGGCCATGCTTCCGGATCGCCGCCCGGCATGATAGACGGTCCGAAACGGGCGCCTTCTTCACCGCCAGACACTCCGGCACCGACGTAGCGAATACCTTTCTCGCGCAGTTCAGCGTAACGACGGTTGGTATCCGGATAATTGGTGTTCCCCCCATCGATGATGATGTCACCCTCTTCCAGCAGTGGCACCAGGTTATCGATGAACTGATCAACCACCCCACCGGCACGAACCATCAGCATTACTTTGCGCGGACGCTCCAGTTGGTCGACCAGATCCTGCAGCGACGTTGCACCCACGATGTTGGTGCCTTTCGCCGGACCATTCAAAAACTCGTCAACTTTCGACACGGTGCGGTTATAAGCAACCACTTTGAAACCGTTATCGTTCATGTTCAGGATAAGGTTCTGGCCCATTACCGCCAGGCCAATTACACCAATATCTGCTTTCATTTCATACTCCTCACGCTAGCTCTTGGGCTGCTTCTGAATCTAAATACCACTCTGTCAGGCCGTCAATGGCCTTGACCTGGGCAGCCGGATAAGCTGTCGCTTGCTCCGCTTCGTCATGAATTTCTTTAATCACTGATGCTTTGCTTGCGCCCATCACCAGGTAGGTAATGCGCTTGGCATGGCGGATCAGGTGGGCGGTTTTGGTCACCCGGATTTGACGATTTTCCGGATGCGCCGCAACGGCTGCGATCTCAGTGGTGTCGTAATCTGTCTGGCCCGGGAACAGGGACGCCGTATGGCCGTCGGTTCCCATGCCCAGAATCACCCAGTCAAATGCCGGCACACCGTCTTTCTGCGGGATCTCTGTCAGCATTTCTTCGGCAAAACGACCCGCTTCTTCCGCAGCAAAGTTCTCACCACGGATGCGGTGGATGTTTTCTGCCGGAATCGCGATGTGGTCAAACAGCAGCGCCTTGGTTTTGCCGTAGTTGCTTTCCGGATCTTCCGGGCCCACGCAACGCTCGTCACCCCACCAGAAGTGCAGGTTCTGCCACGCAATTGACTCGGCCCAAGGGGCTTGTGCCAACGTTTTGAACAGCAGGGCCGGCGTGCTGCCGCCCGACAGTGAAATGTGGACCGGACGATTTTCCTTGCTGTACTCAAGCAAGGTTTCAGCCAGTGAAGTCACGACATGATCAGGTGTTTCAAATACTTGATAATTCATCATTATAACTCGCAGTAGTCGGTATCTGTCAGGTTCTTACATGGGAAGCGCCATTCACGCTGGTCGTTGGCCAGCAGTGTGTCAGCTTCCTTCGGTCCCCAGGTACCCGCCGCATAGCCATAAAGATGCTCAGGATTCTCTTTATACTCGAGGATCGGCTGAACATATTTCCAGCAGGCTGTAACTGCATCGGAACGGGCAAACAGGGTGGCGTCCCCCTTCATTGAGTCCAGCAGCAAACGCTCGTAAGCCGTCAGCATGTTGGTCTCTTCCAGGCTCTCATAATGAAAATCCATCGAAACTTCTTTCGATTCAAAGCCTGCGCCCGGTTTTTTGAGGCCAAATCTCATTAAAATGCCCTCATCCGGCTGAATACGGATGATCAGCTTGTTCTTTGGCGCATTGGCGCTGAACATCGGATGTGGCGTTTTCTTAAAGTGGATCACGACTTCGGTGACTCGGGTTGGCAAACGTTTACCTGTGCGGACATAGAAAGGCACGCCGCTCCAGCGCCAGTTGTCGATGAACATTTTCAAGCCGACATAGGTCTCGGTCCGGGAATCATCAGCAACACCCTGCTCTTCACGGTAGCCCGGCAGGTGATCACCGCGAACATCGGAAGCCGTGTACTGACCCAGCACCAGATTGTTGTGCAGATCGCTTTCCGACAGTGGCTGGAAGCTGTTCATCACTTTCACCACCTCATCACGCATCGAATCGGCGTTAATCGCTGCCGGCGGCTCCATCGCAACCATCGACAGCACCTGAAGCAGGTGGTTCTGGAACATATCCCGCACTGCACCGGCACCATCATAGTAGCCGCCACGCTCTTCCACACCGAGGAACTCCGCAGCCGTGATCTCAACATAGTCGATGAAATTACGGTTCCACAGCGGCTCGAACATCCCGTTGGCAAAACGGAACACCAGAAGATTCTGCACGGTTTCTTTGCCCAGGTAGTGGTCGATGCGGTAAATCTGATGCTCTTTGAAATGCTGGTGCAGTTTCTCGTCCAGAACTTCCGCAGACGCCAGATCATAGCCAAACGGTTTTTCAACAATCAGGCGTTTCCAGCCCTGGGATTCATCATTCAGGCCATGGGCAGCCAGACATTCCGGGATCACGCTGTAAAGGCTTGGCGGGGTCGCAAGATAGAAAGTCGTGTTGCCTTGGGTGTCATTCTGTTGACCCAGATCATCGAGGCGGTGCTTCAGTTTCGCGTAATCTTCAACATCGGACGTGTTGAGCGCTTGGTAGTGCAGGTGCTGGCAAAAAGCGTCAAGGGTCGCTTCATCGACTTTTTCTGAGGCTTCAAGTGCAGCTTTGAGCTTGTCCCGGAAAGCTTGATCTGAGTACTCGGTGCGGCTAACACCAAGAATCGCGAATTTTTCCGAAAGCAGGCCGTTGGCATAGAGGTGATAAAAAGCGGGGATCAGTTTCCGATGAGTCAGATCGCCTGACGCACCGAAAATAACAATGCAATTATTTTCTGGCTTAACCATGAGTTTATCCATTCAGATCACACAATACGGTGAACGCGTTCCTGATGGACCGAGATATTAACATCTAAATTAATATGAGATACATGGTTTTACCTATTATTTTAATCGGCCAAACCTAATATTTTGTTTTTTTACATATGCACACGCCGACATTAAATGTTCGAACCCGCTCTCAAACCGATGACAAATTAACCAATTCTTGGGTATAAGCATGCTGTGGCTCGGTAAACAACCGCCGGGTTTCTCCCTGCTCTACCACCTCCCCCCCCTTTAATACCAGGGTGTAATGACACAAAGATTTCACAACATGTAAATCATGGCTAATAAACAGGTAACTCAGCCCGTGCTTTTGCTGCAGCTTCTTCAGCAGGGTCAGGACCTGAAACTGCACGGTGCGATCGAGCGATGAGGTGGGCTCATCGAGCAGGATAAACTCCGGTTTCAAGACCAACGCGCGGGCAATGGCGATCCGCTGCCGCTGGCCGCCGGAGAACTCATTCGGAAACCGATAACGGGTCGCCGGATCCAGTTCGACCTCGCGCATCGCCTGACAAATCACCGCATCTTCTTCCTCAGCTGAGAGCGTCTTGTGCACTTTCAAGCCCTCGCCGATGATCTGCGCCACCGACATCCGAGGATTCAGCGCCGAAAACGGATCCTGAAACACCACCTGCAACCGGCTGCGATATGGCAGCATCTGCTTGCGGCTCAGCCTCGAGATATCGTGACCGTCAAATTCAATCTGGCCTTCGCTGCTAAGCAACTTGAGCAGCGCCATCCCAGTGGTCGACTTGCCCGACCCGCTCTCTCCCACCAGCCCGACGCTATGACCGCGCCGCAGCACAAAGCTAACATCCGTCACCGCTTTAATATGATCTTTCACCCGTTTGAGGATCCCGCCGGTAATGGGGAACCACACCCGCAGTTTTTCGACCGTGAACAACGGCGCGGCCTTGGCATCGACCGGCACTGGCAGGCCACTGGGATCGGCGTTGATGAGCTTCACCGTATACGGATCGGAAGGGTTGGTAAAAATCACCTCCCGGGTGTTCGTTTCAACCAATTTGCCGAGTTGCATCACTGCCACCCGATCGGCAATACGACGCACGATACTCAGATCATGAGTGATGAACAGCATCGCCATCCCCATCTCTTGCTGCAGATCTTTCAGCAATTCAAGGATCTGGGCCTGGACCGAGACATCCAGTGCGGTGGTCGGCTCATCGGCAATCAACAGCTCCGGCTCATTGATCAGCGCCATAGCAATCATCACCCGCTGGCGCTCCCCGCCGGAAAGTTCATGGGGGTAGGCCTGCATCCGCTTCTCAGCATTGCGGATCCCGACTTTCTTCAGCCAGCTCAACGCCCGCTGCTCTGCTACGCGCTGCCGGGTTCCGTGGTGAATTGCCAGCGTTTCACACAACTGGCGACCAATTTTATGCAGCGGATTGAGCGACATCATCGGCTCCTGGAAAATCATCCCGATCCGGTTACCGCGGATCCCACGCATCTCCCGCTCGCTACAGGAAAGCATGTCGATGCCGTCGTAGCGGATCTGACCGCCGAGATAACGGGTCGATGATTTCGGCAGCAGGCGTAAAATGGCATTGGCCGTCACAGACTTTCCCGAGCCGCTCTCCCCCACCAGCGCCAGCGTTTCCCCACGGCGGACCGACAGACTGACTTCCTGCGTCACCTGACTCACGCCGCCGCCGGTCTGAAAACCAACGGATAAATTTTCAAGGGTTAATAATGGTTTCGCCATAATTTATCTCTGATGATGGGGATCAAACGCATCCCGGACCGCTTCACCGACAAACACCAGCAAGCTGAGCATAATCGATAACACTACAAAAGCTGACAACCCCAGCCAGGGTGCCTGCAGATTGGTTTTGCCCTGAGCCAGCAGTTCCCCCAGCGACGGCGAGCCGACCGGCAGGCCAAAACCAAGGAAATCGAGCGAGGTTAAGGTGGTGACCGAGCCGCTGAGAATAAAAGGCATCATGGTCAGCGAGGCAACCATGGCGTTCGGCAGCATGTGGCGCAGCATGATCCGGCCATCCCCCACCCCCAGCGCCTGTGCGGCACGAACATAATCGAAATTGCGGCAGCGAAGAAATTCAGCACGTACCACGCCCACCAGCCCCATCCAGCTAAACAGCACCATGATCCCCAGCAGCCACCAGAAGTTGGGCTCGACAAAGCTCGAGAGAATGATCAGCAAAAACAGGGTCGGCATCCCGGACCAGACTTCAATAAAGCGCTGGCCGAACAGATCCACCCAGCCGCCGTAATAGCCCTGGCAGGCACCGACAATCACCCCGATCACGGTTGAAATCAGGGTCAGGGCGAACCCGAACAACACCGAGATCCGGAAGCCATAGATGATCCGGGCCAGGACATCCCGCCCTTTATCATCAGTACCAAGCCAATTGACCGCATCTGGTGGCGATGGGGCCGGACCGGGCAGGTTATAGTTGATGGTGTCGTAGTGAAAGCGGATCAGCGGCCAGATCATATAGCCGTCCGCCTGGATAAGCTCCGCCACATACGGATCGGTATAATCCGCTTCCGATTCAAACTCTCCGCCAAACTCAGTTTCGGTATATTCCGTGACAATCGGGACATACCAGCTCTGGTTAAAACGGATCAGCAAAGGTTTATCATTCGCTATCACTTCCGCAAACAGGCTGAGCATGAACAGCAGACCAAACAGCCATAACGACCAGTAGCCCCGCTTGTTGGCCCGAAATCTGGCCCATCGCTCCTTGGTTAACGGGTTCATCTTCACTAGCGCGCCTCAAAATCAATCCGGGGATCCACCAGGGTATAAGTAATATCGGAGATGATGTTCAGGATCAGCCCCAGTAAGGTCATGATATACAGGGAGCTGAACACCACCGGGTAATCACGCTGGGTAGTCGATTCAAATCCCAATAAACCGATCCCCTCAAGTGAGAACATGACCTCAATCAGCATCGCCCCGGTAAAGAAGATACTGATAAAAGCCGCTGGAAAGCCGGCGATAATAATCAACATCGCGTTGCGAAACACGTGGCGATACAAAATACTACGCTCATCCAGCCCTTTGGCCCGCGCAGTCACCACATACTGTTTGTTGATCTCATCGAGGAAGGAGTTTTTGGTCAGCATCGACAAGGTCGCGAAGCCACCAATCACCATGGCGAAAATAGGCAGCGCCAGGTGCCAGAAGTAATCGAGAATCTGCTGGTACCAGGCCAGTTGGTCAAAATTGGACGACACCAGTCCCCGCAGCGGAAACCAGCTGAAGTAATTGCCGCTGGCAAAAAAGATAATCAGCAAAATGGCAAACAGAAAACCGGGGATGGCATAACCGACGATCACCACCGCACTGCTCCAGATATCAAACCGCGAACCGTGATGAATCGCCTTGGCGACCCCGAGCGGAATGGACACCAGATAAATGATCAGGGTACTCCAGAGCCCGAGCGAAACCGAGACCGGCAGTCGATCGATAATCAAATCAATCACATTGCCGCCGCGAAACAGACTCTCCCCAAAGTTAAAGGTGGCATAGTTCTTCAGCATCTCCCAATAGCGCTCATGGAGCGGTTTATCAAAGCCGAACTGTTGCTTGATGGCATCCACCACCTCCGGATCCAGCCCGCGGGAGCCCCGATAACCGCTACCGTTCTCATCTGAAGCCACGGCCTGAACTTCCTGGCCGCCACCGGTAAAGCGCTCCATGATCCCGGAGCTGCGCCCTTCGAGCTTCGCCACAGCCTGCTCGACCGGGCCGCCCGGCGCGATTTGGATCACAAAGAAGTTAATGGTGATGATCGCCCACAACGTGGGGATCACCAACAATAAACGACGAATAATATAGGCTGACATCTTCCTTGATCCCTACGGCTTGGCAGCAAGTGCTGTCCGGTGATTATCGGTTCACTTAACGTCGCGCTTCGGGCAGCTTCGCGATCTTGGCGGAATCAATCCACCAGGTATCAAGCCCTAACGCATACTTCGGCCGCACCGACGGGCGGGCAAACTTATTCCAGGTCGCGACCCGGAACTGACTGATGTGCCATTGCGGGATCACAAAGAAATTCCACTGCAACACCCGATCCAGTGCCCGGCCCAAACTCAGCAAGGCTTGCGGATCTTCCTGATGCTTGGCGATTTCCGTGGTGAGGTAGTCAATCGCCGGATCGTTGACCCCTGCCGTGTTATAGGTGCTGTCGATATACTGACTGTTCCAGGCAATCATCAGGTTCGGGCTCGGGTACGGATTCGCACTGTAGCCGCCCGAAACCATATCAAAGTCGCGGTCCCGCAGGCGCTTGGTAAACTGGGTGGTATCCACGGTGCGAATTTTCATCTCAATACCCATCAGCTTGAGATTCTTCTGGATCGGGATCGCCAGCCGTTCAGTGGTCGGACTGTAGATCAGCAACTCAAATGCAAACGGCTCGCCGGTTTTCAGGTTCGTCATCACCCGGTTTTTCACCTCCCAGCCCGCCTGCTTCATCAATTGCAGCGCGGTCCGCATCTGTTTGCGGATCCGGCCAGAGCCATCCGTAACCGGCGGCTGATATTCCTCGGTGAACACTCGCGGCGGGACTTTGTCTTTAATAGGCGCCAGCACTGCTCGTTCGGCTTCGCTTGGCAAGCCCCTGGCTTCATAATCAGTATTCTGGAAATAACTGCGGGTTCGGGTGTATTGGTTATAGAACAACGTTTTGTTCATCCACTCGAAGTCCATCGCATAGCTGAGTGCCTCACGCACCCGCGCGTCCTGGAAATACACACTTTGGGTATTGAAGACAAAAGCCTGCATCGCCTGAGGGATCTCGTGGGGGATCTCCTCTTTGACGATATAACCCTGATCGAAGTTCGTGCCTTCGTACATGGTGGCCCAAAACTTGGCTACATTCTCCTGGCGAAAATCGTATTCCCCGGCTTTAAATGCTTCCAGGGTCACGGTTTCGTCGCGGTAATAGTCATAGCGTTTGGACGCAAAATTATGGCGACCGACATTGACCGGCAGCGTTTTGGCCCAGTAGTCATCCACCAGGCTATAGGTGACGCTCTGACCGGGCTGATAATCCGTCACCCGGTAAGCACTGCTGCCAAGCGGCGGTGTGGTGAGTGGCTCACTGAGGTTTTTGTCCTGCCAGAAATGCTGCGGCAGCACGTTCATTCCCTGCACCAGCGAGAACAACATTTCCCGATTCGGTGTAGCCATGTCGATCCGGGCGGTCAGGGTTGATTTCGCGGTCACCGACTTGACGTCCTTATAATAGACCCGGAACTGCGGCACCCCTTCTTTCATAAACTTATCAAAGGTAAACGCCACATCCTCAGCGGTGATCGGGTGACCATCGTGAAAGCGGGCCTTGGGGTTGATGTCCACTTCCATCCAGGAAAAATCATCAGCGTAGCGCACTTTCTCGGCTATCAGCGGATAATAGCTGTCGATTTCATCGGTCGAGGCCACAAATAGGGTGTCATAAATTTCATCGGCCCCGGCTGCTGAAACGCCCCGGCTGGCATAACGGTTAAAACTATCGTAAGTGCCAACTTGCGCAAATGTCACTGCGCCGCCTTTGGGTGCGTCCGGATTAACGTAATCAAAATGGGTAAAATTGCTGGGGTACTTGGCCTCGCCAAACCCGACCAGGCTGGTAGACTCAATCACATCTGCAGCCTGCAGACTGAAGGCTGTGCCAAGTGCCAGTCCGGCTGTCAGCCACGATGAAATGATGATCTGCATCCGCCCCTCCCTGCTTTATCCTTCCTTGAGGATGTCCGTGAAAAAGTTCAGCTTTTCATACTTCTACGATAGGACAGGAATCAGGTTTCAACAATGTTAACCATCAGTTTGTATGAAATAGTGCCGCTTGTAATACAGACTTGGACCCCTCCTTTCGCTGTGCCGGACCTGCATTTTGGATCAGAATCCGTATAATGACGCGCTCTGTTTCCTACTGATGATAGACACGATATGAGCAAAGGCTACGCCTGTGTCGGGCTATTTAACCCGAAAACGCCTGAGAATGTGGGGTCGGTCATGCGGGCGGCGGGCTGCTACGGCGTGAACTCCGTCTTTTATACCGGTACCCGCTATGATTTAGCACGGCAGTTTTGCACCGATACCTATAGAAGCCACCACGACATTCCGCTGATCGGGGTACAGGACTTAAAAGACATCATCCCGCTGGATTGTGTACCGGTCGCCGTCGATCTGATTGAAGGGGCCAAGCCGCTACCCAAATATAAACACCCTAAGCGGGCCTTTTATATTTTCGGCCCGGAAGACAACACGTTAAAGAAAGATATCACCGATTTTTGCCGGGAAACCATTTACGTGCCAACCCAGGGGTGTATGAACCTGGCTGCAGCAGTGAATGTGATTTTGTATGATCGCCTAGCCAAAGGCGACAACTTCTCGAATCACAAATAAGCACCGGCACGGGGCTTCAAAAACAACCCACGGCGGCTTCACCAAACGGACCTGTCCAACGAACCGGGATCGCAGAAGTGTCACACTGGTAGGCTAGGCTTTCTCAGACTAGACTTAATCCGATTTAGCCGTGAATGGCCAAACTTCAAGACACAAGAACGGTGATCTCAATCACGAAAGGGCATGAGTGAAAGCCGTTTCCCATAGATTGTTCTATCACCAAACCGATCCTGTGGTTTTCTTGAGCGTTTAAGCCAGAAATATGAAAAAGACGGAGCAAAAACAAACAAATGTTCATTTAATCTTAAATGAGCTATGTCATGTTTGCCTAAATCAGTGATATACTCCCCCACCGAATAGTGACAGTAATTGTTTATAGAGAAAAACAATGACAGATTTATCTAAATACAGAAACATTGGTATTTTCGCGCACGTAGATGCGGGTAAAACTACCAGTACCGAGCGTATCCTGAAGCTGACTGGTAAAATCCACAAAATTGGTGATACTCACGACGGTACTTCTACTACTGACTTCATGGAGCAGGAAGCAGAGCGTGGTATTACAATCCAGTCTGCTGCGACAACCTGTTTCTGGAACGACCACCGCCTGAACATCATCGATACTCCAGGACACGTTGACTTCACCATTGAAGTTTACCGTTCCCTGAAAGTACTTGACGGTGGTGTTGGTGTATTCTGTGGTTCTGGTGGTGTTGAGCCTCAGTCAGAAACGAACTGGCGTTACGCTGACGAATCTAAAGTATCTCGTCTGATCTTCGTGAACAAACTGGACCGTATGGGTGCAGACTTCTACAAAGTTTGTGACCAGGTTAAGAAAGTTCTGGGTGCAACACCACTGGTGATGACGCTGCCAATCGGTACTGAAGATGACTTCGTCGGTGTTGTAGACGTACTGAGCCAGAAAGCATACGTATGGGATGACTCTGGTCTGCCAGAAAACTACGAAATCACTGATATCCCTGCGGATATGGTTGATGACGCTGCTGCTTACCGTGAAGAGCTGATCGAAACTGCTGTTGAGCAGGACGACGATCTGATGGAAGCTTACATGGAAGGTGAAGAGCCTTCTGTAGAAGACATCAAGCGTTGTATCCGTAAAGGTACTCGTGACCTGGCATTCTTCCCAACTTACTGTGGTTCTGCATACAAGAACAAAGGTATCCAGCTGGTTCTGGACGCTGTTGTTGACTACCTGCCAGCACCAACAGAAGTTAACCCACAGCCTCTGACTGACAAAGAAACTGGTGAGCCAACTGGTGAAGTTGCAACTGTTTCTGCAGACGAGCCGCTGCGTGCTCTGGCGTTCAAGATCATGGACGACCGTTTCGGTGCCCTGACCTTCATCCGTATTTACTCTGGTAAACTGAAGAAGGGTGACACCATCCTGAACAGCGCAACAGGTAAAACTGAGCGTGTTGGCCGTATGGTTGAGATGCACGCCGACGAGCGTAACGAGATCGATTCAGCACAAGCTGGTGACATCATCGCCGTTGTTGGTATGAAGAACGTTCAGACTGGTCACACGCTGTGTGATCCTAAGCACGAATGTACTCTGGAACCAATGATCTTCCCAGATCCAGTAATCTCTATCGCTGTTACTCCGAAGGACAAAGGCGCTTCTGAGAAGATGGGTGTTGCCCTGGGTAAGATGGTTGCAGAAGATCCATCTTTCCAAGTTGAGTCTGACGACGAGACTGGCGAAACTATCCTGAAAGGTATGGGTGAGCTTCACCTGGACATCAAAGTTGATATCCTGAAGCGTACTCACGGTGTTGAGCTGACTGTAGGTGCACCTCAGGTTGCTTACCGTGAAACAATCACACAGCCAATCGAAGACAGCTACACGCACAAGAAGCAGTCTGGTGGTTCTGGTCAGTTCGGTAAGATCGACTACCGCATCAAGCCAGGTGAGCCAAACTCAGGCTTCACGTTCTCTTCAACTGTTGTTGGTGGTAACGTACCTAAAGAATTCTGGCCTGCAATCGAAAAAGGTTTTGCTGGCATGATGGACAACGGTGTCCTGGCTGGCTTCCCAACGCTGGACGTTGAAGTTGAACTGTTCGACGGTGGCTTCCACGCAGTTGACTCCTCTGCTGTAGCTTTCGAAATCGCTGCAAAAGGCGCATTCCGTCAGTCTATGCCTAAAGCGGGTCCACAGCTGCTTGAGCCAATCATGAAAGTTGACGTATTCACTCCGGAAGATCACGTTGGTGATGTTATCGGTGACCTGAACCGTCGTCGTGGTATGATCAAAGATCAGCAAGCTGGTACAACTGGCGTGCGCATCAAAGGTGATGTACCACTGTCTGAAATGTTCGGCTACATCGGCTCTCTGCGTACAATGACTTCTGGTCGTGGTCAGTTCTCTATGGAGTTCTCTCACTACGCACCATGTCCTGCGAACGTTGCTGAAGCAGTGATTGCAGAGCAAAAAGAGAAAGACGCTAAGAAATAATTTTTCTTAACGCCCTCTTTGATAACCCCGGCCCGGTGCCGGGGTTATTTTTATCTACAACATCACATGGCACCCTCTCAGTATCCCCCACCATTATCCCACGCTACACTCCGTCAAATACCGGAAAAGACCGTACTGTTTCAACCACGCCAGCTGCTCAGGCCGCTTCACCAAAAAACGGCCGCTATAGTTGAGCGCATTGGCAAACACTTTCTCAATATTATTCTGGCTTCGCGGCAACACCAGCATCCAGCGTGCTGTCAGCAGGATGTTATAGGGTAAACACGCGGCACTCTCCCGCCCATCTTCATCCATCAAAGACAAACGCACCAAGGCATCAAGATAAGATTGATGTAAAGTCTTGGCATCCAGACTCTGCTGCGGGTACAGCACATGATGAAACGGTAGTTGACCGCTGATGATACATGGCTCGAGCGGGATATTGGCTTTGACCAGTTGCATGTGTCGGTGCGGTTGACTCGCCCCGGCGATAGGCCCGCTGTTATAGAAACCCAGCACATCATCGCTGGTAAAACCAAGTAACCAGGCGTGAAAATCCTGCTGGGTCAGAGGAGCCGATTGCGACACGAAGTCTTTTGAGCAAATCAGCAAATGTGGCGAGAGCACGGGAACTTGTTGAGCAGGCAAACATGGGCCGAACCGGCCTGAGCCACGTACATGGATGGCTCATAAGGCAGGAAAGGATTCGCACCCGGAGCCAGTGCAATGGGCTTCTTACTGGCATTGGGGGTGACGACGTAGCCGAAAAATTTTGTGCCCGCTTCCGACATCATTTCCGCTTCCGTCGTGATCGGCATCAGCGCGCCACTTTCCAACGCCCGCTGCGTGACTTTCTCCGCTTGCATCCAGAACATTCACTTATCCTTCTCACACCACCAGAGCCCGAATGGAGACTGAGGCACCTCGCCTCTCACTCTCCCCGATAGCTTGTTGATTTCTCAAGCATGTGTATGCATTAGTTTACACTTTAACGCAGGTTCCATTGATGCACAAATCCGGCAATTGATAGCCGTCACAGCAGAAAATTTGTATTATCAACGGCGTTGAAAAACAGGCTTCTTATTCTATTCCCTGAATACTCCAAAAACGAAGCCGGATAAACTTCGTTCGGTCAAACCAAGTTTATCACACGGGCATGAGCGTTCGGTCAAACCTTCATGCCCGCCTATTTCAACAATCAATCTCTGAAAAAAGGGCGCTTACCTCGCGGTAAGCGCCCTTTTTGCCGTGCCTCAATCAGGTGAGAGAATTAGACCAGCTCAGCCGCCAGCAGGAAGCAACCAAACAGGAAGCTCATAGCCAGGGCCAGATGCCCCCCAGCCGCCTGATAACTTTCGGCAGTGACTGCCTGGCTCTCTTGAGCAGCTTTTGTGGCAACCGGCAGTTCCGGCCCCCGCCGTACTTTTATCGTCATCGCCATCGGCACAAACACCGCCAGGAAGACCAGAATAATTCCCGCATAACCCAGCACCGCCAGGAATTTATCTGCCGCCCACAGCGCTCCCATCAGCGGAAGAATGAAGGTCAGCACATAAGTCACGGCTTTGTTTTGCTTGAAGGTGTCGACATTCTGATCAAACAGGGCCATCGCCACTCCCAAGAAAGAGGTCAGCAGCGCCAAACCGGTGAAGACAGACAGGACTGCGCTAATCATGCGATGGTTCGCGCCCAGGGCCGCAATCAATTCAGATACATTGCCGAAGGTGCCCATCTGCGCCGGCGATAAGTTGCCCATTACCGCGTAGAGCCACAACAGGTAGCTAAACAGCGGGATCAATGAGCCGAAAATCACCATGTTTCTCAGCTGTCGGTGGGAAGCTTCCTGGTTGTAAGAGACCAGGGACGGGATCACCACCATGAAACCAAAGCTGGTAAACAGCACTGAGCTGGTCTTCACCAGAGCCAGCTTGTCGGCGCTACTGGCAACCAGCAGATAATCCATCGACATGGTTGGCACCAGCGACATCAGTGTCACGGCCAGCATTACCACCATCACGGCAAACAATGCCCGGTTAAGCTTATCAATTACCGCGGTACCGGCGGCAACCACAGCCCCCGACAGCAAGGTAAAGGCAATCTGGCTTTGAACCATTGTCAGCTCAAGCCCGATACCGGACAGTAATTTACGCACCAGGTCACCGGCTCCAATGATATAGGCCATCAACAGGCACACCAACAAAGCATAGAGTAAGCCATTGGTCACCAGCTGGCCGCCTTTCCCTAATGTTTTGCGGGCAATACTATTCATGCCCATCCCACCGCCGGACTTAATGCTGGCTTCCAGCAACAGCAAAGCGGCATAGGTGGTTCCCATCCAGATGAATAGCATCATCAAGGTGCCCCACAGCCAGCCAAACTGCGCCAGCACCATAGGGATCGCCAGCATACCTGCACCCAGCGCAGTGCCCGCGATGATCAGCGAGCTTCCTAATAACTTCAAATTCACAACAATAATCTCTGAAAAAAGGGTCTAAAAAGGGTTTTCCAGCATCAGAATACTGAGGCCAGGATCAGTTTTGTCTATGCATTGGTTTTCCAGAATGTCACTGTGGTCAGCAGTGTTCATTTCAAACTGGTGAATAGAACCCAAAAGGGCACAGACAAAAAATTAGCGTGAAAAGCTAAATCGAGAGACGGTCAGAAAACCGTAATACTGGGAGGTAAACGCAGGAAAGCGATAAGATTGGCAATATAAGCGCTTCACGGTGCTGAGCACCGAGGTCAGGCGGTTCATCGCTGTTATTCGCAGCCCAGGCGAATGATGTGTCATTTATCGTACTCCAAAAAACGATATCGTGGATTTCAGAACAATCATCCTTTGATTATTCTATTTTCGTTCGGTCAATTAGCAACTTATAGAGCTGAAGTACAAACCACAACAACCGATAATGAAAAATAAGATCCCATTTATGAAAAACTAGTGCTTAATTGACTTCATCATCATTCACTGCCTTTCTCATGCGTAGCACGTACCAATGATCGGCTAGAGCACTTTCACGCTCATTGCAGACGACCCGCTGAAGTGAACGCCTGAAGTCATGGCCTGACTATAAATGCGTTCACCTTGCTCAGATCAGCCGAATCATCCTCGCTCAAGAGTAACCGCTGTGTCTTATTCACGCTTTTTAGTGAACAAACTGCTTACCCATATCCCGAAGATCATGCTGACGACGAAGACCAGCATTTCAAAACTGCCGCCTGACAGCGAGGTGACTGCCGGTCCCGGACAAATGCCGGCAATCCCCCAGCCCAGGCCAAACAGCACCGAGCCGCCCATCAATCGGCCATCAATTGCTTTGTTCTGGCTTAAGTGAAACTCAGTAGTACAAAGCGGCTGAGGGCGACGGCGGATCAGCAGCCCATACGCCGGGGCGAATATCAGCAATGCGCCGCCCATCACAAATGCCAGGCTCGGATCCCAGTCACCCGCTAGATCCAAAAAGCCAATCACTTTGGCCGGATCGACCATCCCGGACACCATCATGCCCGTGCCAAATAACAAGCCAGCCCCTAAAGCAACCAGTCGGGAAATCAAATTGAAAAACATCACAGCCTCTTACCCATGAACACGAACAAACACAGTGGCAAATGCCGTTGCCATAAAGACCAGCGTCGCAACCAGCGAGCGTTTCGAGAACCTGCCCATGCCGCAGATCCCGTGACCACTGGTACAGCCGTTGGCGAGCTTAGTGCCCATGCCAACCAACAGCCCGGCAACCGCCAGCAAACCCAGCGAAGACACCGGCAGCGACTGCGGCAGCGCAAAGCCCAACAAAGGGACAATCCAACCGGCGCATACCATGCCAATCAGGAACAGGAGTCGCCATGAGAACTCACCCGGCTGCGGTCTCAGGATACCGGCTACTATCCCGCTGATCCCGGCCACGCGGCCGTTAAACAACAATAACAACACTGCAGAGCCCCCCAACATCATGCCTCCGAGTAATGCTTGCCAAGGCCATGTTTCCATAATTTTCTCCCAACCAATAAGTGATTCATCTTTTTATTAGAGGTTACTGATACACTAAAATTTAGTCAACACTAAATTAGATTGGCATTAATTAGACAATGCTAAATTTTGAGTTTATAGTGACATCATTTCATCGGCCATCTATCCGGCCGTCATGAACCTTAGTAAGCTGGGCATTCAGAATAATCCGGTGTAGCAGGCCACTTTACATATGGGTCGGCCATCACCAGTCCGGTGATATCAATCGTTTTGGAGCAAGCAATGACAAAAATTCTTATCGTGGGTGGCGTTGCCGGTGGTGCTTCAGCTGCTGCGCGCGCACGACGCTTGAGTGAAAGTGCGCAAATTATTATGTTTGAGCGTGGCAACTTCGTTTCCTTTGCCAATTGCGGCCTGCCCTACCATATCGGCGGCGATATCAAAGATCGCAGCAAGTTGTTACTGCAAACCCCGGACAGCTTTCTGGCCCGGTTCAACGTTGATGTCCGGGTGATGAACGAAGTCACCGGGATTGATCGCCAAAACAAGACGGTGACAGTCAAAAACCTGCTCGATGGCAGCGAGTACAACGAAAACTACGATTTTTTGCTGCTCAGCCCGGGCGCAGCACCAGTGATCCCACCGATCCCCGGCATTGATAATCCGCTCACCCACTCGCTGCGCAACATTCCGGACATGGATCGGATCATTGACACCATCCGAATGAACAAGCCCGAGCATGCGACGGTCATCGGTGGCGGCTTTATCGGCCTGGAAATGATGGAAGCCTTCCACCAGCTCGGGATCAAAACCACCCTGATTGAAATGGCCAATCAGGTTATGACCCCGGTTGACCGTGAAATGGCCGGCTTTGTCCACGCTGAAATTCGCGAGAAAGGGATCGATCTGCGCCTCGGCGTCGCACTGGAAGCGGTTGAGTTTATGCCGAATGTGTCTGTCGCCAGCCAAGATGCCGGGGAGCCTGTGGCGCATCAGCATCTGGAAGGAGAGCTGAAACTCAGCCTCAATAATGGCGAACAACTGACCACAGATCTGCTCATCATGGCGGTCGGCGTCCGTCCGGAAACCACACTGGCTGCCGAAGCCGGGTTGAAAGTCGGCGAACTGGGGGGGATCTGGACCAACGCCCAGATGCAAACCAGTGATCCGTCGATATTCGCAGTAGGCGATGCGGTCGAAACACAGAATTTTGTCACCGGGCAACCAAGCCTGGTACCGCTGGCCGGGCCTGCCAACCGCCAAGGCCGGATGGCCGCGGATAACATGCTGGGACGAAGTGAAACCTATCAAGGCACCCAAGGCACCGCGATATGTAAAGTGTTTGATTTAGCCGTCGCGTCCACGGGGACAAACGAGAAACAGCTTCAGCGTGAAGGCATTGGCTACGAAAAAGTCTTCGTCCATGCCGCCAGCCACGCCGGCTACTACCCAGGCGCAGAGATTGTCTCGTTCAAAATGCTATTCGATCCGCAATCGGGCAAAATCTTCGGCGCCCAAGCCGTCGGAAGAGATGGTATCGACAAACGGATTGATGTGATGGCCGTGGCCCAGCGTGCCGGCATGACCGTCGAGCAACTCCAGCACCTGGAGCTGACCTACGCGCCGCCTTACGGCAGTGCTAAAGATGTGATCAATCAGGCTGCATTTGTTGCCAGCAATATCATCAAAGGTGATGCGACTCCAATCCACTTTGATGAAATCGATCATCTGACCGACGACCAGATACTGCTGGATGTCCGCAACCCGGGTGAGCTGGAAAACATTGGTTACCTCGAAGGGGCGGTGAACATTCCGGTTGACCAGTTGCGCCAACGGATCAATGAACTGCCGAAAGATAAAGAGATTGTAGTTTACTGCGCTGTCGGCCTGCGCGGCAACGTCGCTTACCGCCAACTGGTCAACAACGGCTTCAAAGCCCGCAACCTGATCGGGGGTTACCGCACCTATCAGTTTGCCAACGCATAGAAATGGACGAGATGTCACCAATAGCAGCTGGATAGCTGTTTCAGGTGATTTTTTCAGTCCCAAGAAAAAGCCTAAAGCGACTCACTTTAGGCTTTATACTATACCAATCGTAGTAAATAAGGGGTCAACCTAGCTGGTTAAAACGCTCAATAACTACATTAGAATTTTTGATAAACCAATAATGATGGTCCATCGTTCACTTAATAGTCATGATGCCATCTGCCATGGTACTGTCTCCAATCATATTGATGACGGTAGTGGTGATACCATTTTTTGTGGCTCTTCTTGCTCATGTCTACTGCTTCTAAATCAAGAATGAACATGCAGTCAAAATACAGAGGATCACCAACGCCGCTATTAAATTCGGATAAGTTCACCATGCCGGATAAACGAACGGTCCCCTGATGCCCCCCATATTCACCAGATGTGGCAATAACACTATTTTCATCGCTTGATGCCCCGGTAATATGAGTAATCTCTTCACCGTCTGGCGTGACGGTGGGCTCGTTTACGGGCTGAACCGTCGTCTTACCTCGAGTGACAATTTGTCCATTCGGCAAGTTAAAGAATGTGGTTCCAACAAGTTTCAACCCGCCATTTTCGCCAGGCTCAATATTAGACAAACAATCCGTCGCTGTCCCCACAAGCTCACCATCTGCAATATTTTTCAAGTCAACATCAAAGCAAAATGCAGGATCAGGTTGGCCGTCACCATCAATATCCGGAACCTCCATTTCATACATCTCACCAGTGCCCACTAAATTCAGAGCTAACCGTTGCTTCTCTGCATCATCACCGGTGCCATAGCCGCCCGCTGTATCATCCGTAGCATCATCCCCGTGACCATAACTACCTGTCATGTCATCGCTTGTGTCATCACCAGTGTCATAGTCATCCGCTGTATCGTCCGTGGTATCATCGTCGTAACCACCAGCCATGTCATCGCTTGTGTCATCACCGGTGTCATAGCCGTCCGCTGTATCGTCCGTGGTATCATCGTCGTAACCACCAGCCATGTCATCGCTTGTGTCATCACCGGTGTCATAGCCGTCCGCTGTATCATCCGTGGTATCATCGTCGTAACCACCAGCCATGTCATCGCTTGTGTCATCACCGGTGTCATAGCCGTCCGTTGTATCATCCGTGGTATCATCGTCGTAACCATAACTACCTGTCATGTCATCGCTTGTGTCATCACCGGTGTCATAGCCGTCCGTTGTATCATCCGTAGTATCATCGTCGTAACCACCAGCCATGTCATCGCTTGTGTCATCACCGGTGTCATAGTCATCCGCTGTATCGTCCGTGGTATCATTGTCATAACCATAACTACCTGTCATGTCATCGCTTGTGTCATCATCGGTGTCATAGCCGTCCGTTGTATCATCCGTGGTGTCATCATAAGATGCCGTATCATCACCACTTACCTCGTGATTTGTATACGTACCTCCATCATATACAGAACCACTCGAAACATAGTTTTCTGAAGCAGCAAAGCCGGAATAACCAATACACACTGCCAGTAATGATAGTGTAACCTTATTTAGTTTCATCTCATTCCTCCGCGGACTCATTATGACTTGCAAAATAAAACTCATGGTCATGAAGTATAACCACACAATCTAAATAAAAACGCCAACGATGTTTTTAGCATTCATTCCACGAACCAAAGAATATATTAAAAAATAGGTGTAAGTTAATAAAACCCAAGACACTTATTCTCAATTCTCACAACTAAGAAGTCACATGAGATGAGAGAGAATTGAAGGTGAACAATTTTAAAACAAATAAAACCCATCAAACAGCAACAAAACAAACACCAAGAAAACAACCACACAACACAAGACAAAGCAATATAAAACAACATCTTACACCAATAACATGTGAACAATAACCCTTACCCTCCTCTCAGAATCATAACGAAATCTATGCAATAACAGATTTAACCCATGGGTACCAAAATAATAAAACGACTGTATCTGTAAATAACGAAAATAAAAACAACACAGCACTTTTTAAAAAATTAAATAACTCTAATAGCAAACGGAAGATATACACATATAGAACATCAGATTAATAACGAGAAACAGAACTTTCATCACCTTAAAAATACATCACTGACAATGCTTATATTTTTACCAGCTTGTATTTTATTTTTCTGATGTCAGTACCAACTGCAACGGCTGCGCCGGAAGTGGCAGGTATCGCATGGAGAACAGGGCGCGGGGATGACAACTGGTTTGATGACGGATCTGCTGATAGGCCGCTGCTTCAAGGCGCGCCGCTTGAAACTGGCGGCTACTTTTATCTTGCTGAAAAATCTCTTTGACCAACCCGACATTACACGGTAATTGTGACAAATATCGTTGACGGGTCGCGCTGTCGAGGCTTTGCGTGCCAGCGCCATCCTGGACATAAACCCGGAGTCCCATTGCTGTGAGCTGCGAGACCCATTCAGCAATTTCAGCATCAGTCAGTTTTCCGGCCAGATACAAGCTGATCATCAGCGGATACGGATAACGGTCTACCTGCCGGGCCAGAATTTGAGAGAGTTGTGCCCGTTGGGCCGCCGTGGGAAAGTCATAATCACTGAGCTCAAGCGGCAAATACAAGCCCCGGATCTGGTGTCGGTGACGATTGAGCCAGGGCTGCCATTGCTGGTACGTCGCATTCACAGCGGCGAAGTATTGGTACAGGTAGTGCTGCTGCGATCCAGCATCACTGTGAATCTTCTTAAAATACCCTGGATCTGAATAAAGCCCGAACCACAGTGGCAAACCTGCCTGCATCAGAGTCTCCAGATTTTCAGCCAGCCAACCTTGGGGGCCACCGAAGGTCTCAGGGCCATAGTGCGACCACTGCACAATCAACGTGGCGATCCCCTCCTGGCGGAGAGTGTGTGCCAGCGTCGTCCACTGTCGTTCGCTGACCGGCTGATCCTGATTCAGCGGCTGGTAAAACAGGTCCGTCGCCGGTTGGCGGCTCGGGAGCACGCTACACGCACCGAGCAGAAAACTGGTTAAAAAAAAGATGAAAAGCGCAGCAACACGGCGTTGCCTGTATCTTCCAGTGCATCGCTGTCGAGTATATGTTGCCATTCCAGCCCCACTTCAGAAACGACATCATAACCGTCGTAATGGCTCGGGTACCATTCCCAGCGCCAGCTGGCCCCCAACCCGACCCGGCTATCCTGCTGCCTGGCCAGTTTGCTTTCGTTTTCGCTCCGTTGGCCAAATCCATACGGCGTCAGCAACTGGCGGTGTCGCACCGCTATTTTAAACGTCTGGCCCAGCTCATAACGGCCATATAAAGCATGTCCGTCATCTCGGTTCAGATAGTACAAGCCATCAAGATACAGGTTTTGGTACAACCAGTGTGCCTGCCCGAGTTTCCAGGATTTACTCCAGGCATCACGGGAAAACACATCCGCGCTGAACCGCACATACGGCCGGGTTTGGGAGCCCCCACCTGAAAAAGATTGCTTGAGGCCGGCTTTTAAATAGTAATTCCAGTTTTTCAGCGGCTGATAGACAAACCCCAAGTCCAGTTCATGGGTTGCCTCACTGCCATTACCTGATCGGTACTGTCCGCTGTGCAACCCGGCAAGCGACAGCGCGCTGCGCGGTAGCCAAGTCTCATCCAAATAATAGCGGGCCTCTTCATAAAGGAAGAAATCACCGGTGACGTCTGAGTAGCCGGGAACAGCCTGTCCATTGCTCTCCCCGACCCAACCGGCCACGGTGAATTTCCAGCCCTGCTCCAGATCGCGATGGGCGCGGCGGAAATAATCCAGCTGTTGCCGCTGCCCCACCTCAAGCGTTGCGTTTGCAGCCAGCTGGTCGATATTTTCCGCATAAAGTTCCGCTGCCCGAACTTTCCGCCCATTCTCAGCAGCCACCCGGGCATATTCAGACTTTAAAGTCAGATCGGTGCGATACGGCTCAACCTGAACAGCTTGCCGAAACAGTTTCTCCGCTAACAGCGGAGACGTCGGCGCCAGCAGATAGCCCAGCGTGGCGCTCATCTCACCACGCTGATCAGCGGCATCTTTCTCAACGACGGTCGCCGTTAACACCCGTAACGCCTGAGTATCACCTGTCGCCAGATAACGCTCAGCCAACTGCCTGGCGACCTGTGGTGATGGCGCCCGGTAAAAGGCCAGCTTTAGCCGCGTGTCAAACACCCGTTGATCATTGAGCTCTGCAGCCAGGTTCAACCCCAGTAGCCACCAGTATGGATTGTCCTGCTCAAAATCCGTGTTCCGCCAATACAACTCGGCCAGCTCAAACTCTCCAACTTCATACAAAGTACGAATATAGAGATACCGATCCCCTTCCGACAAGACTGCCGCATTCATGTTGCGCCAGTACGGGTAGCTTTGCCGGTAAGCCTGGGCCTGAGCATACCAGCGTGCAACAATCGTGCTCTCTGCCAGGCTCGGCGTCTCCGACAAAGTCGCCGCATACAGTTTTGCCGCAGCTTCAGGCTGCTCAGCAACCAGGCAATACGCAACCACCCGCCGGGCGAAGCGCGCTGTAGCGTAGCGGTCCTGCGGTGTCAGGGCATTACATTTACCCTGGACCTGCCATTTATAGGGACCAACCTTCGCGCTTTCTGCCAGTGCCGTGTTCAACAAGTCGATCTGCGATACCGTGAACCAGGCGACATTCTGATAAGCCAGAGTCGCAGCACGATTGACCAGGTTGGCGTGTTTGAGGAAGGCCTTCGGCGTTAAACGCATTCCTTCGGTAAACATCGCCGCCTGTCGCGCCGGTTGAGGTTCGGACAAGGTACTGAGGGTGTAGGTCGCCGCATCAAGATACGCGACATTGCGCGTGCGCTGATACAACTCAAACAGAATTTTCGCCGCATCCTCTCCCATCCCGACCTGACGCATGGCCTCAGCCAGCACTTTGCGATCCCCTTCGCGCCGGCTGTGTCTCAGCAGGGCGATAACCCGCCGCCATTCCCCTTGCTGCTGATAATGTTTCACCAAAACAGCACGACGCTTACGCGCCAGTTCCGGCGATTGAAAAGATTGCTCTGCCAGCAGGGAATACGCCCCCAGAGATTCCGCCAGCGCCAACCATTTGACCGGGTTATCCTCAACCGGACACTGTGCCAACACAACCCTGCCCCGCTCATCTTCGTGCGCTTGCGCCAGTCTCATGGCTTCTTTCATGCACGGGCTCAGTACCCGCCTCTCCTCCGTGATTTGTTGCAGTTGTGCGGTACTGAGCATATTCAAACGTGCCCGCTGTTCACGATGGCGATCCGTAAGCAGGCCCGCCTGCGCCAAGGTATTCAGGACTGTTTTGGCTTCCGCAAGCCGATTGGTGCTGAGCAGTTCATCGACATAGCTTTCCCACAGGCGCTTTTTCACCCCATCATCGGGAATACGGGCCACCGTTTGACGGAACGCGGCGGCCTGCCCCAGGCTCATATACATCTGCGCCAGATATTCAAGGTCTTTGTCACGCACCGGCTGCTGCTCCACCAAAGGCTCAAGAATCACGACCGCTTGCGGGTAACGGTGCAGTTGATACAAGGTATAGGCTTCAAATCGCCGGGCTTCGGCAGATTTGAACCGCTCAGGCTGCTTGAGACTCCAGTTCAGGGCTGCTGTTGCCCCTTTTCGGCTTTCAATAGCGTATAAATGCGTCAGATACCATTGTTGTATTTGAGCGTCACTCAGCCCTTGCGTCATGGTTTCCAACTCAAAGGGGGCGTATAGCTGGGCATTTTCCGAGGCCTTCAACCGGAGATCCAGCAACAAATCATCCCGCTGCTCGGCAGGGATCCGGATCACCAGATGCTCAAGTTCTTCCTCCGGCCGTCCGGCCTTTACACTCAGCGTATAGGCGTATTTCAGAAAAGGCACATGCTCCGGAAGCAGCTTCAGCGCCCGGTTGACCTCCGCCAGCGCCGCGTCATAATCCTGCTGCTGCTCTTTACGAAATGCTTTATCGATATATGGGTAAGTCCGAAATTGCTGGTACTCTGTGAGCCCCTGATAAATATCGCCCGCGGGCTCGGCAGCCCAGACAAGACTCCCTCCCGATGCCTGGCAGAATACAAGCAGCATGAATCCCACCCTCAGCGCGCGCTTCATTGTCGCTCCTCCCGATGCCGCGCAATGAGTTGTGAGATCGTCAGCTGTTGTTCGGCCTGCACCTGCAATGCCTGCTGCACACCGGCCTCAGAGACATAACCGCGGCTGACCAGAAACGCTCCCAAACTCTGGTCCTCGACCGATTCGAACACCAGCAACGCCTGATGTAACACTGCCGGTTCAATTTGCCGGGCCGAAAGCAGACAAGCGCCCAATTGGCATTGCGAGGCATAATAGCTATCTAAGATCACTCGCTGTTGGTCCGGCGAAATCTCGCCCTTGTTGAGCGCAGCCGTCAGGGCCGGAGTCGGGTTTGTGTCTTTCGCCGCCAGATACCAGTAGCGAAGTCCCAGGGTCACTGCGCCATTAGTGGTGATCACCCACTGAACCGGGCGCTTTATGCGGCGCTCAATCGCCGCCAGGGCCACCGGGCTGAGTGCTGCTTCTTTGCCCAGGATCACCGTGTTATTGTCCAGGGCGATCGGCAGTGCTGCATATTTCAGTGCCAGTTTCTTCGGCAGCAGCGCAATCAGGCTTTCATCCAGGGTAAAGGGATCGCATGCCTGATAGCCGGCATGATACTGCTCAGCAATCGCCATACTGAGCGCATGGTTGGTGACCTGCCGGGTACATACCAGATATGTCCCCAATCGTTGATACGGCGGACAATCCAGCACGGCTCTATCAAGCCGTGCCTGGCTCAAATGGCCATGCTCAACCAGGATCTGGCCGAGCGGAACCTTGCGCGATTCGGTGTCGACACTGGGGAAATAGTGCTCGGTTTTATCCCAGGCGACCCGGCGCGGATCACCCTGCTGGAGCACCTGGTACAACGCCCGCAGGTTGGCAGAAAAATTGATGATGTTGCCCCACAGGATCCGGAGTAACGACAGCCCCCCTTCCCGGTAGCCGTAATACTGGCTCACGAAATAAAACCGCTGCAGCAAGCGGTTGAGCAACAGCAGGGTGTTGATATAGAGCAGTGTCCGGGTCAATAGATCATCGGTGATGATCGCCATAAACCGGTAGCTGTCGTCCGACAGATAACTGTAGATCAGCAGCGAAAGCAGTTGTAGCAACAGCAGCATCGCCAGAAAACCAGCGGTATTGTTGACCAGACCACGCCGATCCCGCCACAAAAAATAATTGACCCGCCAGTCTTTGGTCCACTTATGAGTTTTAAAGCCCTGAAACACAATACCGATGATCCAACGGCTCTTTTGCCGCACGGCGGTGTGATAGGTATCCGGAAAGTGCTCGCGAACACAGACCACACTGCCTTCGCGCATCGACACCCCGCGCGCGTTCTCCCTCAGGGTGGTTTGCTCCCGATCTTCAACCGGAAAGCGAACAAAAATTTCATTCATTCCCCACTGTTTGAGGCGAAATCCGATATCGTAATCTTCGGTCAGCGACTGAACATCGAACGGCAACCCGTCCCCTTCCACCAACAGCCTTAAGATCGCCTGGCGACTAAAACAAGTGCCGACACCGGCGCTGGGCACCTGGCCGGCAATCGCTTCGCGCACCACAACATCCTTACCGTGCAGCTCGGCAAACTCATCGGCATAGTGTCCCGGCGTCATCTCGTACCATTTGCGGGTATAAGGGTAGACCGGCAACTGGATCAGATCTTTACCGGGCAGCAGGTAGTTAAAGAGCCGCAGTTCCATTGGCGACAAGATATCTTCAGCGTCATGGAGAATGAAGCCGACAAATTCCAGCTTGGCTTTTTTTTCAAACTCAACAATGGAGGCAATGATGTTATTGAGACAATCGGCTTTGCTGGTCGGTCCCGGCCGGGCGCAAACCACCTTATGAACATGGGGATAACGGGCGCACACGGAATCTACATCTTGCTGGGTTTGCGGATCATTGGGATAGGTGCCGACAAAAATCTGGTAGTTTTCATAATCCAGTTTAGAAGCGGCCAGCTCGGCCATCTTGTCGATCACCCCGTGCTCCTGCCAGGCCGGCACCATAATCGCCAACGGCTGCTCAACCTTGCGATAGAGCTCTACCGCCTGCTTGCGGGTGTATTTCTTATAGACGGTGTTTGAGCGCCAGGCGCGCCGAATCCAGTAGCACAAGTCAATCAAGAGATCGTCGAGGCCACAGATCATCAAGGTGATCATCAGCACAATCAGCACTGACTTCAGGCCGTAGAGATACGTAACGAAGAAATCAAACCCGCTCATCAAACACCTGTTGCACCGCTTCGACAATCAGGTGGGCGGCCTGACCGCTCCCATACGGATTGATGACACCCTTTGCCCGACCGAGCGCCAGTAACGATTCCGCCGCTGAGACAATTCGCGCCACATCCGTGGCCCCGGCCAGCTGCGACAACCCCATCGCCAGCGCTTCCGGCCGCTCGGTGGTTTCGCGCAGCACCACCACCCGGGTACCGAACGTCGGCGCTTCTTCCTGGATCCCGCCCGAGTCGGTCATGACCAGCACCGACTGAGCCAACACCTGTTGCAGCTGAACATAATTAAGCGGCGGCACCACGGACGCCGCCGGACAGTCCGCCAGGCCATCCAGCACAGCCTGTTTGACCGCTGGATTGGGATGGGTAGCAACAATAAATTTCAGGCCCGCCTGTTGTTGGCTCAATGCTTTGATCGCAGCACAAATCGTCGGGATCGCGGCCCAGTTTTCACGCCGGTGGGCCGTGACCAGTACCTGGTTGGTCTCCCTGGCAGTAATCGCACCACTTGCCAGCAGGTACTGCTGGGCATCAATCGCCGTATTCCCGGTGACGAGAATCCTCTCCCCGCTGACGCCTTCTTGCAGCAAAGCCTGCTCAGCCGCCCGAGTCGGAGCGAAATGGTAATTCGCAATTTTCGCAACCACGACGCGATTGAGCTCTTCGGGAAACGGATGATGCAGATCGCCAGAACGCAGTCCGGCCTCAACATGGCCGATGACCGGTACCTGATGGTAGAAAGCGGCCAGCGCACCGGCCAGGGTTGAGCTGGTATCACCATGAACCAGGACACATTGATAAGCTTTCCGGTGCAATTGCTGATCAATATGGTTGATCAGTCCGCCCAGCAGTGCCGGCAGGCCCGTTCCCGCCGGACGCTCGAAGACGACATCAGGCTGAATGGCAAACACCGCAAAAGTTTGTGCTGCCAGTGAATCATGCTGCCCGGTATGGCACCAGTCAATGGCATATCCACTGCTTTGAAAAGCCTGGTAGACCGGTGCCATTTTGATAATTTCCGGCCGGGTGCCCGTCACGATCAGGATTTCATGCACATGCTTCTTCATGACTCTCCCAACAACATTCAATCAATATGGCTGTGTGATGATTACCTTCGGTTTTTCCGCTTCAAACCTTAAAGTGTCCCACCGAATCGGTATCGATCTCTTTGGGGTTGAGGCCGTATTCGTTGGCACCGGGCTGACTGTCCTGAATGAAAAAATACACCAGTACAAGGGTGCCAATGAGCGGGATCAGCGCCAGCAACATCCACCAGCCCTTGCGACCGATGTCATGCAACCGACGAACCCCAACGGCGATACTGGGGATCAGCACCGCCAGTGAATACACACTGGCCAGCATCCCGGCCCCTTCCCCACTGGGTGGGCTGCCGATCAGCTTATCGACCCCGGTCAGGGTGAGGCTGATCAGCAAATTAAACAGGAAAAAATACCAGTATTCCTGCCGCCGTGCCCGGCCCCGAAAGACCGCGTAATTTTTCAGCACATAAAGATACCAATACATTGTTTTACCTGCCTGAGATGACCTACTGAAAGTATATCCAGCCAGAACCTAGACCGTTTCTCTGTTCTAAAACAGGACCCGGTAGTGGCAGCTGTTGAGGTTCAGAGTAGGCTGCCTGCGCCTGATGTGTGAGATGGATTCAGGGGGTTGATGCAGGCAGCAACTTCGGGCGCCGTAACGCGGGGGGATTAAAAATAGTGGTTCATGGACAGGTAACGGTTACGGATATGTTCTATCAGCAAGCGTATTTTTTGAGACGGTTGGCGGGTATAGGGATAAACAGCATAAATGCCCAGCTTTTTGCCGACTTTGTCCGGAAAAAGATCCACCAGTTTGCCTTCCATCAAATCGTGATAGACCAGGCAACGCGGTACGTAGGCGATGCCATAACCACCTAAGGCCGCTTTGCGCAGGGCTGTAGCATTATCGGTCGAAAAATTACCATCAACACGCAGGATATAGTTACCCTGCGCACCAATGAACTCCCATTCTGCGGCGCCGGTGGTCTGGTAAGCGTATTGCAGGCAATTATGATCCACCAGATCTTCTGGTTCCCGCGGCCGACCGCGGCGGCTGATATACGCCGGAGCAGCGCAAATCACCCATTGCGAGTCGAGAATATGGCGGGCAATCAGGCTCGAATCTTCCAGATACCCGGTTCGGATCACCAGATCATATCCATCCTCAATCAGATCGACGAAGCGGTTATCCAGCGACATATCGACCGTCAAACCGGGATGCAGGGTACAAAATTCCGCCACGGCATCCGCCAGCAACAAGTCACCGGAGATGGTCGGGACCGACATTTTGACGTGACCGCTGACTTTTTCGCCATACCCACTCACCGCATCGACTGCTTCCAGTGCTGCCTGCTTCACATTTTTCGCACCTTGATACAGCACTTTGCCCGCTTCACTCACTGTTAACTTTCGGGTGGTCCGATACAAAAGCTGCACTCCGAGATCTTCTTCCAGCCGAGCAATTCGCTTGCTAACCACTGAGTTCGTAAGGGAATTTAGCTCCGCCACCTTACTGAACGAGCCATGTTCCACCACCTGTGCAAACAGGATTAAGTCATCTGTTTTAGCCATGTATCGCCGTTATTTATCAATATTTGGAATTAATCTTTTTCATTATTTCCCTATATCAGAAAAAAATAAAGGGTCATCATCACACCGAATTAACAAAAGCATCACAACCGATAACACTTAATACTGAACCTCTGACACACAACATCGCTGTACGAAGGAAGTACTATCATGAACGATACCCTACTCGCGTTACTTGCGTTCTCCCCGATCGTAGTAGCCGCCGTGCTGCTGGTCGGCCTCAACTGGCCGGCGAAACGCGCTATGCCGGTGGCCTTTCTGCTCACCGTAGCTATCGCCCTGTTGGGCTGGGAGATGTCCGCGACCCGCATCTTTGCTTCGACACTGCAAGGACTGGCGATCACCGTCTCGGTACTGTGGATTGTGTTTGGCGCCATTTTCCTGCTCAATACCCTGAAGCACACCGGCGCCATCACCACCATCCGCAATGCCTTTACCGATATATCCGCTGACCGGCGGATCCAGGCCATTATTATCGCCTGGTGCTTCGGCTCCTTCATTGAAGGTGCTTCCGGTTTCGGGACTCCTGCTGCAATTGCTGCCCCGCTTTTAGTCGCCATCGGTTTTCCAGCTCTTGCCGCCGTCCTGATGGGCATGATGATCCAATCCACCCCGGTTTCTTTCGGTGCCGTTGGTACACCGATTATCGTCGGGGTGAATAAAGGCCTCGACACCCATAATATTTCCGAAGCGCTGGCGAACAATGGCGCAAGTTGGGATTTCTACCTACAGCAAATCACCACCAACGTCGCCCTGATCCATGCCACGGTCGGCACCCTGATGCCGGTGCTGATGGCGATGATGCTGACCCGCTTCTTCGGCAAGAACAGGAGCTGGACCGAAGGGCTGGATATTCTACCGTTCGCCCTGTTTGCTGGGGTGGCATTCACCGTGCCCTATGCCCTGACCGGTGTCCTGCTAGGTCCGGAATTCCCGTCTCTGATCGGCGGCTTGATTGGCCTGGCGATTGTAGTCACCGCTGCTAAGAAAGGGTTCCTGGTACCGAAAACCCAGTGGGATTTTGAAAGCGAGGACAAGTGGCCGCAAGAGTGGCTGGGGTCGCTGAAAATGGATATCAAAGAAACACAAGGTAAACCTATGGGTTTGGCGCTGGCCTGGGCACCCTATGTCCTGCTGGCTGTGATCCTGGTCGCCAGCCGGGTCAGTGCCGATTTCAAAGGCTTTCTGGTCGGCATCAGCCTCTCTTTCTCCAACATCCTGGGTGAGAGCGGGATCAGCGCGGCAATCCAGCCGCTGTATCTGCCGGGCGGGATCCTGGTATTTGTTGCCCTGCTGGCCGTGTTGCTGCAATCACGCAAAATCGCACCAATGATGCAGGCGTTTCATGAATCAAGCAAAACCCTGGTGGGCGCTGGTTTCGTACTGATCTTCACCATCCCGATGGTTCGTATCTTCATTAATTCCGGGGTCAATGGCGCTGACCTGGCCAGCATGCCGGTGACCACAGCAAACTTTGCCTCAAACCTGGTGGGCGATCTGTTCCCGGCCCTGAGTGCGACCATTGGTGCCCTGGGTGCCTTCATCGCCGGCTCCAACACGGTCTCAAACATGATGTTCAGCCAGTTCCAGTTTGAAGTCGCGCAAACCCTGACCATCTCCAGCGCCGCCGTGGTGGCCCTGCAAGCGGTCGGTGCCGCCGCCGGAAACATGATTGCGATCCACAACGTCGTTGCAGCCTCAGCAACCGTTGGTCTTCTGGGCCGCGAAGGAGCCACACTCCGTAAAACCGTGATCCCGACAATTTACTACCTGGTGATGACCGGGGTGATTGGCCTGGTGCTGATTTACGGCTTCCAAATCACTGATGCGTTGATGGCCCCTTAAAGCCTGGTCAGCAACGTGGTTTCCAAGCGGCTGAAGCACTCTTCAGTCGCTTTTCTTCTCTGCCTCAGGCGCGATGATGACCGTCAGGTGCGCTTCCTCACCATGCCACTCAATGCCAGCATGACCAGCCCTGCCGAGACAACAAATGTGACTGCAAACGCAACGACCGATTGAGGCTGCCCGGTTGGCGCAACAGCCATTGCAACGAGATACACCCACCCCAACACGGAGGCGCCGGCCATCAGGCCCAGGTTGCGGGAAAGATTCAGCAGTGCTGACGTTACACCTTTGCGCCCTTCTTGAACGTTTTTCATCACCAAGGTGTTGTTTGCCGCCTGAAACATCGCATAGCCGGCCGTGATCATCACCAAGGGAACCACATAGCCAAACGCTGCCGCTCCAGGGAAGCTCAACCCCCAAATGGAGAGCAGCGCAATAAGCAAGCAGCCAGACAACATCACCACAAGCCCCGTCCGGATGACAAAACCGGGGCCCCGGTTATCGGTTAACTTTCCGGCAGGCGCTCCGGTCACGGCAGCAACAACCGGGCCGAATGCCATCACCAAGCCAATCTGCTCCGTCGTCAGTCCGATCCCATCGCTGAGGTAAAACGGGCCCACCACCATGGTCGACATAATCACTGCCGAAACGAGAAAGTTTGCGCCACAGCTGCGTTGCAGCCCTGTGCTTTCCCTGAGGTGGTGCCACAAATGGCCTTGCGGAACCGAACTTGGGGCGACCGAACGGCGATCCGGCAACTGGCGCGCCGAGATCAAAAACGACAAGATGCTCACCGGTAGACTGACATAGAACAGAGCATGCCAGTGAAAATACGTGATCAACAACCCGCCCAAAACCGGGCCAAGGGCGGTCCCGACCGCAGAGGTGGTGCCCAACACACCCATCGCAAGTCCCGTTTTTGACGCCGGGAGCAAATCGCTGACAAAGGTCATCGCCAGGCTGATCATCAGCGCAGCCCCCACCCCTTGAACCAGGCGCGCCATGATCAACGGGGTCAGACTCTCTGCTAATACGCAGCCGATGGTCCCCAGCGAGAAAATACAGATCCCCGACAACATCACCGGCTTGCGCCCCCACCGGTCGCCCCACCAGCCTGCCATGGGCATCAGACAAGTCATGGCCAGCAGATAAGTCACGACCAGCCATTGCACCGCCGGCATCGACACAGCAAGCCTGTTGGCCAAGTCGGGTAGCGCAACATTGACCACACTGATATTAAACGACGAGAGCAACAGCCCCATGGCCAGCCCTACCAATGCCAACCGACTGGCCAGGGGGAACGATTCCTCCCGCGCCAGCTCTGAAATATCTTCTCTCATACACACTTCTCCGGATTGAAAATCAAGTTTCAATCCATTCTAAAAGCGCCCCATATACAGCGGAAGGTGCATGATTTACACTCATCACATGCACCAAACGCCATAGGTGAATCAATGAAAGACAACGACTTGAATCTGCTCCCTGCGCTCAACATTCTGCTTGAAGAGCGCAATGTTGCCCGGGCCGCAAAGCGGATGAATCTGAGCCAATCCGCCATGAGCCGGACGCTGGCACGGTTGCGAGCAACCATGAATGATCCGCTGTTAGTCCGGGCCGGACGAGGCTTGGTGCCATCCCCGCGAGCGTTGGAGATTCAGGCTCGGGTCAGTCGATTGACCCTGGACGCCGAGGCGATCTTAAAACCTGCGACACCGCTGGATATTGCCGGAATCGAGCGGACCTTTACCTTAGTTGCCAGTGACGGGTTTATGGAAAGTATTGGCGGCGAGCTGGTCAAACGCGTGGCAGCACAAGCGCCGGGCATTCGTATTCGCTTCCTACCGCGCGCCGCCTCCCAGGGCAACGGTTTACGCGATGGCAGTGTGGATATTGAGACCGGAAAACTCAAAGCAACCACCCACCCGGAGCTGCTGGTCCGCAGGTTGTTTGACGATCGATTCATCGGGGTGGTCAGCAAAGATCACCCCCTTTCTAACACCAAAGTTACGCTGAGCAAATATCTCGACGGGCGACATATCGGTGTATTCCGGGACAATCAAAACAACTGCCACCTGGAGTCCATGCTGAGCAAGCCGGAGCGCCTCCTCACGATTCAGGCAGTTGTCGGCAGCTATACCGGTGCAGTCGCGCTGGCGCGGGCCACCGGATGTATCGCAACCGTTCCGGCCAGGCACACCGCAAGCTTTTGCCAAGAAATGCATCGCTTCCCGCTGCCCTTTGACGTCCCCGCCATCACGGTTTCTATGTTTTGGCACCCAAGAATGAATGCAGACCAAGCCCATCGCTGGCTGAGAGAAAAAATCATCGAAATCAGCGCCGAGCTATAAAGCCGGCGCCAAAAACAGCCGGCGTATTTGATCGCACTCACTTAAGCGCGCTTGATCCGTACCACTTTCATCACTTCCATCTCAAACCCGGCAATCGTCTCAATGCTCGGGTAATAAGTCATATTGACCGGGCAGCCTTTGAGGCTCTGATACTTTTTCTTGCGGCGAAACTGAAACGGCGCATCACACCCGTCGATCATCAGGGTATGCAGGATCCAGTCACCATCTTCGCGTTGGGTATGAGAATATACCTTCAGCGCTTCAGAATGAACCAGCTGGGCATGGCCTTGCAGTAATTTATCAACCGGCGATTTCATGGCGTCCCTCATGTTGTCTGCGTTTGGTATCTTGGGCCTGTCGCGTCAATGCCGCTAGAGACTTTCACATCGCATCATGGTACATCGACTGCGCCTGCGCTCGCAAAACAGTTCCGATCATTGGCACACCGGCCTCCAGCCTGTTTCGCAACGAACTGTTGCAAACCAAGGGCGCAACAGCTGCGTCATTTCTGGATGAAAAGACCCAAAAGGGTTGAATGCCGCATCCGTATCAGGATTAAGACACTTTGGCCTCCGGGTGTCCGCTAGTATTTAACTTGCCCTTAGGTCTTAGATGTACGCACAAAGAAAGCCCGCGATGCGGGCTTTTTTTGTGGTAATTTTTTGGCCTGGCTCAATACCGGAACCGCATTCTCAGCGCTAACAAAAACAGAGCGCCGAAGCGCTCTGTGGTCATTGCAGCCATTGCAGAAAAATCAGAAGGACAAGAAAACCCCGGCAACGGTCGCACTCATCAGGTTGGCCAGCGTCGCTGCGAAAATAGCTTTCATCCCCAGGCGCGCAATGTTCGGACGTCGGCTCGGGACCACACCGCCCAGCCCCCCCATCAGCATGGCAATGGAAGTCAGGTTGGCAAAGCCACACAGGGCAAAGGTCACAATCGCCTGCGAATGCTCGCTGAGCTGCGCTTTCACCGCCATCAGATCGGCAAACGCGACAAACTCATTGACCGCGATCTTCTTGCCGATCAGGCTCGCAGCCACGGTCGCTTCAGACCAAGGCACACCAATCAGCCAGGCAACCGGGGCAAACAGATAGCCAAACAGCAACTCCAGGCTCAGATGCTCCAGCCCAATCAGTTGACCCAGATGACCCAGGCCACCATTGAGCAGGGCAATCAGGCTGATAATCGCCAGCAGGCTAGCACCCACCGCCATCGCGATTTGTAAGCCGCTCAACGCACCTTGCGACGCCGCATCGATGATATTGACCGGCGCATTGTCTTCTTGCGTTTCCAGTTCATCTTGCTCCAGCGGCATTTCGGTCTGCGGCACCAGGATCTTAGCCATCATCAGACCAGCCGGGGCCGACATAAAGCTGGCCGCGATCAAATAACTGATTTCAACACCCAGCCCGGCATAACCAACCAGGGTACCGCCGGCCACCGAGGCCAGACCGCCCACCATCACAGCGAACAGCTCAGAGCGACTCATCTTGGCCAGGAACGGACGGACGACCAGCGGCGCTTCAACGGAACCGACAAAGATATTGGCCGTGGCCGACATCGACTCAGTCCGGCTGGTCCCCAGCAGACGTTGCAATGCACCGCCCATAGCGCGGATCACCCACCCCATGACACCGAGGTAGTAAAACACGGAAATCAAGGCAGAGAAGAATACGATGGTCGGGAGAACATTGACCGCGAAAATAAAGCCGATTTTAAACTTCGCCAAGTCGCCAAACAGAAACTCAGAGCCGATACGGCCGTAATCAATCACACCGGAGACAGCGCCGGACACCGTGTTCAACACGTCTCGCCCAAGCGGTACGTACAGTATGAAGCCGGCAAACACGAGCTGAATCCCAAACGCACCGCCAACGGTCCGCCAGTTGATCGCCCGACGATTTTCAGAAAATAAGATAGCAACCGCAAATAGTGTGACAACGCCTAATAGGCTGACCAGATAACTCAAGGTCATTCTCCAGTGTAAAGCTTGTAGTAAACGATTGCGGCGGCATTGTAGGGATAAATAAAACTGTGACAAGGTTCAAATTGTTATCGCTTTTTACACTTGCGATACACCCAAAGGGAAAATTGCCGACTTTCCCGCCAAAGCAAACGAAATCGGCAGATTGGTGCCTCACAGGAATACTGTTGTTTCTCTACAGAACAATCCCCTCCCTCAATTCCCCGCGAGAATTTATTGTCGCTCCTCAATGGACCATCATTTTTCCAGGAGTCATCCCCTCGCATTCGCCGGATATCGCCTAGACTAGTCTAGGGAAATCACCACTCTCTCATCTCTCAGAACAAAGTCCGGTCCCAGATAGCAGGCTCACCGATATGCGCCCGGACGAAATCAATAAAGACTTTGACCTTCAGGGGCAAAAACTTGTGGCGCGGATAAATTGCATATAAAGGCAGGTGCTGACTCAGTTCCCAGTCCGGCATTAAGCGGATCAGCCGCCCTTCGCGGAACTCATCTTTCAGCAGATAGGTAGCCAGATAGCCGATCCCATTCCCTGATAGGGTTGCATCACGTATGGCATCAGCAGAATCAACCCGGTAATTTCCCTTCACCTTCACATTCTGGGTTTGCGCGCCCTGCCGAAAACACCAGATATCATCCTTACGCTCCCGGCTATGGTAGGTAATACAATTATGCGCGCCCAGATCCTGCGGCTGATACGGTATCCCGGACTTCGCCAGATAGTCCGGGCTGGCCGCCAACACAAAACGGCAATCGGTCAGATGCCGAGCCACAAAGCCTTCCGGCGGTGCATCCATCATCCCAATCCACAAATCCAATTGCTCTGCAATTAAATCCACCTTGTGGTCAAACAGGCTCATTTCCAGATCCAGCAACGGATACTGCTCATGAAACTCAGAGATGTAAGGCCCAATATGATTGAGCGCAAAGGACTGAGCCACACCGACCCGCAGCGCCCCTTGCAAGGTATCGGGGTCGGTCAGCAGCTCGCTTTCCGCCTCGTTGATTTCATCAACAATACTGGCACAATGGCGGGCAAACCTGAGCCCGGCTTCTGTCAGGGCAAATGAGCGTGTGGTCCGCTGTACCAACTGAACCCCAAGCCGGGCTTCGAGCTGTTGGATCTGCTTACTAACCTGAGGCCGGGAAATATCCAGAAGCTGCGCGGCACGGGTAAAGCTCTGCTGCTTATTCAGCGCATGAAAGATCACCATCTGCTGGACTTGTTTAAGCATATACACCTTAGTTATGTTGTTTCCTGCCCGTATGCTTACCAAAAGAGTGTGGTTGTCATCCCAACCTGAATCAAATAGGCAAACGGTTTTTGGTGCCAAAAACAAAAAGACCTGTCAGTGACAGGCCTTTGATGTTGAGGATGTCTTTTATTTTACGGCAAACGATCAGATCTTAAAGAAGGACAATTGCTGCTTTTGCTGCTCCGCCAGCTGAGACAGTTCGCCGCTGGCAGCTGCACTCTGGGTGATCCCCGCGACATTCTGATTGATAATTTCAGACATGTTGGTCACGTTACGATTGATCTCCTGCGTTACTTGAGACTGCTGCTCCGCTGCTGTCGCAACCTGGGTATTCATATCATTAATTTGCTCGATAGCATTGGTGATCCCCATCAGCGCTTCATTGGCTTCATTGGCCAGCTGCTGGTTGCGTCCCAGCATTTCCAGGCTGGATTGCATGCTTTCATTGGCCATATTCGACTGTGATTGCAACTCTTCGATAATCGCCTGGATTTCCTGGGTCGAGTCCTGAGTCCGAGCCGCCAGCATCCGAACTTCATCGGCCACCACGGCAAAGCCGCGGCCAGATTCACCGGCACGCGCTGCTTCAATTGCGGCATTCAGTGCCAGCAGATTGGTCTGCTCAGAGATCCCCTGGATTACTTCGATCACCTTGCTGATTTGCTCTGATTGCTCTTTCAGACGAGTCACCACGCCCGCAGCATCGTTCAGCTTCTCACCCATCTGGATGCTCGCTGAGTTACTCTGATCAAACTTATTCAACCCTTCGCGAGCCAGCTCATCGGTTTCTTTGGCTGATGCATCAGCCGCCGTCGCGGTATCGCTGACATTATCCGCCGTGCTGGACAGCTCATTAACCGCCGAAGCCACCTGATCCACTTCATTCAGCTCCGCTTGGGCATTCACTTCCGCCTGAGTCATCACCGATGCCAGTTCGGTTGAAGCCGAAGCCACATCTTCGCTAATCCGAATCAGGGCATTAACAGTGGTGCGCAGCTGGGTTACGGTTTCATTGACATCGCCACTCAGTCGCGCAATCTCATTGGTTCCGTCCTGCTCGGCCCGGACCTGCAAGTTCCCGCCGGCAACTTCACGCATCACCGCCTGCAGCCGGGCAATCGGGTTAACAATCAAGCCGGATAGCCACCAGGCCACCAGCATCGCCAGAACAAAAATCGCCGAAATCACCATGGCTGCCTTGCTCTTCAGAGCCTGGCTGTCTGCCAGGCTATCATCCAGCCGTTCACCGGAAAACCGGTTCACCTGCTGCGACAGCGCATTGACTGAAGCGACCATGTCCCCACCGATCTGCTTGTACCGGTCAATAAAGGCATCAAACTCACCCTTCGGAAGTAAACCCTGATCATAACGATTCAGTACAGGCACCGCACGTTGAGAGTAGCTCGTATAAGCTTGAATATTGGCATTGACCTGCTCAACCTGAGCTCTGAACACCGGCTCTTGCGCCAGATTATCTAAGGCCGTAGAAATACTACTTGTCACGGCTTGCAGTTCCTGTTGAAACGCAGAACGTCTTGCGGGATCATAGATCGCATAAACAGCACTGATTCGCAAAGGATAAAGCTGATCATCCACTTGGGCCAGGGTATCTTTGTATTCAATCAGGGACGATGTATTGTGAAAAATTTCTTCCTGCTCATGTTCCAGTTCACTTTTTACCACCACCAGGGAAATAAACATCACCACCACGATGAACAAGACGGGTAACAGCACCTGTAGCCGCACCGATAAATTTTTGATTAATGACTGCATCAAAACCTCAAACAAATAAAATGTCGCGTCCCTGCACGAACTCGGGCGGCATTATGCTGATAAACAGCACCAAAAGATAGATTCAAGTCACAAAAAAATACAATTTAGGATGACAGGGTGGCAAAAGTGTCATAATGCCGCCATCGGGCTATTACGACGGCAAATCTATGGCGCTTGTTACCCCGGAAAAGCAACAAACCTTGAAAAAACATTCCCTTGCGAGCGCCAAAAAAAGAGCAAAGCTCATGATCGTCATATAGTGTTCAAAGTTCTGAAACATGAGTGTCATAAAACTCTCCTAATCTTTCCCTCGTTCATTCAAAACCGACTGGCAAAACAGCCAAGCATTTAAGGATTAGGAAAATGAAAACTAAGGTTATTGGTGCACTAGCCCTGGCAGGTTCAATGGTATTCAACACTGCTGTCGCCAACGAAACAATTTCCGTTGTAGGCTCAAGCTCCGTATCACCTATCATGGAAGTTCTGGGGGAAACCTACGCACAACAACACGACGTGACGGTTGAAGTTCAAGGCCCAGGCTCATCTGCTGGTATCCGTGCCGCTCACGATGGCTCTTCAGACCTGGGCATGAGCTCACGTAACCTCAAGTCTTCTGAAAAGGCCGACAATATTACAGAAGTTGTGATTGCACGCGACGGTATCGCTGTTGTCGTTCATAACAACAACCCAGTTTCTGACCTGACAAAAGAAGAAGTTGCCAAAATTTACAAAGGCGAAATCACAAACTGGAACCAGGTTGGCGGCGAAGACAAGCCAATCGTTGTTGCGACCCGTGACACCGCTTCTGGTACCCGTGGCGCTTTTGAAGACATCATGAAGCTGAAGAAGAAAATCAACGGGACTAAAGTCTCTGCAATTTCTCAGCGTGCTCAGGTTGCCAGCGGTAACGGTCAGCTGAAAACCATCGTTGCCAACAACCCGTTTGCCATCGGCTACATCTCTCTGGGCTCTGTAGACGGCTCCGTGAAACCACTGGCAATCGAAGGCCACAAACCATCTGTTGAAGCGATTAAATCCGGCGAGTACGGTGTTCAGCGTCCGTTCCTGGTTGTATACAAAGACGGTCGCCCTTCGAAAGCCGCGCTGGAATTCCTGAACTGGATTCAGACCAAAGACGCACAGAAAATCGTATCAAGCAAAGGCTTCATCGCGATTAACTAATTCACTTGCAACTCCTTTGCCGGCCAGCGTCCGATTTGGCGATGGCCGGTCTTTCTATTCCTCGATATTTACTCGCCACAACTGTGGTTAAATATCTGGAGAACTCATGATGACCATCGCAAATAATATCGAAAGAACGACCAAAGGATCGTCGCTCAAGGCCAAAGATAAAATTGACTGGCGCGAGCTCTTTTTCAAATACCTGTTCTTAGGCAGTGCTGCCCTGGGTATTTTCTCACTCATCACGATCGGCTACTTTATTTTCCGTGAAGGCTACGCAGCCATTGAACACTCCGGGGTAACCGGCATTGTGTTCGGTAACGACTGGTTACCACCTGCGCTTTACGGGATTGCGCCAATGATTGTCGCCTCAGTCGTCTCAACCGCCGGTGCGGTTGTCCTGGGTGTGCCAATTGGTGTCCTGACCGCAATTTTCATTGCCGAAGTGGCCCCGAAACGTCTGTCAGACATCATCCGCCCGATGATCGAGTTGCTGGCCGGGATCCCTTCTGTGGTTTACGGCTTCTTCGGCCTGGTGATTATCGTGCCGATGATTCAGGATATCTTCCAGGTTCCGGCCGGGAACACTGTACTGGCCGGGGTGATCGTCCTCGCGGTGATGATTCTGCCAACCGTAATCACGGTTTCAGAAACCTCCATCCGTGCCGTACCGCGCAGCTACAAAGAAGGCTCGCTGGCATTGGGT
Source organism: Photobacterium atrarenae (assembly GCF_024380015.1). Lineage (NCBI taxonomy): Bacteria > Pseudomonadati > Pseudomonadota > Gammaproteobacteria > Vibrionales > Vibrionaceae > Photobacterium > Photobacterium atrarenae. The sequence goes on from NZ_CP101508.1 coordinate 2,065,578, forward strand.
GCCTCGCACATGTTCACCATCTTTAAGCTGCTGGTTCCGGCAGCCCGCTCCGGCATCATGACCGGCGTGATCCTCGGGATTGCCCGCGCCCTGGGTGAAACCATGGCCATCATCATGGTGATGGGGAACTCACCAGCCATGCCGGAAGGCCTGCTGGATTCTGCCCGGACCCTGACTGCAAACATTGCCATCGAAATGTCATACGCCACCGGTGTTCACGCCAGTGCGCTGTACGCCACCGGTATTGTACTGCTGGTCTTTATCATGATGTTGAACGCAGCCCTGCTGTACCTGAACCGCGAGCGTGCGAGGTAATCCTATGACTATTCATTCGCAACACGCTGCCAAACAGCAGCTCAAAGATAAAATTTCGCTCAGTATCATCTGGCTATCAGCCTCCATCACCGTCGGCTTCCTGCTGTGGGTGGTGTGGTATATCCTGAGCAACGGTCTGGCCCATGTTGACTGGGAATTCATTACCAGTAACTACACCACCATCGGGCAAGAGTCCGGGATCTGGCCAATGATTGTCTCGACCCTGTACATGGTCGCAGCCTCGATTGCCGTCGCAGCGCCGCTTGGGATCATGACCGCAATTTATCTGACCGAATATGCCAAAGTCGGCAGCCGCCTGGTGAAAGTGATTCGTTTCTGTACCGAATCCCTGGCCGGTATCCCGTCGATTATTTACGGCCTGTTCGGGATGACATTCTTCGTCGTGGTCCTGGGTTTCGGATACTCTATCCTGTCAGGTGCCCTGACCCTGAGTATTCTGATCCTGCCGGTCATTATCCGGACCACAGAAGAAGCCCTGATGGCCGTGCCGCAAACCTACCGTGAAGGTTCATACGGTTTGGGCGCCTCAAAAATTTACACTATCTGGAGACTCATTCTGCCAAGCGCTATGCCGGGCATCGTGACCTCCATCATCCTCAGCGTAGGTCGCGTGATCGGTGAATCTGCACCGGTGTTCCTGACCGCAGGTATGGTTGCCCGCATTCCGGAGAGCATGCTTGACTCCGGTCGGACTCTGACTGTTCACCTGTATAAGTTGACCCAGGAACTCTACACCATCCATGAATGGAACCAGGCGTATGCGACCGCCACCATTCTGATTGTGGTTGTTCTTGTGATTAACATGATCACCAAACTAATTGCGAACCGATTCAACACTGCGACGTACTAATTTTTGAGGAAGAGAGACATGAACAAATTTGATATTGAAAACCTGGATCTGTACTACGGCGACAACCAAGCGCTGAAGAAAATCTGCCTGCCCATCCCACAACGTCAGGTCACCGCACTGATCGGCCCGTCTGGCTGTGGTAAGTCCACTCTGCTGCGCTGCCTGAACCGAATGAACGACCTGATTGAAGGCGTGAAAATCGACGGCAAGCTGACCATGGACAATGAAGACGTCTACGGCAACATCGATGTGGCTCAGCTGCGAATTAAAGTCGGTATGGTGTTCCAGAAACCGAACCCGTTCCCGATGAGCATCTATGAAAACGTGGCCTATGGCCTGCGCGCCCAGGGGATCAGCGACAAGAAACACCTGGATGAAGTGGTTGAGCGCTCCCTGCGCGGCGCCGCACTGTGGGATGAAGTGAAAGATCGCCTGAAATCACACGCCTTCGGCCTGTCCGGCGGTCAGCAGCAACGTCTGTGTATCGCCCGTACAATTGCTATGGAGCCGGAAGTGATCCTGATGGATGAACCGACATCAGCACTGGATCCAATTGCAACCAAGAAAATTGAAGACCTGATGGAGTCGCTGAAAAAAGATTTCACCATTGTCATCGTCACCCACTCTATGCAGCAGGCACGCCGGATCTCAGACCGCACGGCCTTCTTCCTGATGGGTGAACTGGTTGAACACGATAGTACGCACGCACTGTTTACCGATCCACGGGATGATCGCACCCGTGGCTACGTCAACGGTGACTTTGGCTAAGCCAGCCACTTTTGACCATCTTCCTCGGCTCGCAGTCCGTGTAACCAAATAATAAAAAGCGATGGTACTTATTGCCCTCTTCTCGTAAGAGGGCTTTTTTTTGATTTTTTAACGCCATTACGCATTCACAAACCAGGGATCACATCAGCAACCCGCGAACATCGCCTTCCGGGGCGCAATGGGGGTAGCTTTCCGCTTCCGTCAACAAAAAGTCGATGAAAGTTCTCACCGCCAGGGATTGATAATTGCGCGATGGATATACCAGCCAGCCAAAGCTCATATAGGGGTCCACGTCTTCAAACAAGCGCAGTACCATGCCGCGTTCAACATAGTAGCTGGCCAGCTCATGGGGCATCTGAATAATCCCCCGCCCCTGTAGGCAGGCTTCCATGATCAGCGGCACGCTATTCATGATTAAGTTGCCTGAAACTTCAATGGTTTTTCCCGCGCTGAGCGGCATCTGGTTTTTCAGCGTGCCGTTGGGATAGCGGTAGATAATGAAATTATGATTGGCCATATCTTCCGGCGATGTCGGCATGCCGAACTGTTCGATATAGTCCCGCGTCGCATAGTAGCCGAAGGACGCCGACTTAAACGGCCGTGCGATCAAACTGGAGTCTTCCAGCTTCTCGCCAATCCGCAGCGCCACATCGATATGATTTTCAATCAGATTGGTTTCTTCCGAGCTGCAAATCACCTCAATACTGACCTTCGGGTACAGGTCCATAAACTGGAAAATCAACCGGCCGATTTCCATGATCCCCGGCAGCGGCAACAGCTGGACTCTTAAATGACCGGAAATCTCGTAAGTCGGGGCTGTGATCTCCTGAATACTGAGTTCCAGATCAGCCAGAATCGTTTTGGTCTTCTCGTAAAACTTATGGCCGGCATCGGTCAACTGCATGGAACGGTTATTGCGGTGAAACAGCCGTATTGACAGTTCTTCCTCAAGCGCTTTGATCCGCCGGCTCAGATTGGACTTGGGCAAATCAAAGATTTCTGCCGCCCGGATCAGGCTGCCGGCATCCACGATTTGATGGAAAAGCTTGATATCTTCGGTTTTCATCACATCCCCTTTGCACACAAACGACGTTTATTGTAAATAATTTTTCCGCCATTTACGTTTCATAAAACAGAACACATCTTTCCAAATAGTCCGGTTATTCGCAACCCTAAGCAACGCTATAGTATTGACACGCCACGCTAACCAGGAATTATAACAAGATGAAGCCTACTAAGCTCAGCCTCATAGCCTTGCTCATCGCACCGCTGTTGTCCGGATGTGATGACGCCGAGAGCGCGATTCAACCCGCGCCGGCCGTCCGCCCTGTCAAACTCATGACCATCGAAGATACCAAGCTTACCCAGCAACGTCTCTTTCCTGCCAAAATCGCAGCCAGCCAGCAAGCCGATCTGGCATTCCGGATTGGCGGCGAGCTGGTGACGCTGGATCTGGTTGAAGGCCAGAAAGTCGCCAAAGGCGACCTACTCGCCCGACTCGATGACCGCGATGCCAAAAATGCCCTGCTCAACGCCGAAGCCAACCATGAACTGGCCGAGGTCGATTTCACTCGGAAAAACGAGCTGTATCACCGCAAGCTGATCTCGAAAGCAGAACTGGATACCGCCAAAGCCACACTGAAATCTGCCCGGGCCGCACTCAACACCGCCCGCGACCAACTGGCTTACACCCGGCTGGAAGCGCCTTTTTCCGGGACTGTCGCCAAAGTAAACCTGGATAACTACCAAAATGTCCAACCCACCCAAGTGGTGCTGACCCTGCAGGGGAACGAGACCGTCGACGTCAGCATTCAGGTCCCTGAGTCGCTGTTGCTGCCACTGAAAAATATCGCCTTCGATGAGGCCTTTAAACCCCGCGTCCGTTTCAGTGCGCCGCAAACCCTGTCCCTGGAGAAAGGCTTTACCCCGACGCTAACTTCACCGCGCCACTCAACCGCCTACCCGGTGCAGTTTAAGGAGCGGGCCAGCAAGGTCAGCCCGGGCAGCCAGACCTATGAAGTTGTCTTTACCCTGGTCCCGCCGGCAGATCTCAACATTCTGCCGGGGATGAGCGCCGAGCTGCTGCTGGATATGTCTTCCCTCAGCCAGCACCAGCAAGCCATCGCAATTCTGCCGATGACCGCAATTGTGCGAGCAGACAACACCGATACAACCCAGGTGTGGCGCTATGATCACACCACGAACCAGGTTGAAGCCGTCACGGTAGACTTGGGACAAATCCGCGGCACCGGCATTGAAGTCATTTCCGGTCTGAAAACCGGCGATCAGGTGGTGGCCGTCGGCGCGACCGCGCTGAAAGACAATATGGAAGTCAAACCCCTGCGTTGGGAACGGGGCGTTTAATCCATGAACCTTGCTCATTACAGTATTAAAAACAAAGTCGTCAGCTGGATGTTCGTCCTGCTGATGCTCATTGGCGGCGCCGTCTCATTCACTGGTCTCGGCCAGTTGGAATTTCCCGAATTTACCATCAAAAATGCCCTGGTGATCACCCCCTATCCGGGAGCGTCTCCGGAGCAGGTCGAAGAAGAAGTCACGCTGCCGCTGGAAGATGCGATCCAGAAAATGCAGCAAGTCAAACATATCACCTCGATCAACAGCGCCGGTCTGTCCCAGATCGAAATCGAGATGAAAGACAGCTATGACGCCAGTGAACTGCCGCAAGTCTGGGATGAACTGCGCCGCAAGGTGAACGATACCGTCAGCACCCTGCCGCCGGGAACAGCCGAGCCGATGATCATTGACGACTTTTCCGATGTCTACGGCGTGCTGCTCAACATTCGTGGCGAGGGCTATGATTACCGCGAACTGGAGAACTATGCCAACTACCTGCGCCGGGAACTGGTCCTGATCGACGGGGTTAAAAAAGTCTCGGTTGCTGGCGTGCCGGACGAGCAAGTGGTGGTCGAAATCAGCCAGGAGAAACTGACTGCGCTCGGGCTCGATCAGAACTATATCTACAGCCAGATCCAGAATCAGAATGTGGTCTCGAACGCCGGTAAAATCCTGATTGGCGGCAACCGGATCCGGATCCACCCGACTGGTGAATTCGACGATGTTTCGGAGATGAACCGCCTGCTGGTCAGCCCGCCGAACAGCGACGACCTGGTTTATCTCGGTGATATTGCCAAAGTTTACAAAACCACCACCGAGACCCCAGATATCATTTATCACAATCAGGGACAACACGCCCTGTCGCTGGGGGTCTCCTTCGCCGGTGGCGTCAACGTCGTCGATGTCTCAAAAGCCGTCTCGACGAAGATCACTGCACTTCAATTCCAATTACCGCTCGGGATGGAACTCAACACTGTCTATGATCAGGGCGCTGTGGTGGAAGTCTCGGTGCAGGGCTTTTTGATCAACCTGGCGCAATCGGTCGCGATTGTAATTGTCGTGCTGCTGGCCTTTATGGGCCTGCGCTCCGGGATCCTCATGGGAGCCGTTCTGCTGCTGACGATTTTCGGCACCTTCATTATGATGAACGTACTGGGGATCCAGCTGCAAATCATCTCCCTCGGCGCACTCATCATCGCACTGGGGATGCTGGTCGATAATGCGATCGTGGTCACCGAAGGGGTGCTGATCGGCATTCAGCGCGGCCAGTCTCGTTTTGAAGCCGCCGGCCAGGTTGTCAAGCAAACCCAGTGGCCGCTGCTCGGTGCCACCGTGATCGCGATCATCGCTTTCGCGCCCATTGGCCTGTCTGATGATGCCACTGGCGAGTTTCTCAATACCTTGTTCAAAGTCCTGCTGGTCTCCCTGTTTATCAGCTGGATCACGGCGATTACCATCACTCCGTTCTTCTGCCACCTGCTGTTCAAAGATGGCGAAGTGAGCAATGAGCCGCAGGAACTTTACCAGGGCTGGTTTTTTACCCTGTACCGCACCCTGTTGACAGCTGCACTGCGATTCCGGGCCACCAGCATCGGATTGGTGTTGCTGATGCTGATCGCTGCTGTTTACGGCATGGGCCATGTGAAAAATGTCTTTTTCCCACCGTCGAACACGCCGATTTTCTTCGTTGACGTCTGGATGCCGGAAGGCACGGATGTCCGCGGCACCGAGGACTTTATTCAGCAGGTGGAAGACGAAATCCTGCACTATGAAGCCGAAAACGATGTGGGCTTGACAAACCTGACCTCGGTCATCGGTCAGGGCGCACAACGCTTCGTATTGCCTTATGTACCGGAGAAAGGCTATGCCGCTTACGCCCAGCTCATTATCGAGATGGACAGTCTGGCGCAGCAAATGCGCAATATGCCGCAGCTGACCGCGCACCTTCGCAAAAGCTATCCGGAAGCAGAGTTTCGGGTCAAATACCTGGAAAACGGCCCGACGCCACCGGCCAAGATTGAGGCCCGCTTCTACGGCGAAGACCCGCAGGTGTTGCGCCAACTCGCCTATCAGGCCGAGCAAATCATGATTGCCGAACCGACCGCGGAAAATGTGCGTCACAACTGGCGCAACCAGGTCACTGTGGTACGCCCGCAGCTCAACCTCGCTCAGGCGCGGGAAGTGGGGATCAGCAAGCAGGACTTGGATACCGCACTGCTGACCAACTTCAGCGGCAAAGTGATCGGAACCTATCGCGAACAGTCGCACCTGATGCCAATCCTGGCCCGAGCGCCGGCGCAAGAGCGACTGGATGCCGACAGCCTGCACAAGCTCCAGGTGTGGAGTTCGGAGTATAATACCTTTGTTCCGGTCAGCCAGATTGTTTCAGCATTTGAAACTGAGTGGGAAAATCCGATCATTATGCGGCGCGACCGCAAACGCATGCTAACCGTCATGGCCGATCCGATTTTGGGCACGGATGAAACGGCAGACTCCGTCCACCGCCGGATCCGCGACCAGGTTGAAAGCATTACCCTACCGGACGGCTACCAGCTGGAATGGGGCGGCGAATACGAAACCTCCCGCGACGCCCAGGCCAGCGTGTTCCGCTCACTGCCGATGGGGTACCTTGCGATGTTCCTGATCACCGTCTTGCTGTTTAACTCGGTCCGCCAACCGCTGGTGATCTGGTTCAACGTCCCGCTGGCGATTATCGGCGTGGCATCCGGTCTGCTACTGCTCAATGCGCCACTCAGCTTTATGGCAATTCTTGGCATGTTGAGTCTGAGCGGGATGATTATCAAGAACGGCATTGTCCTGGTGGATCAGATCCGCGCTGAGCTCGACAGCGGCAAAGCGACCTATGATGCCATATTCGACTCTTCCGTCAGCCGGGTCCGGCCGGTGTGTATGGCAGCCATCACGACTATGCTGGGGATGATCCCGCTAATCTTCGACCCTTTCTTTGAAGCGATGGCGGTCACCATTATCTTCGGTCTGGGTTTTGCCACTTTGCTGACCCTGATTGTCTTACCGGTCAGCTATGCCCTGCTGTTCCGGGTGCCCCATCCGCACCGGGCGCAGACTGCCGAACCCACGCTGGCGACGTCATAATGTCAACCATGTAAATTAAGCGACTCGCTGCTTTGCCCGCCAACCTGGCGGGCTTTTTTATATCAGGCCACCATCTCATTCACTCGGACAATAAATCCTTATTGAACAACGGCCTGAATCCGAAATGAGCCAATAACTGACATCGGTCTAACAAATCTCACACTATTTTTTGCCAAGCTATCTGTCATACCAATCGTAGTCAATAACGGGTCATCCTAGCTTGTTAAAATACTCGATAACTGCGTTAGAATTTTTGATTGTAGAATAACAGCAGCTCTGCCTGGTGAGGTCCTGTTCATGTACGGTTCAACCACAGCTGCGCATCATAAGCATACGTACCTGGCTCTGGTCACTATACTCAAGCGATAGTACCTTGAAAAATATAGCGACAGTACCTTGAAAAATATCAACAATTTACCCGTAACCATTCTGAATCCGTTGGGGAATGAATCATGAAAAAGCGCTTACTGACAGCTCTCGCCTTCACCACCCTGTTGTCGGCCTGTGCCGCCGACAAGCCAACACCACCAAAAATGATTGCTGAAACTGACTTGGCAACCCACAACTGGGTCCTGACCAAAGTGGACAGCTCCCCCGTCACCATGCCGGAGCCCTTCTCTGCACCGACGCTGCAATTTGACCAGGACATGGCGGCCAACGGTCACTCCGGCTGTAACCGATATTTCGGTCAGGCGGAACTGAAAGCAGGCAAGCTGCGCATTGAAAAAATGGGCATGACCATGATGGCCTGTCCAGCACCGGCGATGGAAATGGAACAACTGATGAGCAGCACCCTGATGGACTGGAGCCAAGTCAGCGTGGTTGGCAATGAACTGGTGCTGAGCAATCCAGAGCACACCTTAGTGTTCAAACGCCAGGCTGAGCACTAATCCCGGGCTCGTATTCACACACACCTTTCAGCAAACAAAAAGAGCGCCGCAGCGCTCTTTTGTATACCCGTGTTCATACCAATCGCAGTAAATAAGGGGTCGTATAAAACTAAAGATTAACTGACTTTCGCCTGCCACTGCTCACGCAGTGTTTTGGCCGCTGCGACCATGTTGTGCAGGGCAGCTTCCGTTTCTTCCCAGTTCCGGGTTTTCAGACCACAGTCCGGGTTAATCCACAACCGTTCTGCCGGGATCAGCGCTTCGGCTTTCTCCACCAGCTGGGTGATTTGAGCTACTTCCGGAATATTCGGCGAATGGATATCATACACACCCGGACCAATTTCATTCGGATAGTCAAAGGCTTCAAATGCTTTGAGCAGTTCCATATCTGAACGCGAGGTCTCGATGGTGATCACATCGGCATCCAGTGCCGCAACCGACTTGATGATATCGTTGAACTCGCTGTAACACATGTGGGTATGGATCTGGGTTTCCGGTTCCGCACTGGCAGCAGAGATCTTAAACGCATTCACCGCCCAGTCCAGATAGGCTTGCCATTGCGAGGCTTTCAATGGCAGCCCTTCACGGATCGCCGGCTCATCAATCTGAATCACTTGAATGCCTGCGGCCTGAAGATCGGCCACCTCGTCACGTAACGCCAGCGCAATCTGGTTTGCAATCGCTTCACGACTCAAATCTTCACGCGGGAAGGTCCAGCCAAGAATTGTCACCGGCCCGGTCAGCATGCCTTTAACCAGTTTATCAGTCAGCGACTGCGCATATGTGATCCACTCAACCGTCATCGGCTTGGCACGATAGATGTCCGAGACAATCACCGCAGGTTTCACGCAGCGTGAACCGTAGCTCTGAACCCAACCAAAGCGAGTTACCGCAAAGCCTTCCAGCAACTCGGCAAAGTATTCAACCATGTCGTTCCGCTCGGCTTCACCATGCACCAGCACGTCAAGATCCAGCTTCTGCTGCCGCTCGATGGCATCGGCGATATGTCCTTTCAGCGCCGTGTTGTACTCCGCTTCAGACAAGCGACCCGCTTTGAAGTCACGGCGCTGCAGCCGGATCTCGTCCGTCTGCGGAAAAGAGCCAATCGTGGTTGTCGGCAGCAGCGGCAAGTTCAGGGCCGCACGCTGTTGGCGGGCGCGCTCCGCATACGGTGCCTTGCGCTCCGCCAGGGCCGGGGTGATCGCCTGGGTACGCTGACGGACTTCCGGATTGTTCACCAGCGCGCTGGTCGCACGCGCCTGGATCGGCGCGCTGTAGTGCTGACATTCCTGCACTGCGACGCCGCTACCGTCAAGCGCTTGGGCCAGCAGGGAAACTTCACGACATTTTTGCTTGGCAAAGGCCAGCCACTGACGCACTTCTGCCGTCAGTTCAGTTTCCAGGTCGAGATCAATCGGGCTGTGTAGCAGGGAGCAGGAGCTCGCCAGCCACAAGCGCTCACCCAGTTGGGCTTTAACCGGAATCAGGGTTTCCAGCAGCTGTGCCAGATCTGCGCGCCAGACATTCCGGCCATTGATGACACCGGCAGACAGCACCCAGTGCTCCGGCAGCGCAGCAACCACGCCGTTGAGCTGTTCAGGCGAGGCCGACAGGTCGATGTGCAGGCCGTCTACTTTCAGTTCCACAATCTTATCGAGGTGATGAGTGATATTGTCAAAATAAGTGGTCAGCAACAGCTTGGTACTGCCACTCAGCACCTGGTAAGCCAGCTTGAATGAGTCCGCCCAGGCGTGCGGCAGTTCCAGCGCCAGCACCGGCTCATCAATCTGAACCCACTCAACCCCAAGGGCCGCCAGCTTATTCAGGATTTGCTGGTAAGCCGTCAACAAACGCGGCAGCAGCGTCAGGCGATCAAAATCCGCTTCTTTCTCTTTCCCCAGCCACAGGTAGGACACCGGACCCAGCAGCACAGGTTTCACGTCATGGCCAGCTTTCTGCGCTTCGGCCACTTCTTCAAACAACTGGGTCCAGCTGACGGTGAATGTGTCATCTTTAGTGAATTCAGGAACGATGTAGTGGTAGTTGGTGTTGAACCATTTGGTCATGTCTGACGCCGCGCAAGCACAGCCGGTCGGTGCTTTCCCGCGTGCAACACGGAACAGGGTATCCAGATCCGGGAAACCATGGTTATGGCGCTGCGGAATGTGCCCCAGCAACATGCTGGTTCCCAGCACATGGTCATACCAGGCGAAATCACCGACTGAGACATAGTCGAGACCGGCACCGACTTGATCCCCCCAATGGCGGTGGCGCAGCAGGCTGCCGACTTCTTTCAGTGCCTGCTGGGTGATTTCTCCGCGCCAGTATTTTTCCTGGGCAAATTTCAGTTCACGCTGGCTCCCCACGCGTGGGTAACCAAGAATATGGGTGGTAGTTTTCGGTGTTGTGGTTTGTTTTGTCATCATCATTGCCTTATGAATGCGGTTCCATGTCGATGACTTCACAATGGCGGAACACCGTTTGATGAACAATGTCTTAAAATTCAACCTGAACATGAAGAAACTTAATAATAAACTCTCATATTAAATTTACCAGTTTGGACGTCCAGATGTTTACACATCCATATTTTGACGGTACATTGACTTTATCTCTTTATCCGGAGCATCGATCTCTTTGTCGGGAATAGGCGACGGATCAAGTACTTGCACAGGGACGGTAGGCAAACCCCATGATCGAAATTAAACATCTCAGAACACTCTCGGTACTGCGTGACACCGGCTCTCTGACGGCAACCGCCACCACACTGTGCCTGACACAATCGGCATTGTCGCATCAGCTTAAAGATCTGGAACAGCGGTTAGGCGGGCAACTCTTCTTGCGTAAAACCCGGCCGGTAAAATTTACTGCCGAAGGCGAAATTCTGCTGCGCCTGGCAGATGAACTGATCCCGCGCATCGCCAAGGCCGAGCATGAGCTGTCCAGCCTGAAAGAAGACAGTCACGGGCGACTGCACATGGCGATTGAATGCCATTCCTGCTTTCAATGGCTGATGCCAGCACTGAAGGAATATCAGATCCACTGGCCCAGCGTGACCCTGGACTTCTCATCCGGCTTTGGTTTCGAGCCCCTGCCCGCTTTAAGTGCCGGTGAACTGGATCTGGTGATCACATCCGATATCCAGCCGCGTAGCGAAATCCATTTCGAGCCTTTGTTTGACTTCGAGATGCGGCTGGTCGTCTCTCCTCAGTCACCGCTGGCAGACAAACCGTTTATTTCGCCACAGGATCTGGCTGATCAAACCATGCTAAGTTACCCGGTTCAGAAAGGACGGCTGGATGTGGTCAAACACTTTCTCCAGCCCGCCGACATTGAGCCGAACCACTGGAAACAGGCAGACAATACTTTAATGCTGGTGCAGATGGTCTCTGCCGGGCTGGGTGTGGCCGCGCTACCCAACTGGGCAATCTATGATTTTGCCCGCCAGGGACTGGTCGTCAGCAAGCCGCTTGGGGATGGCCTGTGGCGACGCTTATTCGCCGCGATCCGGGCCTCAGAGCGCGACCGGCACTATCTGCAGGCATTCTTTGCCACCGCAAAGCAGCAGTGCCAAACCCATTTGGAAGGTGTGAAAGCGGCTTAAGGCTCGTGCTGCCTCAGCCGCTTTATGAAGGATGATTCAGTGGTGCTGACTCACTTATATTGATTCGAGATGGGATCGTAGCGAAAGCCTAAAGATTCCATCTTGTCATTTAACTCATCGTAATCCAGCTCATAACGGCTGACCAAATCATCAATCGACGTGCATTCGAGCCGCAGCTTCTCATTGACGATCCCCAGCACAATATTGCCGTCCATCTTCAACAAGTTTGTAATTTCCATACATCCCCCTGACCGGAACAACCTTGGTAGCTATCAGTAAGCATAGTCATTGCTGCAAAGAGAGTCGCGAAAGAGTTTCAAAGGTTAAAGCCAAATTTAACAAAAGAGCGCCGATTCGGCGCTCATGTCATCATCGGTCAACTACCAATTGGCAACTACAAAAACGCGAGCTGCATACTGCCGGAAGCAACCAGTAAGATGGAGGCTGCCAGCAACTGCCAGCGATTCACCGTTTTACCCAGGAGAATATGCCCGGCCCATACCAGCAGTGACAGAACCAGCAGTAACAGCGCGCCGACGACATCGCTCACCAGCAGCTCAAGTTGCGCTTCATCCATTCCGGACAGCAACCAAAGGATCGCCAGGATACTCACCATCGCACTGACAAAACCGGTAAACGGCAGAATTCGGTGAAATGCCTGCAACCGGGTACGTGCCTGAGTCAAGAGCAGATGCGCCAGAGATGCGCCAAACAACGGAATGGCCATCAGGCTCAGCATCATTTCCGGCAATTGCATCGCCGGCAATAGCCCCAACCAACTCACGGTCGCAAAGACACCTGCGGCATAAAGCACCTTAAGCGGCCCCGCATCCCGTGTTTTGCCGGTTTTTACCTGAAACGTGAAATAACTTAAAGCCAGCAACGGCAACAGAGCAACCGGATGGCTCACCACAACGAGCAACCAGCCTGCCAAAATAACAGGGAGCGTTTTATGCACCCGGCCACGCTGCCCCGGACAGATCTCGCCTTTGGTCAGCACCAGTGTCAGAACACATTGAGCGCCAAGCAGCGCAGGTACAAGAAATGTTAAATAATCTGTGAACATGAAGGAATCTGAACTATGAAAAACTGGCCGTCATCATAACAACTTCCCGCTATATTTGCACAATCCCAGCCCCAAACCTACCTCTTTCGGATGAGTAAATCCTCGAGCTGGAGCACAGAAAAACCGCCTTTAATCTGGATCAGTATCACGGTTTAAAAACCCAAGCTGTAGAATAATTATCCAGATATACACAGACAAAATGTGTTGTTTTTCGAAAAAAAATCATCCATATAACCCAAATATTCAGTCATCGCGTGCAATCAACTGACTTCAGCAAGTCGGGACGACAGCCGCCAAGCCGGTCAAAGGAATGCAAGAAAATCAAGAACAACTGATCAAGACACTGAAGCTTTATGTGCCGGATCTCTGGAGCGCCAAAGCCCATAGTGCCAGCTTCCAGCACACCCGCAGCGGCTACTTACGGAACCGTGTTTCGATGCTGTGTATCGTTTGGGGAGTATTGATTGTTCTCTGGGCGCCTTTCGATCTGATTTTTTTATCTGAGAACGATGGCGTGCCATTAGCGATTGCCCGTGTCACCCTCGGGCTATTCCTTTTTACCATAGCCAAAGTGAACAATCAGCAGACTTCGCTGCGAAAAGCACAATGGTGTATGGCATTGATGGTCCTTGGATTAAACCTGTTCTACCTCTATACCATGCAAGTGCTGGACTACCCCATGGTCTCCAGCGGATTTAAATATGGCTACACACTGCTGCCGATCCTTCACGTAGCGATCCTGACTATTTTGCCTATCACGCTCAAAGAAAGCCTCGGCCTGCTGGCTATGACTGCCATCACCCAGATTTATGTCGGATTTCAAGCTGAACGCCTGTTTACACCGGAGAATATCGCTGATCTCTGGCTTCAGAATGTCCTGGCACTCATGGTGATCTGGTCCCAGCTGTCCAAGCTCTCCATGTTGATGCGACTCTATCGCCAGGCCACCCTGGATCCGCTGACCGGGATCTACAATCGCCGCATGCTGCTGCAACTGGCACAAAAGTCCCTGAAGTATTGCGAGGCGAAAGATGCCCCGTTCTCAGTTTTGCTGTTCGATATTGACCGCTTTAAGCGCATCAACGATACCTGGGGCCACAGCGCCGGAGATAAGGTTCTGCGCGGATTCGCCGATTTTATGCAGAGTAAAATGCGCAAAACTGATCTGTTTGGCCGCTATGGCGGTGAAGAATTTATTGTCTTTCTGCCGCGCTGTAACGGAAAGATGGCAGAACAAATTGCCGAACGCATGCTCACCTCAATTCGCCAACTGGAACTACCGCTGGGCTATGACGACACCACACTCAAAATCACCACCAGCATCGGGATTGCCACCAACTCCGGCAGCGACACTCTCTCCTCCCTGATTGAACGCGCCGACCGCGCCCTGTACGAATGCAAAGATTCGGGACGGGACTGTTGTCGGTTCCATCATATCGGGCATCAATATCTCGGCAATGAGCGACGCCGCGCCCTGGCCTGACATTACCGCTAGCCCGCAAGATCCTGATCTCACAACACCATCGCGCGCCCCGGCGCTTTTTTATTGTGCTGCGTCGCGCAATTGCGCCCTATAGAAAAATACGCGAAAACAACTTTCGTTCGCTCATTTAATGGTTCAGATCAATGAATCGCCTTACATTTAATGGCATGTTTGGGGCATATAAACAAGGAATCAAACTAATTCCTGAGTCATTGACAATAAATAAGCGAATACGAACATGACAAGTTGGTTTGAAACGGAAGTTGTAATTATCGGGGGCGGTGCCACTGGAACCGGGATCATGCGTGACTGTGCCCTGCGTGGGATCCACTGCATTTTAGTAGAGCGCGATGATCTGGCCTCAGGCACCACCGGGCGAAATCACGGCCTGCTACATTCAGGAGCACGGTATGCAGTTACCGATCAGGAATCAGCCCGCGAATGCATTCAGGAAAACAGGATCCTGAAAAACATTGCTCGTCATTGTGTTGAAGACACTCAGGGGCTGTTCATCTCATTGCCGGAAGACGATCTGGATTTTCAGGCGCAATTCATCACGGCTTGCCAGCAAGCTGATATTGATGTCGAGCAGTTGGATCCGAAACAAGCCCTGGCGCTGGAGCCCAACTGTAATCCGGATCTGATTGGTGCCGTCAGAGTCCCGGATGGCACCCTGGACCCATTTCGCCTGGCGGCTGCCAATATGCTTGATGCCACCGAGCATGGGGCGCGGTTGATGAACCATACTCAGGTGACAAGCCTCATCCGCGACGGGGATACCGTCAAAGGGGTCAATTGCCTCAATCTGCGCACCGGCGAACATATCGCAATCTACGCCAAGCAAGTGATCAACGCCGCCGGGATCTGGGGACAGCAGATCTGCGAGTACGGCGATTTATCGCTCAAAATGTTCCCGGCCAAAGGCTCGCTGCTCATTCTTGATTACCGGATCAACAACCGGGTGATTAACCGCTGCCGGAAACCTTCGGATGCCGATATTCTGGTGCCGGGCGATACCATCTCGCTGATCGGCACCACGTCTGAGCGGATTGATTACGCCGACATTGACAATCTCCGAGTGACCCCTGAAGAAATTGACATTTTGCTTGAGGAAGGCACCAAACTCGCACCGATCATGGCCAATGCGCGGGTCCTGCGCGCCTATGCCGGCGTTCGTCCATTGGTGGCGGTCGATGGTGACAGCAGCGGGCGCAATATCAGCCGAGGCATTGTGCTGCTTGATCACGCCGAGCGCGACGGCATGAACGGCCTGATCACCATCACCGGCGGCAAGCTGATGACCTACCGGATGATGGCGGAATGGGCCACGGATATGGTGGCCAAAAAACTTGGTAACACCGAGCCTTGTACGACCCATCAGCAACCCTTGCCGGGTTCGGAACAGCCGGAAAGCAAGCCACAATCCACGGCCAGTCTGGCCAAGCCGGTCTATCAGTCGGCGATCTATCGCCACGGTGAACGGGCACAGCAATTTCTGAAAGCCGACAAGCAACGCCAAGCCGTGATCTGTGAGTGCGAAATGGTGACCTGCGGTGAAGTCGAGTACGCCATCAAGTCGCTGGATGTTCACAACCTGGTCGATTTGCGCCGACGAACCCGCGTCGGGATGGGTCCGTGCCAAGGCGAACTCTGCGCCTACCGGGCGGCCGGACTGTTTACCGAGTTCGGTTCCAACTCCGGAAATCAGGCCAGCCACCTGCTGCATGAGTTTCTGGAAGAACGCTGGAAAGGGATCAAACCTGTGTTCTGGGGCGATGCCCTGCGTGAAAGCGAATTTACCTACTGGATCTATGAAGGCCTGTTCGGTCTCAGTGACTTGCCCGAGCAATCACCGGTTGCCCATCCCCCCGGTGAATCCGGCCCTGGCAGCACGCATTCCCACCCGCAATCAACCGAGGAGGTCGAGTCATGAGATTTGACAGTATCATTATTGGCGGCGGTGTCGCCGGCCTCAGTTGCGCCATTCGCTGCGCCGAAGCGGGATTAAAAACCGCAGTGATTGCTGCCGGGCAAAGTGCACTGCACTTCTCATCCGGTTCAATCGATGTGCTCAGCCAGTTACCAGACGGCACACGCGTGTCCCATCCGTTCACTGCCTTCGACGCCCTGTACCAACAAAACCCGAACCACCCCTACAGCCTGCTGGGCAAAGACACCGTCTGTGAAGCGGTCCAGTGGTATCAGGCCATGATGGCAACGTGTGGCGTACAGCTCCAGGCACAACCGGATCAGGCCAACCACCTGCGGCTGACCCCGATGGGCACCTTCCGGTCGACCTGGCTATCGCAGCAAACGGTTCATCCGTTCCCACTGACCGAGCCGGCCTGGGGCCTGAGCCGGATTGCATTGGTCACCCTCGAAGGATTTCGCGATTTTCAGCCGCAGCTGGCTACCGACAATCTGCGCCGCCTGTCCGCCTTTGATGCGGTTGATATCCATACCACAGCCATCACCCTGCCGGGATTTGACACCATGTTGCGTAACCCGTGCGAGTTTCGCTCCATTGAAATCTCGCGGGTCCTGCGGGACACCGCGAAGCTGCATGAGTTTGCCAAGGCCCTGATCCAGCAAGTCGGCCAGGCCGATCTAGTCGTGCTACCAGCTATCTTCGGTAATGGCGACGGTGCCGCGACCATCAAGCTTCTGGAGGGGTTAACCGGCTATCGTATTTGCGAACTCCCGACCATGCCACCGTCACTGCTGGGGATCCGGCTGGAAGAAGCCATGAAGCTCCACTTCCAGGCGTTGGGCGGGTTACTGCTCAGAGGCGATGAAGTCACCGGGGGGACGTTTGAAAACGGCCGCTTGCAACGGATCTACACCAAACACCATCAGGATATGCCTTTGGTTGCTCAACAGTTCCTGATCGCCAGCGGCAGCTTTTTCAGCCGGGGGCTCCATGCCGAACGCAATCAAATCAAAGAGCCTGTGTTCGGCCTGGATACAGCCAACATTCCGGATCGCAGCCATTGGTATCAGGGGGAATTCTTTGCCGCCAGCAGCCACCCATATCTGAACATGGGCGTGCAGTGCAACCGGCAATTACAACCAACCCTCAACAACCACACCATCGACAACCTGTATTGCGCCGGTGCCCTGCTGGCCCATTACGACCCGGTGAAAGAAGGATGCGGTAGCGGGGTTGCGATCAGCACCGGCTACTTCGCTGCCGAACAGATGATCGCCGCCATCCGTGCCGATCAGGACACCACCACCGAACCAAATGAACAATCAAAGAGGGTTTACCTATGAACCTGCCGCGCAAAGACACCAGTTTTGATCAATGCATCAAATGCACCGTGTGTACCGTATACTGCCCGGTGGCCAAAGCCAATCCACAGTATCCGGGTCCGAAACAGTGCGGTCCGGATGGTGAACGGCTGCGGATCAAGAGCCCAGATTTCTATGACGAAGCCCTCAAGCTATGCACCAACTGCAAGCGATGCGAAACCGCCTGCCCATCCGGGGTGAAGATCGGCGATCTGATTGCCGTTGCCCGGGACGAGCACGCCAAAAAGCCACTCAGCATCAAAACCATCCGGGATTTCGTGCTGAGTCATACCGATCTGATGGGCTCTGCGGCAACACCGTTTGCCCCCATCATCAACACCATGACCGGGATGCAGCCGATGAAACAGGCGATGCACCACACCATTGGCGTTGATCACCGTAAAACCCTGCCGAAGTATGCCCATGGCACGTTCCGCCGCTGGTATAAACAAAACTGCACCAGCCAGGCGCTCAATCCCCGGCAGGTACACTACTTCCACGGCTGCTATGTCAATTATAACTATCCGCAACTGGGTAAAGATCTGGTGCGGGTGATGAACGCCATGAGTATCGGCGTCCAGTTGCTCGATAAAGAAAAATGCTGTGGCGTTCCCCTGATTGCCAACGGCTTTTTCGACAAGGCCCGGAAGAACGCACGACTGAACGTCAACAGCTTCAAAGCGGCCGTCGACAAGTATGATGCACCGATTATTTCAACGTCATCGACCTGTGCCCTGACATTGAAAGAGGAATATCCGCATGTCCTGAAAGTGGATAACAGTCAAGTTGTCGATAACATCGAATTTGTCACCCGCTTTTTACTCAAGGAGTGCATGAACGGCAACCTGCCGAAGCTCAAGCCCATTCATAAAAGAGTGGTTTACCACACCCCGTGCCATCTGGAGAAAAGCGGCGGCAGCCTCTACACCATTGAGTTGCTGAAACAGATTCCAGGGTTGGATCTGGTCGTGCTCGACAGCCAGTGCTGCGGGCTGGCCGGCACCTACGGCTATAAGGTCGAAAACTATGACACCTCCATGGCAATTGGCCACCCGCTGTTTAGCCAAATCAAACGTGAGCATGCCGACTTTGCCGTGACCGACTGCGAAACCTGCAAATGGCAAATTGAAGAGAACACCGGCTTAGAAGCGTTGCATCCGGTGTCTTTGCTGGCGATGGCCCTGGCCGACTAATCCGCGCCCACACCTCGCCTTCCGCACCTCACCTCCCACAACAACGCCGCAGCACTGCTGCGGCGTTTGCTTTCCCCTCCCAAACACTGATCTCAGCGCTTAATCACCAGACTCTGGGAGTCAGACCTAGAACATCGTGCGATTTACTCCCGTCTATAACACCGACTGCGAGTTACGCTCCGCCGGTTGCACCACAGGCGTCTGATGTTTAGCCACACCAATCAAACGCAGCGACAGCAGGTAAATCAGGGCATAGAGCACACTGCCGCCCGCCAGAACCCCATACCAGCCACTGTATTCCCAACACGCCACCAGGAAGAATCCCCCTAAACTGCCCCCGGCGTAATAATGCACCAGATACAGCGCCGTGGCCGTGGCCTTCGCATGTGTGGCTTTCTGGCTGACCCAGGCATAAGCCAGCGAGTGGGTGAAAAATGCCCCGGAGCTAATCAGCATCAAGCCAACCAACATCGCCGGGATCGATTCCCACGCAGCCACCCACATCCCGGCCAGACTGATCGTGGTCCCCAGTAGCATGCCGGTGATTGGGTTAAAGGACAGGGTCCATCGACCGCTCAGTTTCGCCGTCACGCTACCGCCCAGATAGCAAAGGAAGATCATCGACGCTAGGCTCACCGGGATCAGATAGGGCGCAGCCACCAGCCGGAACCCCATCACGGTGTACAGGTTCACAAACAAGGCAAAGTTCACCCCACCAATCAGCATCGCATAACGCAGCACCGGCTGGCGAAAATGCTGGAAAACGCTTCGGGTATGCATCCCCAATTGCCCTTTGCTGGCAACAAAGTGCTGTTGAGGTGGTAGTAAGCGCCACACGATCACCGCCACCAACAGGCTAAATCCGGCCATCCCGATCACTGCGGTTTGCCAGCCCCAGTGATCAGCAACAAATCCGCCCGCCAGTCGTCCGACAATGCCGCCGAGCGAGTTCGCACTGATGTAGCCACCGACCGCCACCACCAGCGCGCGCGGGGTGAATTCTTCAGCCATATAAGCCACAGCCACCGCCGCGAATCCGGCCAGTGACGCTCCCATCAGCGCCCGGCCGATACTCAGCCACACCAGATCCTCCGCGGCCAGCATCAGCAATCCAACCACCGGCATCAGAAACAGGCTAATCAACATCACCTGACGTCGACCAATCACCTCCGAGCCCACCGCCCAGGGCACCAGCATCAGCGCCAGCGCCAGCGTACTGGCCGCCAGCAGCCAGTTCACTTCTGTCGCGCTAGCCGAGAACTCTTTAGCCATCAACGGCAACATCGGCTGAAACAGATACAAATTACAGAAAATCAGGAATGAGCCGAGGGCAAGTGCAAAACTGGCACGTCGGTACGCGGGGGTTTTTAGGTCGATCATCCGGAGCTGCCTTGTGAGAAGTGACAGTGAAAACAGTAGCAATCCACCAGTAATAATGAAAATATATAAAAAATATGGAGATGATAAAGAGAATTTATAGCGATGGACTTTCGCCAACTGACCTATTTCGTCACCCTGGCTGAAACCAGGAACTTTACCCGCGCCGCCGAGCGACTGCATATCGCTCAACCGGCGCTGAGTATCGCGATCAAAAAACTCGAACACCAGCTGGATCTGGAACTGGTGCATCGCAACGAACGCAAAGTCGCGCTGACCCATGAAGGGGAAGTCCTGCTTGAGCACGCAAAGCTGATCCTGCAACAAGTCAATGATGCCAATATTGCCATGGCCGAGCTCAAAGGGCTGGAGAAAGGCGAAGTACGGCTCGGGCTGCCCAGCATGCTGGGATCTTATTATTTCCCGGAAATTCTGATGGGCTTTAAGAGCCGCTACCCGAACCTGAAGCTGACCATTGTCGAGGCCGGCACCCAATCCATCCGGCGGATGCTGATCAGCGGCGAGCTGGATCTCGGCATTATCCAGAATGCCGACGTGCCCGACAGCCTGGAGACCGAGCATCTGCTGCGCTCACAAATGGTTGCTGTAGTCAGCCCGGAGCATCCCTTCGCCCGCCACAAGTCCATTGCATTCGATGCCTTCTTTCAGCAGGAGCTGGTGATGTTCAAAGCGGGCTATTTCCACCGCGAGTTTATCGATGAAGTCTGTCACCAGTACCAGCTCAGCCCGAACATCGCGTTTGAAACCAACCTGCTGCCGATGATCCTGAAAATCGTCCGCAACGACTTCGCCATCACCGCATTACTGGAAATGGTAACGCAGCACGAACCTGGTCTGGTGCCAATTCCATTTGCTGAGCCGGTGTTTCTCGATATTTCGATTGCCTGGCGCAAAAACGGCTACCTCTCCGTCGCCGATCGCGCATTTATGGAGTTCGTCAAGCAACATGGGCACTGAGCGAACCGACTTAAACGCCTGGTCCATACTGCTGTCAGCCCCCCTAAAGCCCACCTCATGTGGGCTTTCCACTGCCATAAATTCATCGCAATATGCAACAAAGAGAAACGTTTCCGTTCAGTTCAAATCAATTTCTTAACTAAGTTATTGAATATTTTAATCATTCCTACCACCTGACCATTCCCAGGGGGAATTATCGTGTTACAATTGGCTCGATCTATTCATATTCTATTAATAATACTATTGATTGTGCTGATTCACTCTGATTGGCGCAAAGGTTTTCAATGAGCATGCAACGTCAAATCACCCAACACGAAATCAAACTCACCCAAGATGATCAACTGGTCACTACCACAGACTTACAAGGCGTCATTACCTATGCCAACGAGTCGTTTGTCGAAGTCAGCGGCTATTCGGCTGAAGAGCTGATTGGCCAACACCACAATATCATTCGCCATCCGGATATGCCGCGCCAGGCCTTTGCCGATCTGTGGCAACACCTGAAAGCCAAACAACCCTGGCGCGGGATGGTCAAAAACCGCTGCAAGGATGGTCGCTATTACTGGGTCGATGCCTATGTCACCCCGATTTACGTAAACAATCGCATTTCAGGCTATCAATCGGTGCGCCGAAAACCGAGTGATGCCCTGATCCAACGAGCCAGCTCGGTTTACCAACAGCTCAATCAACAGAAGCAGCCTGCTGGCTTCTCCCTCTCCGCTAACCTGAAGCTTACCCTGGCCCTGTTCCTCTCTGCCCTGACCATGTTTCTCGGCCACTTGCTTCCGGATAACCTTGGGGCTTATAGCGCTCTGGCACCACTGGGGTTTCTCAGCCTGATTTATCGCCAGGAGCTGTTCGTCACGCCGAAGTTTTGCACCCAGTTGGCCAGCCAGTACGACAGCTTGACCCGGGTCATCTATAGCGGCGATTCCCAATGCTCGATTGCTGATTTTCATCTCAAACTCAATCAGGCCAAAATGCACACCGTCCTGGGCCGGATCGAGGATACCGGAAATGTCCTAAAAGGGGTCGCCAGTGCGATGCAGGACGCCTC
This sequence comes from Photobacterium atrarenae, assembly GCF_024380015.1. Lineage (NCBI taxonomy): Bacteria > Pseudomonadati > Pseudomonadota > Gammaproteobacteria > Vibrionales > Vibrionaceae > Photobacterium > Photobacterium atrarenae. The sequence continues at coordinate 2,087,937 of NZ_CP101508.1, forward strand.
GACCTCAACTAAAGCCTCGATTGCCCAGCAGGATCAGGATACCCATACCATCGCATCCGCGATCACCCAGCTGACCACCGTCTCGAGCGAAATTGCGCAGAATACCCAGCTCACCGCAGATAAAGTCGCCGCGGCACAAGCTCAATGTCAGGAAACCACGCAGTCGCTCAACGCGACCCAGACCACGATTCATGAACTGGCACAAGAAACCCAGGCATCGGCTGAAACCGCCCGCTCTCTGGCCAATATTTCCACGCAAATTGAAACTATGATGAATGAAATTCAGGGCATTGCCGAGCAAACCAACCTGCTGGCGCTCAACGCAGCCATAGAAGCCGCGCGGGCCGGAGAGCAAGGGCGCGGTTTTGCGGTGGTTGCCGACGAAGTCCGGGCGCTGTCGCAACGCACCCATGGTGCTACCGAAAAAATGCAGGTCAGCATCGGGGAAATTCAGGTTGCCTTGAACCGATGGCAAGCCCGAACCGGGCAGACCACAGAGAAAACCAACCACTGCGTCGAGAGCACCGAAGCCACGGCGCAGCGGATCCGTGATGTGTTTGGCATGATTGACGAAATTGCCAACATTTCGACCCAGATTGCCACCGCTGCTGAAGAGCAGGGACTGGTCTCAACAGATATTTGTCAAAACATCACTCAAATTTCAGCATCTTCCAGCGAGAATCTGAACCAGGTGGAGAAGATCGAGGCATCCTCGCGACTGATGAGCCAGAAAGTCCAGATGCTGGAGGGGTTAGCAAAATCCTTTGGTAGTTCAATTTTACGGTGATGCCGATATATAGCTGGCATTTTCACAATTAGTGGTAAATTTGGGTTTTCACTGTGCGAAATGAGTGACACAGGAGCCATGAAAATAGGCTCCTGTGTTTATAGTTTTAAGCTTTTTCTGGCTCATTGATGGGGGCATTTTTCTTTGCAGAGAGCATTTTCGCCGGATCATGTTGGTAATCCGCACCACTGCTGAGCCCGCTAACTGCTTGAAAACTGATATCGCCACTATATTTCAGAACCGCTTTGCCTGGTCTCATGAATGAAGCGAATACTTCGTTGAAAGCATCGTCAAATTGATTATTGAAATCCTCTATAGAATCGAACGCATCGGTCATTGTTGCCCAGCGACCCCACTCGTTAAAACCTAATGTCAAGATATTACTAAAAATACGCCCCCACCAGTCAAAGTCGCGTTTGACGATATCCAGTTCTGATGCATTAATCTCCTGGGTGATTTTCCCGTTAACATTTTGATAATGAATATCGATAGTACCGGTCGCGGTGACTTTTTCATCACCCGCCCAGTGGTCAACCACAAACAGGATTTCATAGTCAACTTTGATTCCCTCTCCCTCACATTTGACATCACACTTTCGCAATGTAGTTTTCTTGATATTGTCCGGGTTGTTCAAGGTCACATTTTCACTCAGTGTGGCAGTTGCAGGAGTCCCAGATTCGATACTACCGTGGTCAACCTTAAATCGGCATTTATAGCCAAAATTTAACTTGAGGGTTGGGAGCACAAATTTTTCCAACATAGTACCGCCAGAAACGGCCAATGAAATACCGTTGCCTGGCAGAACAAAGCTCTGGCTGAAATTCCCGACGTTACCTGTAGGTAACTCATCGTCATCGAGCATCAACAGAAAGTTCAGATCACCGCTTCGATACACTTTGTTTTCAATATGCTTATAGGTTGAGTAGGTAAATGCTGTCGGCTTAAGCGGCCCTTTAGTTTTGAACTTTTGCTGAATCCTTGGAATCTTCACCGCACCGAACATTACGGCTTCCGGGTCATCTTCTGCCAACTGTTCCAGTTGTTTTTTAATAATGTTGGCCAATCCAACTTCAAAAGCACCAATATCAACCTCGATTTTTTCACTAGTGTTGATCAAATCGATTTTGCTTATGCGGCTTAAATCCATAAAGATTGCCTGTACTTGGAAGTCCTCATCAGACCATTGTTCGTGCTCGATGCTCCGCATTGGTGTAACGACATAAAAGGTAAGTTCATCTAGATTTTGACTACGTTTTTCCGCCGTCATTTCGCCGTCTTTTTCTACTAAGCTGTAGTAAGTAAGGTTGCCATGTTTGACCTGCATTTTTAGGCGGCACCCGTTTTTAACTGGGGTATTGAAATCAACTTCAGGAGCATAAAACTCATCAATATTAACAGTCCATTTACCTTTTGACTCTTTCAATACCCAAGGAACTTTCGGAAATGTTGATTGATTGGTGCGTTGTTGTCCAAATACCCTAGCCATGTCTTGATTTATGGCATGCTCGCTGACCGCCAACACCATAGGAAATCCGCTTAAGCCCTTAACATTCATAAAAAACCCTCCGTTACTTATATTTTACACTCATTGAAGTAGATTACCTTTCAGTCTATAAAGGAAAAGGTTTTACTGAGAGTGTATTCAGCAAAAGCCTGAGGATTAATATAATAACTCTGGATAGATTTTGTATTACGCAGGATTACACAACCTCGTACGACCTATAAGAAAGCCTATACTGGGCATTCTCTGAATGAGTCTAAATAGACAGTCACCTTAAATAACATTTATATTCCATCTGACGCCATCACGAAGCATCGCATTGAGGATAATAACCTCTTCCTGACGCAGGGGAATCTCCCCGAAAAATAACAGCAACACAAAACGCAACGGCGTCATTGAATGAGAAGAAGTCCATGTCATCCGTTAGACTGAGAAGTATTAGCAACCATGGTCGAGGTCGTTCCCTTATGTTTTTTCGTAAACCAGGCTATCTTGCTATCGTACTGTCCATCCTGTTAACGGGATGTGCGACTTCTCTACATGGTTCATTTGCGGCGATCAGTTACGTTGATAAGGGCGCAAAAAAGCTCCTACGCAATCGGCCCAGTGAGGGGGGAAAGCTGTCAAACGAGGGCTCTATATTTGTTTCCAGTGGGCCCGGCAACGTCAACCAGTGAGGCAATCCAAGCGGCCAAAAAGCAATATAAGGGGACAAACTATATTGCGGATATCTCGATAGATGATCGAACAAACTGGAAATTCGGATATTCGGTACAGTGTATAACCGTCGATGCCATTGCATATTGAGAGTTAGCTTTATTGCTTCGTCGGTAAGTCACCAATAATCGGTGAGTTTCTCTACCAAAATCTCGATGAATTTCTATCTTTTGTCATGGACAAGACCTTAACCACATAGTGCTTAAGGTCTTGTTGAGAAGCCTCAACGAAACCGCTCCCCAGCCACAGAAATTGATGTTTTCCCGCCTGAACATGGTAAACTCATGCCCCTTTTGAGATGAGCGCTCGGTTGGCGGAAATCCCAACAACCGAAGCGATGAAAATCGCGCCTGTCGTACCGGCAGACCTGAACATCAGCGGTCTAGCAGCGACTTGTGGCAGTCCCGGCTAGAAAGCCGGGGCAAACCCGCCATACTGTAAGCTGGCCGGATGTTCTCTACAGGGGCAATTTCCGACATACGCAAATCAACAGGGCATTCACATGCAGCCGCAATTGAGAAGACCAGGGTGTTTGGGTGGGTGAGCACATCCAACGCAGCAACACGACTGCCCCGACAAGACGGCAAGAATGCCCCAAGATGCCCCTAACATAAATGAAGTAACTGTAAGCAAATGATTTCAAATAAAATTAACGAGTACCCAAAATACTGGGCCGAATGTTACGGCACAGCGCCGTTCCTGCCGACCACGCGTGCAGAAATGGACGCCCTCGGCTGGGACAGCTGTGACATCATTATTGTGACGGGCGATGCCTATGTCGACCATCCGAGCTTCGGTATGGCCGTGATCGGCCGGGTGCTGGAAGCCCAGGGGTTCCGAGTCGGGATCATTGCCCAGCCGGAGTGGAGCAATAAAGACGCCTTCATGGAGCTGGGGCAACCAAACCTGTTCTTCGGCATCACTGCCGGGAACATGGACTCCATGATCAACCGCTATACCGCGGACCGTAAACTGCGCCACGACGACGCCTATACGCCGCATAACGAAGGCGGAAAACGTCCGGATCGCGCCGTTCTGGTGTACTCGCAGCGCTGCCGTGAAGCTTACAAAGACACGCCGATTGTGTTGGGCGGGATTGAAGCCAGCCTGCGCCGTCTGGCCCACTACGACTACTGGTCCGACAAAGTTCGCCGTTCGGTCCTGTTTGACGCCAAGGGCGATATTCTGCTGTTCGGCAACGCCGAGCGTGCCCTGGTGGAAGTGGCCCACCGCCTGGCCGGTGGTGAAGATATTGCCACCATGACTGACATTGCCGGCACCGCGGTGATCCTAAAAGAGCGCCCGGAAGGCTACAAGGAAATCGATTCCAGCCGGATCGAAAAGCCGGGCAAGGCGATGCCGATGCCGAACCCGTACGCGACGGAAGAAACCTGTGCCACCACCAAGAAAGCACAGGCCGAGGAAGAAGCTGCCAAGCCGATCACCATTCAACCGTCGCGTCACGACTCAAAAACCACGGCTGTTCGCCTGCCGTCATTTGAAAAGCTGCGCAACGACCGCATCCTGTATGCCCATGCCAGCCGGGTCATGCACCTGGAAGCGAACCCGTATTCCGCCCGCGCGCTGATCCAGCAGCACGGCGACCGTGAGCTGTGGGTCAATAAGCCGCCGATCCCGCTGACCACCGAAGAGATGGACTACGTGTTCGGCCTGCCGTACGCCCGGGTGCCGCATCCGAAATACGGCGATGCCAAGATCCCGGCGTATGACATGATCAAAACCAGTGTCAATATCATGCGTGGTTGTTTCGGTGGCTGTTCGTTCTGTTCAATCACTGAACACGAAGGACGGATCATCCAGAACCGCTCGCATGAGTCGATCCTGAGCGAGCTGGAAGATATCCGCGACAAAGTGCCGGGCTTCACCGGGACCATTTCGGACCTGGGTGGTCCGACGGCCAACATGTACCGCCTGGGCTGTTCGGATCCGAAAGCGGAAGTAAACTGTCGTCGCCCATCCTGTATCTTCCCGGAGATCTGTAAGAAGCTGGATACCGACCACAAACACACCATCGACCTGTACCGCAAAGCGCGCAACGTCGATGGCATTAAGAAGATCCAGATCGCGTCCGGGGTTCGGTATGATCTGGCGATTGAGTCTCCGGAGTACATCCGTGAGCTGGTGACCCACCACGTTGGCGGTTATCTGAAGATTGCGCCGGAGCATACCGAGAAAGGCACGCTGGATCTGATGATGAAGCCGGGCATGGGCACTTATGATCGCTTTAAAGAGCTGTTTGAAAAATACAGTGCCGAAGCGGGCAAGAAGCAATACCTGATCCCATACTTTATCTCCGCCCACCCCGGCTCAACCGATGACGACATGCTGAACCTGGCACTATGGCTGAAGAAGAATGACTTCCAGTGCGATCAGGTCCAGAACTTCTACCCGTCGCCGATGTGTAACGCCACTGCGATGTATCACTCGGAAACCAACCCGCTGAAACGGGTGAAGTACAAGAAGCGAGAAGATTTGTTTGTCGCCAAGGGCGAGCGTCAGCGCCGCCTGCACAAAGCCCTGCTGCGCTATCATGATCCGGCCAACTGGCCGCTGATCCGCGAAGCGCTGGTGAGCATGGGCAAGAAGCACTTGATTGGCGATAAGCCACACTGCCTGGTGCCGGAAGCCGGCAGCGATGCCGAACTGACCCCGGCCCAGCGCCGCGGATCCAGCCGCCATGGCGCCAAGCGTTTTGCGACCAAGCACCCGAACCAGCCGGATATCCGCAAAGACGGTAAAGGCAAATCGGGCGGACGCAACGGCAACGCACAACGCGGCACGCAAGGAAAAGCAAACAACACCAAAGGCAACGGCAAGCCTGGCACAAACGGGAAATCACAAGGCCCGTCCAACCGACCTGCCCGGCCGGGGAAACCGGCCGGCCAGCGCCAGAACGGGAAACCAGGCCGCAGCCGCTCTGCGGCTCGCTAAACCCTGTACTGCGCCTTTAACACCACAAAGCCCGCACGAAGCGGGCTTTGTGTTATTCCAAACGAACTCAGTTCGTATTAACGCATCAGCTCAATCGCCATCAGGTACGCAACCGCGCAGCCCACCAGCACACCCAAAGCAATCAACAGCTTTTTCTGACGTCGCTCGTCCAAGTATTTGGTTGCCAGGAAAGCCAGCAACAATAAAACACCGATCACCGCGATTTTCAGCATGAGTTCACTCCTGAGCCATCCCGTCAGGCTGCGCGCCTGAACGATTAAATTTCAAACATCTGGTATTCTTTCAGTTCCGGGATCACCCGGTGCAACTGCTGCTCTTCTTCCGCCAGACCTTTGATCGATTCACACACTTCCCCGGCTTTCTCAGCCACTTCTCCCGAACGTTCGCGTACTTTGGCTTCAATGGCCGCTTTCATCTCACCAAACTGCTGTTGCAGTTCAGAAAAGCTGATTTCACCATTCTTCATTTTCTCGGTCAGGGCCGAGAACAAATTCGACATCGACTCGACACTGACATGCTTCATCGCCTGCTCAAATTCCTGACGCCAGTCGGTATCAGCGGTTTCAAAAATATTGGCCGGCATGACAAATTCGCCTTCCGGGTAAAATTTATCATGGGCTTTCTGGCTATAATCCGCAATCAGGGTTTTCACCCCGGTAAACGAATCCCCGGAATCAAAACGGGACGCCACTTCATTCATGATATCAGACGCAATGCTGACGCCGTCATCGGCAAGCTCGGCCACTTGCGGTAAGTAAGTCTTCACTGCCTGGCTGTAGGCTTCAACCGCCTGCTGCTGCACCGTATTCAATTCCAGCTGCTTGCCGTCAACAAACACCTGGTTCTGCGGATCGATCCACATTTTGGCCTGGCCGCCCTGATAGACCGACACCTGCTCATCCGCAATATGGATATCGTGCTGCACGTCAACCGGACAGGTCTTAGCCAATGCAACGTTTGAACTCAACAGGATAGCGGCTGCCAGGGCCGTCTTCATCATCGACTTTTTCAATGGATTTACTCTCAACTTCGACACCTTATCCTACTAACTGTCACATGTTTTCCCTGCCACGACAAGCGCCTACAAAGTTTCCTTACAACATCCTAACTTGTATTTCGACCCATTCGCAGGCACTCTTGGCATGTATATCTATTCACCGACCGAGATCCCGTGGAAAAAGTCGCTATTTTCGTCGATGTTCAAAACATCTACTACACCGTAAAAGACACCTATGGCTGTAACTTTGATTACAATGCCTTCTGGGCGGAAGCCACCCAAGGGCGGGAAGTTGTGGCCGCCTATGCCTATGCCATTCACCGCGGAGATGAAAAGCAGCGGCAATTTCAGAATATCCTGCGCGGCATCGGCTTTGAGGTCAAACTCAAGCCCTTTATTCAGCGCAGCGACGGTTCTGCCAAAGGCGACTGGGATGTCGGGATCACGTTAGATGTGGTGGAACATGCCCCGGAGGTCGATCGCGTGATTCTGCTCTCCGGCGATGGCGATTTTGACTTGCTGGTCGACAAGGTTCAGTCCAAATACGGGATTGACGTTGAAATTTACGGTGTTCCGGCACTCACCGCCAGCTCGCTGGTTGATGCCGCCAGCCACTTTCGTGAAATCGAGCACACCCTGCTGTTGAACAGAAAATCATTCTGACCTTTGACGCCGTCGGATGAGGTTATTTGGCCTCACTATTGACCAACTCGCCGGTCTGCGACTGACCGGCACTCACATTTCGCAAATCACGGATCGCGCCGGAAACCATCCGCAGCGGGACTATCACGAAGTAGATGGACGCAATCACCACCATCACCGGGTCAGCATACACGGCGTACTCAGCCCAAGGGGTAAAACGCATCAGCGAGGCCAGAATAAAGCCGATCATCACCGCGCCGCTGATCACCGTATCCATCAACCACTGGTTAATCTCAGCCGTCACTAATCCAGATTGAATTTTCTTACCTTGCGTTGCCATCACCCACATAGTCGCCAGACAACCCAGGACATTGACCACCCCGAACAACAACGCCAGTCCGGCATCGACCTCGCGGCCGCCATTGAAAATCGCCAGCACTGCCGAGCTGAACGACAGACAACACATCACGGTGATCACCGCGCCTTTAAGCGCAATGACGGCCGGCTCGATCATTGCAACGCGATCTTGCCGTGCTGCTACCGCCGGCTTGCGGATATAAGCCGCAGCAACCAGGGATACCAGGGTCAACGCCAGGCTGATCAAAGAGTAAGCCCCGTCAAACACGATAACCAAAGAGCCCATCCACAGGCCAAGGCCAATGCCCATCATGGCAAACATCAAGGAAGAGAAAATGGAGAACTGAAGTAACCGGCGCTCTAATTGTATCGTCGTCAACATAACTACCTCTGACAAACCGACGCATTTTTCGTCGGACATCTCGAATTGGATCACATAACCGCAAGGTTACCTGATGATTCATGGTTGCTATAATCACTGAGCGCTAAGTTTTTCGTCGCTAAGGGCGATTGAATTATTCATTACACTATCGATTAAGCGGTGCCATTGTGAAGATCAGTCAAGTCGAGATGTTCATCCATACCAGCCAGACCGGCTCAATTGCAGAAGCAGCAAGAAAGCTCAACAAGAGCCGCACTACGGTCAGCGCAGCCCTGAGCGCGCTGGAAGATGATTTAGGCGTTGCGCTGTTAACACGCTCCGGCAATAAGGTGGAGTTGACGGAGATCGGCGAAGCGATTGCCAATGACTGCGAGCGGCTGCTGCTGATCAGCAAAGACATTCAGGACAAATGCCACCAGCACTTGAACGGTGTCGAGCCGATCCTGCGCATCGCCCGGGATGATGCCTTACCGGAAACCTTGTGGCGTCAGTTGATCCTGGAGATGAGCGAGCGGTTTCCCAACACCAGCATTTCCATCTATGTCGCCCCGCCGCCGGAGCTGGAGCAGATGGTGCAGGAAAATATTGTCGATGTTGCCTATAGCCTGCTGACCGATGATCATCGGATTTCGCAGGTAGCCCAGAATAAGCTGGGACAGATCCGGATGATGTCCGTGGCCCATAAAGATCATCCGCTCGGCCTACTGCGCCAGGTTAAGCGCACCGATATGGAGCGCTATACCGAGATTGCCCTGGCGTATATTGATGATGAAAGCCTCAAAGCCTTTACCCCGCGGGCCAGCAACTTCATCGCCCTGCCCTTTTTTGAACACCTGCGCGATGCGGTACTGGATAATACCGGCTGGGCCTATGTCCCGGCACTGCTGATCAACGAGCACTTACGGGAAGGTACAATTAAGGTGCTCAAATACAACCAGGCGATGAGCTGGCAGCCCTATGGCGAAATCATGAAAAGCGACGCCCGCCGGGGCGCCGTGATCCAATGGCTCTCGGATGAACTGGCGGACTACCTGCTCGAAGCAAACCATTAATACCAAACTTACCGGGCGCAATGCACATCCCACAAAAAAGGCGACTGCTCGCAAGAACAGTCGCCTTTCTTATTGAACAGCACAAATTGCTGCTCCCTTTGGCCTTGGTACCGGGCAACGCCCTGCCGGCCAGTTTTTTCGTTAACCGGCCTGCAGCACAGGATTGGCCCGAGCGACCTGCAGCAATACCTGGACCGGATGCTTCATCCGGATGTGCTCGAACCGCTTGACCTGGCTACGGCACGAATAACCGGTGGCCATACAGCGCTCGCTATCCAGCTGCTCCAGATTGGGCTGCCAACTCAGATCATAGATCCCACGGGACATCGCCAACTTATCTTTTTCATGACCGAAGGTGCCTGCCATGCCACAGCACCCGACCGAAACCGGCATCAGGTTGGCGCCAAAACCGGCGAAAATCTGCGCCCACTCTTTTTCCACATTCGGCATTTTGGTTTTCTCGGTGCAGTGGGCAAACAGGTACCAACGATCATCCTCACGCATCGGCTGAGCCGGCAGTGACGGCAATAAGGGCAGCAACCACTCATGGGCCGTCATCACCTGAAAATCGCCCCGGGTTTCACCCAGCACTTCCAGATACTCGTCGCGATAGCATAGCACCAACGCCGGATCGACCCCCACCAGCGGGATCCCGAGCCGGGCCAGCTGGTTGAGAAAGTCCGCCGTGTTGCGGGCGGTTTTGGCAAACTGGCGCAGGAAGCCCTTCACATGCTGCGCCTTGCCGTTTGGTTTGAACGGTACCAGCAGCGGCTTCTTACCCAGCTTTTCAGCCAGCAGAACAAAGTCCCGCACCACTTCGGCATCGTAATAGCTGGTGAATGGATCCTGGACGATCAATACATAGTCTTCACGCTCACGCGCGGACAGCGCCTGCAGCCAGGGCAAGTCGAACCGGGTCGCATGGTGTCCGTCAAGCCCTTCCAGCAGGGTCGGGACCGACAGCGGTGGCATATCGACATAACCAATGGTGTTCTCAGTCAGCTTTTTCGACCACGACGGGCGCATCAGGGCATTAAAGGTCGCCGGCGCCTTCGCCATCAGCGGCAGGTAATTTTCGACATACGCGACCAGGTAGTCCTTGGCCGGACGCTGATAACGGCTGTAATAGAGGTTCATAAAGCGCGAGCGGAAACTCGGGACATCCACTTTGATCGGACACTGGCTGGCACAGGCCTTACAGGCCAGACAGCCGTTCATCGCGTCCATCACTTCATGGGAGAAATCATACGTCCGCTTACCGGCACCAAAGGTATTTCTGAACCGATCGATAATTTGCTTCACCGACGGCGTGCGGCTCATCAGCTGCTCTTCGAGCTTGACCGGATCGATCCCCTGCTCGGTCAGCAGTCGCAGCCACTCCCGGACCAGCCCGGCCCGTCCTTTCGGCGAGTGGCGGCGATCCGCGGTAATTTTCATTGACGGACACATCGGCGAGCTGGTGTCATAGTTAAAACACAACCCGTTACCGTTACACTCCATGGCGCGGTTAAAGCTATCGCGCACCTTGACCGGGATCTGGCGATCAAAGGTGCCGCGTTTCACGCCATCGACTTTCACCAGCTCAGCATCGCTCTCCAGCGGGGTACAGATTTTGCCCGGGTTCATCCGGTTGTCCGGGTCGAACGCCGCTTTGATCCGCCGCAACTCGGTAAACAGCTCATCGCCGAAGAATTCCGGCCCGTATTCGGAGCGGAATCCTTTGCCGTGCTCACCCCACATCAGGCCACCGTATTTGGCCACCAGCGCCACCACCTGATCGGAGATCTCCTTCATCAGGCGCTCCTGCGCCGGATCACACATGTCCAGCGCCGGACGCACATGCAGCACGCCCGCATCGACGTGGCCGAACATCCCATAATCGAGCTGCTTCTCATCCAGCAGCTGGCGGAACTCGGCAATAAAGTCGGCAAGATTTTCCGGGGGGACACAGGTATCTTCGGCAAACGGCACCGGCTTTTTACTGCCTTTGGCCGCGCCCAGCAGGCCAACCGCTTTTTTACGCATGGCGTAAATTTTCTGGATCCCCGCCAGATCATCACAGACCTGATAGCCAATCACCCCACTCTCGCCGCGGGCCATCAGCGCATCAAGCCGCACACACAGCGCCTCGACCTGACGGCGGTTCTCCTCCGGATCATTACTGGCATACTCGATCATGTTGATCCCGAGCAGGGTTTTCCCCGGCACATCAGCCAGCAAGTCGCTGACGGTATGCCAGACAATATCCTGCTTGGCGAGATTCAGGACCCGCGAATCCACCGTCTCTACCGACAGCGCCTCGGCTTCGACCATCATCGGCGCATGACGCAGTGCCGAATCAAAACTGTCGTACTTGATGTTGACCAGGGTTCGGGATTTCGGAATCGGGGTAATATTGAGTTTCGCTTCAGCGATAAACGCCAATGAACCTTCAGCCCCGCACAGCAGGCGCGCAATGTCAAACTGCGACATCGCCTCGTCATAACCGTGCTTCAGGTCATACCCGGTCAGAAACCGGTTCAGCGGTGGGAACTTATCGAGAATTTGCTGACGCTTGTCACGGCACACCTGCGCCGACACCTGAAGCGCTTTGGCGGCAAAATCATCGCCCCGACTTTGCGCTGCCAGCGCTTGCTCAGTCAAAGGCGCGGTGTCGAGTACAGACCCATCCACCAGCACCGCTTTGAGCGCCAGCACATGATCTGAGGTTTTGCCGTATTTGAGTGACCCCTGACCGGACGCATCAGTGTTGATCATTCCGCCGATGGTGGCCCGGTTACTGGTTGACAGATCCGGCGAGAAAAAGAAACCGTGGGGACGCAGTGCATCATTGAGCTGATCTTTGATCACCCCAGTCTGCACCCGGACCCAGCCTTCTTGCGGATTCACTTCCAGGATCTGGTTCATGTGGCGGGACAAATCAACCACAATCCCCGGGGTCAGCGACTGGCCATTGGTGCCGGTGCCGCCGCCCCGGGCGGAAAACGTAATGCTCCGGAACTCAGTCTGCTGACCGACCTGACCAATCCGAACCAAATCTTCGGTCGATCGCGGCAACACCACCGCCTGCGGCAGTTGCTGATAGACACTGTTATCGGTCGCCACCGCCAGACGGCTGGCATAGGTCTGCTCAATATCGCCGGTGAACCCGGCTTGTTCTAAAGCATCAAGATAAGACAGTACGACATCGTCGATACTATTCTGATGGGTTAATACAGGTAACATTGCTCTCCTTGTCCAGTATCACTGCCGTTCCCTCCGGCTACTGGCCTCTCTTATAGAAATCGTTTGCCCTCACTTTACCGCACTCCGAATATGAAACAAAGCGTGACAGAGCGCACGGTGAAAATTCATCCGCGCTCTGCCGGAATTTCTTGCTGACGGCCAATAATCACCGAGGAAGCGCCAACCAGCCACATCATGCCCAGTGCACAACCAACCGCCCGGATCACCAACACCATCAGGCTCACCGAACTCATATTGGCGAGTGACTCAGTACCCACCCCAATCAGTACCAGCCCTAACGGCACGAAAACAAATAAACGCGCCCGGGTTACCGTGCTCAGCAAAAGTCTCCCACCCGGCAGCTGATCGATCACCAACACCAGTCCGACCGAGGCAGCAAACAGGTACGTGTGATCCGGCATGTGCGTGATCCCGGCCGTCAGTCCGAAACACAGCGCCATCATCAACCAGAAGCCCCGGTTAGCGATGATCTGAGGCAAAGGGTAACGCTGCGCCGAATGCCATGCCATACACAGCGCAATCAGGATCAGGCCCAGCAAGATACTGACTACAATATCACTGATAAAGTGCACGCCATACCACACCCGGGCCAGCGCTTGCCCGCCAATCAATAGCGGCAGTAAGCACAAGGTAACCCCTTGCAGCCAAGGGGAAACCCGGCGGCTCAACCAGTACCAGCCCATCCCCCACAGCACGGTAGCGATTAAGGTATGGCCGCTGGGTAAGCCAAAACCGTAAGCGTTGACTTTCTGGAGTTGCGGAATAATGTCGGAAGGTCGTGGTGAAGCAAGTCCCAGCTTGATCAGGGAGCTGGTTAACAGAGTCAGCACCAGAATGACAAACAGTTGCAGCATGGCACGCGGCCCGAACCCAACCGTGACTGCCACCAGCAGCAAGGCGACGACTTCGGCTTCACCCGGCAAATTCAAAACCCACATCAACCCTTCAAACGCCTGTGCATTCAGCGGCGAAAACGAATCAGTCCAGCGTTGGAGCCGCTTAATCCATTCCAGCTCCAGTTGGTGATACGAATGAACCCGGTTGCTGAGTTCGGCATAAACTTCAATCTCACTCTCGGGCGTCTGATTCAGCCATTGTGACAAACTTTCAATATCATCCGGGTAACGGTATTGATGAGCCATCACCGTTTGTGGATCAACCAGATAAACGCGGCTGACTTCTTTGGCATAATGCTTGGAGAACCAGGAGGCGACAATGGGATAACCGGTATAATCACGAAAGGAAGAGACGAGGATCGGCGTTTTCGCCACGCAACTGTGAATGCTGGCCCGGCCCCGGTAGGTGATTCGTTCCCCGACCTCAACCTCGATGCCGGTTTCCTCGAATACCTCCCGGGCTGCCGCCTGAGCAGGCGTCTCTCCCGGATCAATGTAGCCGCCTGGCAGTGAGATTTTCCGGGTGATGACTTCAGATAACATCACCAATTGATTATCATGACGGATCACGCAAACCGCGCCAATCAATTCAGCGGGTTGCTGCTCCGAAGTCTGTGACGATGCATACACCTGGGAGGCAAGTGCTATGCCGGCAACCATGAAGATAAGCACACGACGAGATAAATACGTTAACCAGGCAAGCACCACAAACTGATCCCCCAAATATTTCCGTTCATCATATCAGCTCACTGGATAATGTCCTATGCTATACCAGCTTTTAATAAGTATAACAATGAGATATCCGGGCTCAATCTATGGCGGGGTACCCCATGGAGCCTGTTGAACTTGCGCCTGATTATTACCTGCACAACTTCCACCAACTGCTCGACACCGTTGAGCAGTGCTACCAGGATCTGCTCAGTGAAACTGAGTTACAGTGGATCGCAACATTTCGGGATTTACCCGCCGATGGACAAATGCTGTACGTCCGACTGCTGTCACGAAAGGGGGAATATTTCCGGCTGGACAAACTCAGTTATCCGGAAATCGGCGATCTGACAATTGCCGCAACGCATCTGGCCGAGCAGGGCCTGATTGAGCGGAACCAATCCGAGTGGCCCGCCGAGCAATTGGCACTTCTGTTTACCAAACCGGAACTGCTACGCCTGTTTCCGGCGCTGACACCCTTCAAGCAAGGCCGCAAGCCGCAACTGTTGGCAGCGCTGGCGGCACACGCGCCCAGCCCGAATGATTTCCGAGAGGACATCATTCGCATCTGCCACCAGCAGCACCTCAGTACCTTTCTACTGTTGTTTTTCGGCAACCGACACCAGGATCTCAGCCAGTTTGTCCTGACCGATCTGGGCCTGCATCAGTTTGAATCCTACCCGATTGATCGTGACAGCCGGTTATTCAGCGAACGTGAGCAAATCGAGCAATGGCTGACTCTGACCGATCTTAGCGATCAATACTGGCAGGCAAAAGAGCGCAAAGATCTTGATCAGATCCAGGCGCTTGCGCCGCAACTGCCGGCCGCCTTCACCTGGCCGCCGCTGGAGCGCAAACGACAGAAGCTGATCAATCTGATCGCCCGCGACCTGGAGCGGGTCGAGCAGGTTGAAGCCGCGCTGGCCCTGTTCCGCCAGAGCCAGCTGCCCCCCTCGCGAGAGCGCCAGGCACGGCTCCTGGACAAGTTCGGCGAGCCACACAACGCATTGCTTCTGGTACAACAGATGCGGCAATCGCCTCACAATGAAGAAGAAGCGGATGTGGCATCACGGTTAGAGAAGAAACTCTGCCGCCAACTCAACCAACCATACTCCCCCGTCACCGCGCCTGTTATCGCGGAAAACCACCTTCAGTTACCACAGCATGGGCTGCGGGTTGAGCTCGCCGTTGCCGAGTACTATTCGGCGCAAGGCTGGCAGGTGTTCTTTAGCGAAAATAGTTTGCTGTGCGGCCTGTTTGGCCTGGCTTTCTGGGACATCATCTTCGCCCCAATCCCCGGTGCTTTTCTCAACCCGTATCAGCGCGGCCCCCGGGATATGTTTCAACCCGACTTTACCCAACAACGCCAGGCACAAATCAAACGGCGGCTGGCAGATATCGCGCAAGGTCGCTGGCAGCACTGGCACAGCGTCTACGAGAAAAAGCACGGCCTGAGTAATGACTGGGTGAACTGGTCTCTGCTCTCACCCGAGCTCCTGACCCTCAGTACCTCCAGCTTTCCCGGCCCGCTCCTGGCCCGGCTGTTTGAGCGGATCCTGTTTGATCCCCGGTATAACCGCTCCGGCCTGCCGGATCTGATCTTATTCAAATCAGGAGGTTATCGCTGGGTCGAAGTCAAAGGACCGGGCGATAAACTGCAACACAACCAGATCCGCTGGCTCAGAGCCTTTGCCGAACTGGCTATACCGGTCAGCGTTGACTACGTCAGCTGGCATCATGACGCCGATGAATAGGGTTTGCCTTCACAATTTCCCGGCCAGGCCGTCTCATTACAAAGTATGAAATCCAGAACAAAAAAGTCCCAAAAAAGCGGTATTTTTCAATCGCGCGGCTTGAGCAAATCAAAGAGGAAGGTCTAAGATTTAATCAATAAAATACGCAATTGTACCAGACTTATCGGGACACAGAATCGAGCTGTCGAGGTCCAGCCAGTCAGATTGATATTGCGATCTGCAAGCCACCGGCGCAGCCTCGTATAGACATTTGAAGGCAGTTCAAGTCCAACCTCCGATTCAGTCGCAGTGGTAAGTGGTATTTGGACATGAAAAACACAAAAACGATCAACAAAATCCGCTACGGTCATAAATCCGGGTCGATCACCGCCTTCATCAACCCGGACGACATTTATGAACTGGATCCCTTCGTCTTGTGGGATCATTTCGAAGCCAAAGAAGTCGTCCACTCAACCGGCCTGGATTATCACGGTCATTCCGGTGTAGACGCTGTCAGTTACCCTGTCACGGGAAAGCTCAGGCACCATGACTCCGCCGGGAGCCATGTCACCCTCAACAGCGGTGACATTCATGTCATGACCACCGGGCACGGTATCATCCACAAAGATACGATGACCCCACAGGATGGCCGGGTCGAATCCTTCAGTTTGTGGACCGCCCTGCCGGCAGGTCCATCCGAAATGGCCGAAGCGTCGAGCCGGAATATAGCTTCCCACAACATTCCGTTGGTTGAAGAAACCGACTCCACCACCAAAGTACTCATCGGCTGCTATAAGGATGCAATCAGCCCGGTGACCTACAGTATCCCAGTCACCTATCTGGATATTATGATCACCCCGTACGGCTGCTGGCAATTTGTTCCCGATGCCAAGCAGACAACCGGATTTATCTACGTCCGCTCCGGCGAGATCTATATCAGTGGCAACCAACTCCTGCCGCACCAGATGGGCACGCTCTACCCTTCCGCCCTGCCGCTGGAGATCAAAACCGGCCGACTCGGCGCCCGCTTCTTTGTCACCCTGGGTGAGCCCCTGCACCAGCACTTTGTCTCCTCCGGCAGCTCAGTGCACTCGTCAACAGCGAATCTGGCATCCGGCAGCCAGCATATTGCCGAGCTGCTCGCGGCGCGCAAAACCAAGCACTGACTATCCGGCAGTGGATGAAACACACGGCAAGCGGGCAATCTCAGTTCGACAGTGAGGCGGTATGTGCAAGTTCAGGCAGTATTGCAACATATTCATGGTACGTCCCGACCGCCCGCTCCGTCGCAACCCCGGACGAGGCGGCATCCTCAGTACCCTGCTGCTGCTCATCGGACTCTCCCCGCCCGTGCTCCATGCCCAGAGCGCCGGCCACGTTCCGCCACCGACCGTTGCCAGTGAAGCGCGGATCAAGGCGCTTTATATCTATTACTTTACCAACTTCGTCCGCTGGCCCAATCAGCAGCATCCGAGCCGGTTTTGCACCTTGGGCAACGATAAGGTCACCGTCACCCTCCACCTGTTAATTGAGCGCAAGAATCAACCGAACAAACAGTACGACATTCAGGCCCTCAATAATCTGGAGACACTCTCAGCCCAGTGTGACATTGTCTATATCACCGCTGACCGCCTCACTTATCTGTCCAGCGTACCGAGAATCAAAGGAATTCTCACCGTCAGCGACAGCGACGTTTTTCTGCATAAAGGCGGCATGATTGAGCTCCGAGCGTTCCAGCACCGGATCAAACCAGCCATCGCCCTGGATCACGTCAATCACAGCGGGCTGACAATCAGCGCACACTTACTCCGAATCGCGCTGCTGCCAGCGGATGTCGAATCAGGAGGTGCCGGTGAGTAAGTTGATGCGCCGACTGTCATTAAGCCAACGGCTCTCTCTGCCGGTGATGAGTGTCATCATCCTGGTGTTTCTCTGTTTTCAGTTCATTACCTATCAGAATTACCTCAAGATTGAGCAGCAGAACCTGCTGACCCGCACCCGCCTTCTGGCCAGCGGTGTCGGCATGAACCTCACCGCTGCTGTGCTGTTTAATGATCCCATCGTCGGCAACGAGGTTCTGTCAGCCTTCAAGGCCGATCCGCTTGTGGCCTGGGTCCGGCTCGAACGCCCGGACCACACCGTGTTTGCCCGCTATGAAAACCCGGCGGTGACTTTCATCCCGCCAAGTCCTGAGCAGCAGCATCAGGTTGTCAGCCAGGGCCACTACTTCAGCGACGACCTGCTTTATCTGATTGTGCCCGTCACCCTGGAGAACGAACCGATCGCACATATGCATATTGCCGTTTCACTGGAAACCCTGAAGGAAATGCGACTCACACACTTTCAGGTCAGCTTCACATTACTGCTGGTGATATTCGCGATCAGTGCCTATGTGGTCAATCGGATCCAGTACTGGGTGATCCAGCCGATCACCCAGCTCAACCAAGCGATGACCAGCATCATCAAGAACGAAAAACCCGCGCCGATCCACCCGCATACCTATGATGAATTAGGTGAGCTGGTTAAATGCTTTAACAGCATGCAAGCTCAGCTCAATGAGCGAAATGCCAAAATCCGCGCAACCCTGCGTCAGCTCAGTGATGAAAAAGCCTTTGCTGACGATATTATCGGAACGGTGCAACATGCGCTGATTGTGGTGAACGGCCAGCAGCAGATCATCCTGGCCAATGAAGCCTGCCGCGACGTCCTGGAACTCAAGCCGCTCAATCTTACCGGCATGCGGATTGAAGAGGCCATGCACCCGGAAACGCCGGACACCTTCCAAGCACAGCTCCAGGCTGCCCTGAGCGGGCAACGCCAGTTCGATCATACCGTGGTGATCGGCGCCAATCCGAATGGGGAAACCCGGTATTACCAAATCACCAGCCGCCCGCTGCACCAGCAATTGCAAACCCTGTTTGCGATTGAAAATGTGACCGAACGACAGCAAGCTGAAAGGCAGCAAAAAATGGCCGCCAAGGTCTTTGACAGCAGCCAGGATGCGATCATGATCCTGAGCGGTGGCGGCAAGGTGCAGATGGTGAACCCGGCATTCACGCAATATTTAGGCTATGAGGCGCAGGAGGTCATCGGCCGCCATTTCCATCGCTTCATCGATGTCGCCACCTTTGGCCGGATGGAACAACTGATCTTGCGCGAGCTTGAGCGAACCGGCCACTGGCAGGGAGAGATCAACCAGCGTTGTAAAAGTGGCTCTTACATTCCGCTGCTGGTGCGGATCACAAACATCAAAGACAGCCATGAACTACAGACCGTGCTCATTGCCTCGGATTTACGGTCGATGAAAGAAATGAAACGACTGGAGCATCTGGCCTCCCATGATCCGCTGACCAACCTGGCCAACCGCAGTAAATTATGTGAAGAGATCGGTCACCTGCTCAGCACTCAGCAACAGTCCCAGCAGCTGTTTGCCGTCCTGTTCATCGACCTGGATGATTTTAAGCAAATCAATGACAGTTATGGGCACAACGCCGGGGATCTGGTGTTAAAAATTATTGCCGAACGTCTCAATCGGACCGTCCGCCGCAGTGATCTGGTGGCCCGTCTGGCCGGCGATGAATTTGTCACGATCATTTATCCGATCAGCCAGCAAGCCGATGTCGTCCAGACCAGTGAGCGTATCCTGCGGCGGATCAAAGAGCCGATCAAACTTGAGCAGGGCGAACAAGTCGGGATGAGCGCCAGCATCGGCTGCTACTATGTCCACCCGGAACAAGGGCTGGCAGTGGAAGATATTTTACGGCGGGCCGATAAAGCCATGTATGGGGCTAAACTGTCCGGCAAAGGACAGATCATTGAGTTCAACACCTACCATCCAAGCCAGCCCTGAGCATTCGGGTGACGTTCAGCCCGGGTCCCCCACCGACCATACTCGACGCTATTTAGCGATGCGCGCACTGAAAGGTCCCTTTCGAGCTAAACCACACCGCCTGAGATTTCTTGCGACCAATCAGCAACGGGCCATCGTCGAAAAACAAAAAGTTTTTCCAGTTGCGTTTGAACACGCCCCATTGGGTCTCAATCACATTGTATTTTTCATAGCAGAAAAATACCGTGGTGTTATCTTCCCAATCGATAAACTCAGCAATTGCCGCCGGTAGTTCCGGCTCGTCACCGTCCCAGGCGGCTTGCCAGTCCTGCTGCTCTGACCAAATCGATTCATCATGCGGCCAGTCACCTTTGCCGAAGTGATCAGCATCCGGGCTCTGACTACTGATATGTTCGCGCCACAGCTGGGCGGAGCGTGCCTGCGTCAACGGCTTGATTTGGGGTAAATCATCTGCCGACACCGGCATCGAGGCGTGGGTGAAAATCCACTTGCGGGGATAGCTGTCTAACTCTAAGTAGTTCATGCTGAGACCTAACAATACAATGCCCGGGCAATGTACCTCAGTCGTCTGGATTGTTCCAGTTTTGCAGGGAATGTAGCTGAAAATGACGACATCCTGAATCGGTATTGCAGCATAAGAGGTCGAGACAGGAGCCAGCTGAGCGCACAGGTATTCCTGCGGGAACCGGCTCCGAGCAGACTTGTGACTTACTTTTTCGCGCCCCAGAGGTTACTGACCCAGCCGCCGATACTTGCATCATAATGACAACCGCTAAAGTGCTGTTCAATCGACGGTGCTTGCTGATGTCGCTCTTGCAACAATTGAGAGATGTGGCAGGCCATGGGATCCCCGTTTTCCAGCAACCGCTGTCGTGTTGCAACTTCTTTTATCACCCGCAGACGATATGCTGAATTCATTTTTTTCATCATGCCTCACCTCTCTGTCAGTTAAACCCAGATAAAAATAGGAGCGAGTCGGCATACCGTCAAATTTTCGCCATTAAATATTCATATTGCCCCGCAAAGCCTCTTCAATAAAACCCTAATATTTTCATTGCATTAGGATTTACCATCGCGGTTGTTGCAACAACAAGAATGCAAATATCTCGCTAAGTTGTTCATAGTTCGGAATTTATTTTGCAAAAAAAGATTCATCATTCTGTCGGATACGCCACTGACGTACCGGGCTGAGCTATCCGATTTTTGCGCAATCAGGCACCGACTGCTAACGTTTAATGATGATCGTTGCCGTGGAGGTTAGGTGAAATTACAGTTAGCTGTACTGTTCCTGCTGGGGATGGGAACGTGTTTTTTTACCGCGTCAGTGCTGGCACTGCCGGCTCAGCAATATCATCAATGTACCAAGTCACTGACCTATGACTTGTTTCTGAGCAACCACAGAATCGGCCATTACCAACGCACGCTTCGCTGGCAAGGCGAGCAGGTTCAGATCCGCTCCTACAGCACGATTGATATCAAAGTGTCCAAAAGCCAGTTGCGGCAAAACAGCCGGGTCTTCTGGTCGGCGCAAGAAAACGCCTTCTTGACCCATTCGTTTGATCGCCATATTTCCGGTTTGATGGCCGGCCAGACCTCGGCCACCTTCAGCAAGGATGGGCGCAGCACCGCGCTGCGACATGACGGCGAAAACCTGACTTTTACCAGTCAGGACATTCCCATCCGTGACGGCGACGCAATCGGTAGCCAGATCCGGCTGAACCTGATCAAGGGAAAAACAGCATTTGATTTCAAGCTGCAAGATACCGATGACGTTGACCGGTATTACTTTGAAGTAAAAAGTCAGGAAGTGATCAATTCCAATTTTGGCCGGGTTAATACCTTTCGGGTTGAACAGATCCGTAAGCCCGATCGTGAGTTGGTAATGTGGTTTGCGCCGGAGGTGGACTATCAACTGGTGAAAGCCACCTACAAGCGCAGGTTGCTCAACCTCAAGGCGATGCTGTTGCGCCGGGATATCCAATGCCCGAGAGAAACCGCCGCAGTACCGTAAGCATCGCCCTAAGCTGAACACCTGCCGGCAGGTTTACTTCATCCGCACTTTACCCCCGATGATCTTAAACGCCGGGGTTCCGCGAACCAGAGTATCTCGGGCAAACACCGCCTCGCATTGCGGGCAGACACATGGCAGGGTGGTAAAGTCGCGGCTGATCCTCTCTTTGAAGCATTTCACTAATGCTCCTTTCCCGCCTTTGCGGTACTTAAACAACATTGCCTGGCAGCCCGCACAATAAATATCGACGGTTTTAGTCGGCCCTTTCTTATTCGGTTTTGCCATCTTGCTCTGCCTGAACGAATTACGGTCGAACATCCGCCACCAGGCGGTCAATCAGGCTCAGATGCGCCGCTTCCACCCCGGCCAGATTGCCGTATTTCGGCTGGTGCCGATCATTTTCAAACGGATGGTGCCACCCCTGCGTAGTCTCGACAAATGCGCGGGCAAACGCGTCAGAAATCGACAAACAGCCCGCCAGTACCGTATCAACATAGGTTTGCATGATCGGCTGAGCCGGACACGGCGGCGCCGGGTTCTCACGAACATAGACCCAAATCGGATCATCGCTCAGTGTGGCATCCTGCTCGGTGCGGACTGCCCCCGGATCCAACGCCATACGGCGATAGCCCTTCTCTCGCCGATCAAACTCCGGCAGGAAGCCGTCATGCACCCGAACCAGCACGCCGTTACAGCATCCGTCACCCGGCTCGCACACCAACGGCGAAATGCTGTAACTGCCATCGACTTTGCCCCAACGTCGGTGTAACCCGTCAACAACCACCGGCACCGCTTCGCCGGTCTGTCCCGTCAACTGGCGCGAATGGCGGTTAATCAGGCTGCCATAACCGAAAATATACATACTGTATCCCCACACAAAGCCCTACATCGGCAAGCCAAAAAACTGCGAAAAGTCCTGCCACGCCTTACACAATACAGCCCAGTCACCCCGTTCAAACTGAACCGAAGTTCCCGGCCTGGCCTGAGCCAACCTTGGCATATCCATCCGGGCAATACAACCTAGCTTAGGGTATCCGCCTAGTGTCTGACGGTCATTCAGCAAAATGATCGGCTGTCCGTTCGGCGGGATCTGAATCGCGCCGTAAGCAATCGCCTCAGAGATAATGCCGTCGATATCTGCCTGAACCTCTGGCCCTTCCAGACGGCACCCCATGCGATCGGACTGCTGGCTGACCTGATAGTCACTACTGTAGAAGCGCTGCTTGACCTCGTCCGCAAAATACTCGCACTGGTAAGACTCCATCACCCGCAACCGGACCGGCACGGTATAATCCGGGATATAGCGCGGCACGACCTGTTTCGGCTTAAATGTGTAGCAATTGACTTCACCGCTTGCTACCGGCAACACATCCCCCTGAGCCAGGGGTCTCCCCGCCTGGATACCCCCCAGTTGGTTACGGGGCACCGCCGAAGCGCTTCCCAGCACTAGAGGCAGATCAATACCGCCTTTCACCGCGAGATAGGCTCTGAGGCCAGACCGGGCATATCCGAATTTCAGCACTTGTCCCTTGCGCAGGATAAAGCTTTGCCAGGATGCCAGTGGCTCACCATCCACAGTCACCGCCATATCGGCGCCTGTGATAGCACAGGCCAGGGTCGCCTGAGCCTGAAAACTGGCCTGCCCCAAAGTGACTTCCAGCTGCGGACAACCCATCGCATTCCCGACCAGGTAGTTAGCCCAGCAATACGCATGCAAATCAACCGGCCCCCCCTGGCTCAATCCGAGTTCAGCGGCCCCCAGCCGACCGGTATCCTGGACCAACGTCAGCATCCCCGGGTGCAGTACTTCTAGTGCGGCCACAATGTCCCTCCCAGCGCTAAAAACCGATCCCGGTCGATCGGTTCGAACTTGACCTTGTCACCCACAACGAACGGTGTCATCGGCTCACGGTTCGGCGAGAACAGTGGCTGTGGACAATTCCCGATAATCTGCCAGCCGCCAGGCGAGTCGGCCGGATAAACGGCCGTTTGGGCATTGGCAATCCCAACACTGCCGGCAGGCACCTTCAACCTGGGTTCAGCATGGCGAGGCATCGCGATCGCCGGGTCGACAGAGGCCAGAAAGGCGAATCCCGGCGCAAATCCGATCGCGCACACGGTGTAGGACGGCTGACTATGCAAGGTAACCACTTCCTCAACACTTTTACCACACGCCTGCGCCACCGCCGCTAAATCCGGCCCTGTGTCCGGATGATAATAAACCGGCAGCGTAATGAGCTTGCCGCTCTGGGATCCATGCTCCGACGCAGGCTGCGCCAACACCGACTGATATTGAAGCATGGCCTGCTCCAACGCCACATAGGAGGTCTTTCGCGGGTGGAACTGGATAAACAGGGAGGTGTAGGAAGGGATCACTTCAATCAGTGCATCCGGAAAATCAGTTTTCACGAACCGAGCCAGCCTGCCAACCTGCTCGGTCACCTGCGGATCAATACGATGGCCCAAATAAACGATCAATGCGGTTTCTGAAACTGGTGCTACCCGCATCATGGGTGGAGTACCTGGTGCAGCCGGGCAATCATGGCCACGGATTCATCATTATCGCCGTGAACGCAAACGGTATCAGCCTGCAATGCCAGCCTGTTCCCCGTAATGGTGGTCACTTCACCCACAGCCAGCTGACGGATTTGCTGTTCGATTCGGGCCGGATCACGATGAACAGCCCCCGGCTCACTGCGCGGTACCAGGTTGCCATCATCGCCATACGCCCGATCGGCAAAACCTTCAAACAACAGTCCCACTGCATAACGCCGGGCAAGCCGCTGGTAGCTGTCATTATCTGAACGGGCCTGGATCATCAGCTTCACCGGTTCAGCTGACCGCATCGATGCAAACCGGTTCAGTCCGGCAACCGCCCTGAGCATGGCTTCGAAGACAGCTTCATCGGCCATCATATCGTGATACAGCGCACCGTGCGGTTTGATATACCGAATATATCCCCCCTGCAGCCGGCAAATGGCTTCCAGCGCACCGGCCTGATACGCTACCAGCTGGGTGATTGATTCAGGCGAATGCGGAATACTGCGACGGCCAAAGCCAGGCTTGTCGTCATAACCGGGATGTGCCCCGATATCGACGCCGTGCTCCAGTGCCCAGCATACCGTCTTCGCCATCACATCCGGATCCGAGGCATGAAAACCACAGGCGATATTCGCCATATCAATCCACGACATCACAGCCTGGTCATTTCCCATTTGCCAAATGCCGTAACTCTCACCCATATCACAGTTCAGTTTCATTGCGATTCCCTGCAACCTTCTATTTCACTGATTAATTTAACTTTATACACAAATCCCAAGCGGATCAACGGCGGTATTTTGCCCGTGTTCGGGACTGACTAACTCGCTATAAACCAATCAGAAATAAGTAACAACCAATTATTGAACGCTTGCGTTTCACAATTGGTTTGCTTATATTTTGTGCATTCACACAGTAAGCAATCAATCTCATGACGACAGAGACCCGTATCAACCAAACCGGCCGTCCGGTGGATCATCAGAAAACCCAACAGATCTTCGCTGCGATTGACGAGATCCTCAGCACGGATGGTATCGCCCGCCTCTCCATTGAGCGGATTGCCAGCACAGCCAAAATCTCCAAGGTAACGCTGTACCGGCGCTTTAGCAGCCTGGAAGGGGTGATCAGGGCGTACGTTGAAAGCTTCACCCTAAACGCCGTCAAATCAGCGACGACCACAATCGAACCGCAGGATCAGGACAGCCTGGCGCAGGCACTCAACCGGCTTGGGATCCAGCTAATGACGCTGATCAGCCAGCCTCGGGTGATCGCCTTTGATAACGCCATTGCTGCTGCCGGATCGCAGCTTGCAGGGCTCAAAGATCAGCTGTTTCGCAACGGTCCGCAGCGCGCCGTGGCGGCGATCTGCCAGATACTGGAGCAAGGCAACGTTCATTCGCCGACGTTTGAGCCCATTCAACTGGCCGATATGCTGTTTCAACTGTGGAAAAGTGATTTCTATGATGAGCTCCGCTTTACCGGCACCATGCCGCTGACACCGAGCCAACTTGAACAGCACGTCGGGCTCAGAACCCAGTTTTTTCTCAATTTACTGAAGAATCAGGAAACGTTATGACAGAAGCGAAACCTCGCGTCCTGCTGGCCGGTGCGACCGGTTATCTCGGACGCCACCTTGCTACTCAGCTATGCAACCAGGACTATCCACTGCTGGCCCTGGCAAGAAATCCGAAAAAACTGCAAGCGATGGGCTTAACCGATCAGCAGATCCGTGTGGTCGAGGTTACAGATCCAGGCTCGCTGCGCGGCTGTTGCGATGGAATTGAGGTGGTTATTTCTTGTGTCGGGATCACCCGTCAGCGTGACGGTTTGGGATATATGGACGTGGACTACCAGGCCAACATGAACCTGTTAAAAGAAGCCGAACAAGCAGGTGTCAGAAGGTTTATTTATATCTCTGCCTTCAACGCCCCTGCTTTTCAAACGGTTCGGCTGCTACGAGCCAAAGAGCGTTTTGCCAGGCAACTGCTGAACTCAACCATTGCCAAACCTTGTGTGATTCGGCCCAACGGATTTTTTTCTGACATGACAGAGTTTTACAACATGGCAAAACGGGGACGCGTTTATCTTTTCGGTGCAGGTACACAACAGCTCAACCCAATCCATGGTGATGATCTGGCAAACTTTTGCATTGAAGCCATTCATACCCATGACCGGGAACTGGATGTCGGCGGACCAGAAATACTGACCCACCGTCAGGTCGCCGGCATTGCCTTTGAAGCCGCGCAACAACCGACCAAAATCACGTGTATCCCGGACTGGCTGCGTCAAGCCACGCTCCTCTTGTCCAGCTATATGCCGGAAAAGTATACAGGAACAGCGGAGTTTTTCCTCACAGCCACGGCACAGGACATGATCGCGCCAGCCTATGGCCAACACACGCTGGCGTCTTATTTTCACAAGCTGAACATCTCGGAGCACCAGCTGTGATTCAGCAATAACAGGATACGATAGCCGAAGGCCAAGCTGCCGCCGGCCAGAAACTTATGCTTACACAACGTCAGGGACAATGACATGAAGAACAACAAGAAAACACTCAAGGCCATGGGTTTACCCATTCTCGTTTCTCTTCTCCTTTCAGCCTGTGGCGGCGGTGGGGACGGGAGTACACCACGAACCCAGCCAGACCAACCAGACCAACCCAAAAGTACTCCGAGTGCTTTTAACCTGCAGGAAATTACCGCAGCAACGACGCAAAAAGGCAGTATCCACTTTGCCTGGCAAAACGCTGAACGGGCCGAGTATTACCAGCTGTGCATCACCGATACGACCGATGACAGCAGCTGCGCCGAGGTTGCACAAACGCATGGGACAGAACTCACCTTATCTGCCCGGGCAGTCAAGGCGATACAAGGCCATCCCTATTTCATTCGAGCCGTCAATGCATCGGGCGTGACGGACTCTAACCTGATGGCATTACCCGTATCTGAGCTGCTCAAAACCACCACGGTGTTTCAGCCCACCGCCATCCAGCAAAACGCCGTGTATGCGGAAAGCGTCAGTCTCAGTGCCGACGGTAATACCCTAGCAGTCGCAGCACCTTTTGAAGATAAAGGCACCGGTCAATTTTTTGATCAGCAGATGGGCGCTGTGTATGTGTATCAACGGGATGAAAAAGGCAACTGGCAAGAGCCGGTCCGCATTACCGCCAGTAATGGCGACGGCTTCGACTGGTTTGGTGTCAGTCTCAGCTTGTCTGATGACGGCAAAACGTTAGCTGTCGGCGCCAGCGGAGAAGCTTCAACAAAAGTTGATGATCCAAATTTAAACGCGACTGACGGTGTCGGTGCCGTCTATATCTTCGAACAATCTGAAGTTGGCACTTGGCAGGAAAAAGCCTACCTCAAGAGCGCCTCCAGCCTGGACACCTTTGACTTCTTCGGCCATCAGGTCAAGCTCAGTGGGAACGGCAAGGTTCTGGCCGTCACGGCCATCGGCCATGATGCTGCGACGGCAGACGCTCCGCTGGAGAATGATAATATCGGTAAAGATTCAGGCGGCCTGTATTTGTTCGAGCGCCAGCCGAACGGCAACTGGACTGAAAAGCAGTACTTGAAAGGCTCCTATATCGAAGCAGAAGAAGGTTACGGCTATAGTCTCGCCATCGACTATTCCGGCTCGCAAATCGCGGTCGGAATGCCCTACTTTGTCCATAACTACCGGTATGGCCATGTCTCGACTTACAGCCGCAATGCGCAGGGTATTTGGCAGTTATCGGCGTCGCTGCGCGGTGAAAGGGAGCCTGTGGCAGAATTTGGCGCAGAAGTCGACATGGACAGCGATGGCCGCACGCTGGTTATCTCAATGCCCGGATGGAGAAATACGAATTACGGTCAAGTCTATGTGTACCACCGGGATGATGAAGACCGCTGGCAATTTGCCACCAAAATTTCCAGCCCCGACCTGGATTCCTCCAACAGTTTCGGCCAGTTCGGCCTCAGCCTGAGCGGAGACGGGACGGTGTTAGCCGTCGGTGCAACGGCATCTCAAGCAAGCTTGCCGGCTCAGCCGGACGTCCCGTTCAAGAATGCAGGTGCTGTACATATCTTCCGGCAAGATGCGCAGCAACACTGGCATCTGGGCTTGACGTTGCAGGCCAATGAAGCGAAAGAAAATGCCTATTTTGGGCACACCGTAGATCTCAATACAGACGGCAGCGCGATTGCTGTGGGAGCGAGCGGTTATCCGTTCAGGAACCCGATGTACACCCCTGATCTGCCGAACCAGCTCAATACTGGTGCAGTGGTTTACTAATCACTTGCTGCCACTATTCGCCGGCAAGCAAGCTTTCATTTTCCCCGGGGTTAGCTCCGGGGATGGCTTCAGCAAGAAAGGCGTTTCGGTTCAAGTCATGCAAAAAGAAAAACGGCTTACAGGAAAACCTGTAAGCCGTTATGAATAATGGTGCCCCGGGCCGGACTTGAACCGGCACAACGCGAACGTCGAGGGATTTTAAATCCCTTGTGTCTACCAATTCCACCACCAGGGCTCGCTATTCTGTTTTTGATTTTTATTCAATCATTCGATACCGCAAACCGCCGTATCGATTAATTTGGAGCGACATACGAGGTTCGAACTCGTGACCTCAACCTTGGCAAGGTTGCGCTCTACCAGCTGAGCTAATGTCGCTTTTTATCTTCAAATGAAGATGGAGGCGCGTCCCGGAGTCGAACCGAGGTCCACGGATTTGCAATCCGCTGCATAGCCACTCTGCCAACGCGCCTTTATATTTTCAACCGCTTATCGGGGTGTCCCGTTGCGGTATGGGGTGCATTCTACGGATTGCCTCGACTGAGTCAACAAGAAAATTCAACTGATTAATCCAAGTGTTTGTTTTACAGCCAAAGCTAGCCGGAACGATTGTTTTTTGACTCAATCACTCAAACCAAACGATACTTCCTAGGTTTGAAGCGCTGTTAAAGGGAGGTTCACTTTTCAGGCGTCATGAAAAAGCTGAGTTATGCTCACCCCGGATTGCTAGCAAACACCTAAAATAACCCACTATCGCCAAGTTCAGCCTTCATCAAGGCGAAATACGCGACTTATTCAATTGATGCCAGAAAATACGCCGCGTAGTGCGGCGTACAATAGCAGATCTTTTGTCAGCCCTGTGTCCAGTCTACGGCCTCACGCACTAAGCGCCCAACCTCATCCCATTGCCCGTTTTCAATGAGTGTCGGGGCGACCATCCAGGTTCCGCCGCAACAGGCCACCCGATCAAGCGCCAGATAATCCCGGACATTGGTTTTGCTGATCCCGCCGGTTGGCATCAGCGATATATCCACATAAGGTGCGAGCAATGCTTTGACCATCGCCACCCCACCCGAAGCCTCCGCCGGGAAGAATTTGAGGAAAGTCAGCCCTAACGCCAAAGCCTGTTCAATCTGGCTGGGATTATTCACCCCAGGGATCACGGGGATACTCTGCGCCTGACAATAACGCACGGTGTCCGGATTCAGGCCCGGCGCCACGACAAATTCTGCTCCGGCCGCTTTAGCTCGATCCACTTGCTCTGCCGTCAGGACAGTCCCTGCGCCAATACACATTTCAGGGTACGCCTCACGCATTTGCTGAATCGCTTCCGCAGCGGCCTCGGTGCGAAACGTGACTTCCGCAACCGGCAGCCCATTGTCAACCAGGGTTTTCGCCAAGGGAACAGCCTGCTCAACGGCATTGATTTGAATCACAGGGATCACTTTAAAAGATGACAATTGCTCAATCAGGGCTTGAGACATGAACACGCTTCTCCTTATATAATGTCTTCCATCGCCTCCAGCGGAATAATGGCTCCCGGATGCTGAATCACGATGGCGGCCAGTTCATGGCCTAGCTCAGCCGCCATTGTAGCGCTTCCACCACTCAATCGGCCAGCAAGATATCCGGCAGCAAAGGCATCACCTGCCGCACTAGGATCCCTCATGGTTTCAAACACTTTCACCGCGACTTCGCTGATTACCGGACATCCCGAGCCTACCTCAGTGCAGACCAGGCACGGCCGGTGACCGCGAGTCACCACCACTTCGTCGCAGCCAAAAGCCGAATAGCGGTCAAGCACATCACAATCGCCCCAAATCAACTGCTCATCCGCTTCACTGACAATCACAAGATCAGCATAAGGCAATGCTTGCCGGTACCAATATTGTGCTTGCTTGGCCGTCCACAGCTGTGGCCGGAAATTGTTATCAAAGACCACCTGCCCACCATTGGCCTTCACTTGCTCCAGTAATGTCACCAATACGGCTTTGGCCTCTTCAGCCAGAATGGCCAGGCTGACACCGCTGACAAACAGGATATCCAGCTGTCGACTCTGAATCGCTGCTTCTAAAGGGCTGATGGCAGTAGCAAAGTAGAACTTGGCCGCACTGTCATTACGCCAGTAATGATAATGACGCGTCCCATTTGGTTCGGTTTCCACCAGATATAATCCTGGGAGTTTATGCTCCAGCCTACGAACCATTGCCGTGTCAATGTGCTCTTCCTGCCATGCTGAGAGCATATCGGCGCTGATATGATCAGTCCCCAAAGCCGTGGCGTAGCTGACAAACAGTTGACGCGAGCGGCCCAAGCGCGCCAGATACAGGGCGGTGTTAAATGTATCGCCACCAAAGGTTCGACGTAACGGCTGCCCGCTGAGCTCGACCATACACTCACCAAAAAATGCAATTTTCACACGGCTTCCCTATTCCAAAATCAGCTCTAAATAAAAGCGTAATCCATCATTCGTGGCGCGGTTTACCACAAAACCCTGCAATTTCATGAGTTTCAGCAATAAATTCCAAACATAAATCGAGAAGGGCTATCAAGTTCTGAACGGTGTTTTTATCTGTTTTCTAAGACAAGATGCGCAACTTTGAGAGGCGACTGCCGCCGCGACTCCCCTCTTCCTCGCCCTATAGCCGGGATTAAACGGCGCTCAGGAGATTACAGTCACGTCAAGAAACGGTATGATTCAGCCCCTAGAGATACAGATAAGACGTGCCACAGCGGAAAAATACTGCATAAAAACGAGCACGCAATTGATTTTAATTGGCCCTAAAGGAGAAAAGTATGGTTTTCATGGATTTCGTCAATGCGTTCCTGTTTAGCCTGGGCGTATTACTGACCGGCTTGGCGGGCGGTTTTCTGTTTAGCCTGGTCACTCTCAAAGCCCAAGACGTTGAGTGTTTGGTTGAAAAGAGAATTGAGTTAGGGATGTTCGCCGGCGCCTGTTCTGTATTTACCGGCCTGATCGTCTACACCTTGACTTGAGATATAGCGCAGCGCATGCAGACGAAGAGCGGGTGAACCATTCACCCGTCTTCAAGCAATGGATGCTCTCGGCATATTTCCGACTCGCTGCATGGCAACCCGGTAAAGTTCATCGGCCTTTTTGACCTCTTCAGCCGTTGGCCGGGTATCATTCTGCAACACCCAATGGCACGAGTAAATCACAGCTTCAACCTCTTTCGACGTTAGAAAAGATGGTGTGGCCAATGCTGTCAACTCAAGGATTAAAAAACACAACCGGTAATGAAACGGTACCATATGAAACGCTCGGTAGGCGTCTTCAATGGCTTCAATCGCCTGATTGTTTTTCCGCTTTTCAAACGCCTGCTCAACCAGTTTATTACCTCGGGTCAGCCGCTGGTTAATTTCTGCATGGCACGCTTCCAGCAATTTTACCTGGCTTTGGATCAGGGCATCATCATCACTTAAAGCACACAAATTTCGAGCCAGTTGCATGGTTTTCTCGTACTTGTCCGGCATTCCGCAGAAGCCATAAAGCCTGGCGATATTCAGCACTGTATAATAGTCCGTCAGTGGCTTATCCAACGAATTCACTTTATTAACAATGGTAAAACAGTTCTCGATATCTCCATGCAAACAGGCAAAAATCGCCACCCCCGCCAACGCGCTGATTTCACTCTCTAAGCGCTCTTCCTCTGACTCCCCAACGATACGCTGCTCATTGATATTATGGCGGGCTTCTTTCACCAGCTCAGTGTGTTCTGCAACATTCTCGGTATAAAGACTTGCCAGCATCAGTGACACCGATATATTTAAATCCACCCCATGGCTATAGCGACTGGTTCCCGCCACTTTCGAAATATAACGCTGATAACCAATCGCCGCTTTTTTATGCTGCTGAAGTGATGCATACAAATTTGCAATAATTAACTCACGTAACGGGTTGGCTGAGTTCACCTTGTGCAAAATATTAAACTGCTCCAGGGCTTCAGGGACACGGTCGGAAACCATCAGACAACCAGCCAGATGTTTTCGGGCTAAGGGTTGCTTGGGATATTTATCCAAAATTTCCTGAAATACGGCCTCAGCTTCTTTTAACTGCCCCAACTCTTTTAATGCCTGACCATAACCCACCCTCGGCCAAAGGTGGTCGGTATGCTGACAGGCTTCTTCATAAAACCTTTTCGCTTCCATATGTCTTTCTGAGCGTAATAAGCAATCACCATGTATTCGGTCAATATATCCGCCGTAGTCGGGATAACTTAGCTTATATCGTTTGCAAAGCCCGATCGCTGTCTGATACTCCTTATTATCGACGGCTAACAGAAGCGGATAGATGGCAGACTTCCTTTCAGCAACTCTTTCTATACGTTCAAAAAATGTAGATGCAGAAAAAGGCTTCACTAAGTAATCATCCGGCTCGAGCTCAATAAAATGGGAAACAACTTGCTGGGTATTGTCTCCGGTCACACAAATAAACACGCCATCGCTTGGTAATAGCTGGCGACGTTTGGCCTCGTCAAAAATCAGACCGCCGTCAATATTGTGACGCATATTGTAATCACATATCACGACATCATAACTATGTGACGCAAGCACGCGGATCGCCTTTTGACTATCCGTTGTACTATCAATATAGTCATTCGTAACACCATAGCTGTTCAGCATTGAACGCATCAAAGTAATCGCGGTATTACTGTCATCAATCAATAAAAACTTCTTCCCTTTAAGCACTGAAAGCCTCCCTAGCCAGCCATGCTGTTTATCATTATGAATCGATGACACCAGACTCAATGATAATACTCATAATAAAGACCTTATGAGGGTGATATTTAAGTATTTTCCTTACTCTTTTCTATAGCACCCTTTTCATTGTAGGAAAACAATACGCTTGGTGCATATAAAAAAATATTCTTTATTCACGGCTGATAAAGAATATTAGTCTATATTCAAAGATGGTATTTCTGGCGCGATTTAATATTATTTATATCATTAAATGTGGCCTGGACTCACCGTGGACGCTGACGATAAATTGAAAGATAAGCCAGGCTGCCAAACAGCAGCAGCAAGATACACGGCGCTCCCCATAACAGATAAGTGCCAGGCGATAGTTTCGGCTTATACCAAGCGAAATCACCAAAACGGCTGGTCATATATTGGATCACCTGTTGATCGGTCTGGCCCTGATCAACCATTTGATAGACCTTCAGCCGTAACTCCTTTGCCACCGGCGAATTTGACTCCAGCAGATTCTGGTTCTGGCATTGCGGACAGCGTAGCTGCTTGGCTAATGCCAGCGCTCTTTGTTGTGCAGCCGAAGTACGAAATGCGTACGTCTCCACGGATGCCACCAGCTCAGTCTCCGCCGCGATAAAAACTTCGGCGCTTTGCTGAGCCTGACTCATGACCGGCCATACCCAACAGGCCAATAGTATCAGGCAAATGGCACACTTCATCGGATATACACTTGGGTAAGACATACTTAACCTCCCTGTTCTCCCACACGTTCCTGCGACGCCCGCAGGCGTTTTATCCTGGGTTCAAACTGCTGCTGCCACACGGCTGAATTCAGTGCGCCGTGATGGCGATAGCGGATCATGCCGCGATGATCGACCAGATACGTCTCCGGGGTCCCGTAAACGCCCAGATCCAGTGCCAGGCTGCCCTGCTGGTCAAAAATCACTTGCTGATAAGGGTTACCCGACAGGGTTAACATGCGCACTGCACTGTCACGTTGATCCCGGTAATTCAGCCCAATAATCGGCAATGTTTGCTGTGCTGCGACATCCATTAAGAAGCCATGCTCCTGCCGACAAACACGACACCAGGAAGCCCAGACATTGAGGATATAAACTTGAGGCGGTAACGATGCCGGGGTTAGTTTTTCCGGCTGCAGCAGGCTAGAAAGCCGAAACGCGGGGAATGGCTGCTCGCGATCAGGCGCTTCAGGTACCTGAACCTGCATGGCCAGCAGCAGGGCTGCACCAAAACAACTGACCAGGAGCAGAGGTACTAATCGAGACAGTTTCATGGCCCCTCCACTCTCTCGCCCAATACTGACCGGAGGCGCCCGGTATTCCCCCCCGTAACATACCGCCCGGATTTAACCTGTGAAGCAATGAGGGTACGGGTAAAATGCCCCACCACCGCAATTGAACCGCCAATCATCATCAGAATCCCGCCAAACCACAACCAGCGCACATACGGCTTATACTGAATGCGCACCGCATAATCATGCCGGTCCAACTTTTCTGACAGCGTAATGTACAAATCGCCATGCCAGTATCCCTGAATACCAGGCTCGCTCATGGTCATGGTCCGCACCGTATAATGGCGCCGTTCGGGATACATCACAGTCAGGGGCTGACCGTCCCGTTCAACCGAGATACGGGCGCGTGCTGCAGTATAGTTCGGCCCAATCCGTAGTTCTGTGTTCTGGTAAGTAAACTGATACGCGCCCAGCCTGGCGACATCTCCCGGTCCCATTTTATGGCTGGTTTCAATACTGTAATGGCTGACTAATGTAGCGCCAATGACGGCTACCGAAACACCGAGATGCGCTAGCACCATCGCCCACGTCCGATCGACAGACCGCTTCACCGACTGCCGGTTTGCTTGCATGCAATGGGCTTCAATGGCCGTGAAGGCAATCCATAAGGCAAAGGTGAGCGCCAGCCACACGTTCAGGTTGATCCCCTGCTCAAACCAGACCGATAAAATCCCCCCCAAAACCACAGCAAGCGATAAGGGGGCCAGTCC
This sequence comes from Photobacterium atrarenae, assembly GCF_024380015.1. Lineage (NCBI taxonomy): Bacteria > Pseudomonadati > Pseudomonadota > Gammaproteobacteria > Vibrionales > Vibrionaceae > Photobacterium > Photobacterium atrarenae. The sequence goes on from NZ_CP101508.1 coordinate 2,123,331, forward strand.
CCGTATCATCAAGCTAAGTCCCGATTTCTGGTATATCAGCACGCCCAGGCCCATTAGGGCAAACAGTAGAAAGCTCAGCGGAACGAAGATCTGGTTAAAGTAAGGGGCGCCGACCGATATTTTGCCCCACCCCAGTGCCTGGAACACCAGGGGATAGAAGGTACCCAGCAGAATCGTCAACGTGATAACCGCCAGCAAGCTATTTCCCCCCATGAATAAAGCAGGCTGAGATAGGAATCCGAACCGGCGGGCAGACAATGGTGTTATATTTTTCACAGCAAACAACAGCAGGGCCACCAACAAGATAGCCCCGAGCAGTCCCAGCAGAGCCAGGCCACGCGTCGGGTCGACGGCAAAAGCGTGGACCGAGGTCAGTACTCCTGAGCGAACAATAAAGGTACCGAGCAAACTCAGGGAAAACGTAAAGATAGCCAGCAGCAGGGACCAGTTGGTGAGCGCCTGCCGGCGCTCTGTGATGATCAGAGAGTGCATTAACGCCGTACCCGTCAGCCAGGGCATGAATGACGCGTTTTCGACCGGGTCCCAGAACCACCAGCCGCCCCACCCCAGCTCGTAATAGGCCCACCATGATCCCAGCACAATCCCACCGGTCAGAAACGCCCAGGCAGCGGCAGTCCAAGGCCTGGCCCATCCGGCCCAGGGAGCCGTGCCAGGCTTGGTCAGCAAGGCTGCAATCGCATATGCAAAACTAACAGCAAAGCCGACATAACCGAGATACAGCATCGGCGGATGAAAAATCAACCCGACATCCTGCAGCATCGGATTCAGATCCCGTCCTTCCAGTGGAACACTCTCCAGGCGCAGGAACGGATTCGACAGCACCAATAAGTAAACGCTGAACAACGCCACCAATTGGGCCAGGATCACCAGAACTTTGGCGCTGAACACTTCATCTCGCCCCCGACTGCACCGCGCAACCACCGCAGCCCAGCCAGCCAATGCCAGCACCCAGAACAGGAACGAGCCTTCATGCCCACCCCAAACTGCGGCAACTTTAAAATACCAGGGCAACTGGCTGTTTGAGTGTTGGGCAATATAAGCGACCGAGAAGTCATCGAGCGCAAAGCTCACAGCCAGCAGAACGATGGCCAGCAGCGTAAACCCGAAAGCCCCGTAGCTCAACGGCCAGGCCAGCCCGATGAGCTGGGTCTCTCTTTTGACAATTCCCCACCAGGGCACCACGCCGCCCAGCAAAGCAAAGCTAAAGCCCAGCAATAGCGCGTAATGTCCGATCTCCGGCAACATATCTGTTCCTTTCTGTGTTGTCTGTCGTTATCTTGCTGTACCCAGAGTTGTTCGGCATTGCCATTGATCAAGACTCATCGTAATGAGCGCCAGTTTTCTTGGTACTTGAGTTGAAATAGACCCCATCGCCACACGGAGCGGATGGCGATGGGGTCAGGAGGGGCCGAGATCAAGCCCGAACTAGATCGTGGTCATTTGACCGGCATAGAGGATAAAGGTCCTTAGCATCAGTACCCCAATCAGGCTCAGCGAAGTCACCAGCATGATAAATGCCTTATTGTGACGAACCGCCTCCGATGATACTGCATTCAGGCTGAGCGGGAGCAACATCCCGGCACCAATCACCCCGTACCAAAACCAGGAGGCCCAGAATCCACCGCCAATGGCCGCCATTGCAGCAACCTGGCTCTGACCACCGTCAAAATAGAGGCCGATAAAGAAGGCGAACAAAACAAACAGTTCAAACAGCACCACCGGTCGCTCGATCCGGTGAACCCATCGCACACTGGCGCTATGGGCAGACTCTTTAAAGACGAGAACGCCAAACAACAAGCATGCTGCGGCCCCGGACGACAAGCTGGAGAACAAAAACAGCAGCGGCAGTACCGGGTTGTTCAGCAACGGAAACGTCTGTAAGGCCGAGAGCAGAAAACCTGTGTAGGCTGCCAGCAGCAACGCCAACAATCCCAGTAAGCGATCCAGCCCCACTTCATACCCTTCCAGCCATCGCAACAGCTTGTCGACCACCGGCAGCCTGCTGCCGAGCAGCCGCACCAGCTCGGTCCGGAACATCACCGCAATCCAGGCGAACAACACCGCCATGTAGATCTGAAATAACATGACCCCCATCGACATCACCGAGGTCGGATTGTAAAAGATCATGATCTTCCAAAAAGACAACGGCTTGGTGAGGTGGAAAATCAGGATCAGCAAGCCGGCGATAATTCCGAGCGGTGCCAATACAGCGGTTGCCCGGATGATCCCATTCATACTGGGATGCCCCTGGATCACATTACGTTTGAGATAGATGGCGATCATCACCGCCCCGGCCGACATACCTGCCAGGAACAGGTAGACCGCGATAATCCAGTCCCAAACGAGCGCATCAAAATAAAAGGCATCAGTGAAAGTAGTCATCCTTTTATCTCCCCTTTGTCATGTGGCACCTTGTACAACTTCGGCTGAGTACCCAGTTCAACCTTGGCCCGATACACCGTCTTTTGCTCCAGCAGCCTGGAGATCTCACTGTCGGGATCATTTAAATCACCAAAGGTCAGCGCCTTGGTCGGGCACGACTCAACACATGCAGGTTGCTTTCCGGCTTTCAAATTGGTCTTCCGGCAAAAATCACACTTGTCTGCTGATTTTGTCTCCGGATTAAAAAAGCGCACCTGGTAGGGGCAGGCGGCCAGACAGTAACCGCAGCCGACACATTTAAAGTTATCGACATCAACGATCCCCGTTTCCGGGTCTTTAAACGCGGCACCGGTCGGACACACATAAACACAAGGCGCGTTATCGCAATGCTGACAGGAAATCCGGGTAAATTGGTAGTCTGCCTCGGGATATTCTCCCTGCGGCCCGCTTCTGACGATTTGCAGGCGGGATACTCCCTCAGGAACCTGGTTAACTTCGCGACAGGCATCAGTACACGCAGTGCACCCGATACACAAAGTTTCATCATGGACCATACCATAGCGTTTCGGTCCGACTTCCATGGTAGCCGCCAGTGACTGACGGCCAAGCAGGCTGCTACTGCTGACGCCGGTAGTAAATATCACCGCGCCGGCACCGGCCAGGAAATTTCTTCTCGAACATGTCATACCATCACCTCCTGTTGGTTTTTTGTTGATCTGAGTGACAGTCGACACACAACTTAATCTTCGACTTCCTGGATATCCCCGCCATCGGGTCCGCCACAGGATGAACCGTGTGGCAGGAAGCACAAGACAGCGTGGTTGCATGAACATCATGCGTCCAGCTTGCCTCGCGCATCACCTGCGGGGTGTGGCACTCAACACAAGTCTGGTTCTGTGCCATCACCCATTGCGGATCCGCGGCAGGCTTCTCAGCCCCGGCGACCGTCTGTGCCGGGGCAAACTTCATCACCTCCGGTGCCCCGTCCCGGTGATGTTGCCCCACCTTTCCGTGGCAATCCGTGCAGGTAACAGCCCGATTGGTGCTGGCATGGATCACATCCCCATGCGCTCCCTGTAGCCGGTCTTGCTCATCTTTATGACATTGAGTACAAGCGTAATCACGATCCCTGATAAATTGAACGACATGCTGCGTCGCTTCCTGCCCGGCACTAGAGCCTGCTGTCGTGGCTCCGTCCGGCTCAGCATTGGCAGCAACATTGACTGAGAAACCAAGAATACAAATGACAACCCACAAGGTCATCATTGTATTGATGGCCACTTTGCTATTGCCCATTGCGCACCTACTTATATTTGTAAGAATGACTTTCGCAAAACCCGGTCATGGTTTACCGAGTTTTTGCGCTCCATTAGTTGCAACCTGCTGCTTTCATCACGTAAAGCATCCTGAAGTTGCAAATTAACCCCATTCTTAATTCCCCGATTGATCAGCCACAACGCTAAGCACCTACATTTAATAATGTTTTATTCAGGGAAACATTGAACCCGGTAACAAATAGCCAGGAAGTGGTATATGAAATGAACATTTGATGATTGAGATCAAAACCAGAATTGCAGTAAATGGTTGATTTAGAAGAATTTAAATGAAAACTTGCACACTTGTTCACCCACAAAGTAAATACCCCTTTAGGGTTAAGATAGGTATTTCAGTAACCTCATCCCGAATTTAAACATCCCTATTTGATCCAAAACAACAAAGTGTCGGGTTTCATCCCCTCCAAGCAAAGTTCTGATACTGTATACGGGCACCCAATTTTAATTCCTGAATGAGCCGCCTTCACAACGCTTGGCTTGATTGATGAATAATTAAAACTGGAGTGACATATCGTGAGTATTCAACGAACCCAACGAGCCGCATTATTTGCCGCTCTCATATCTGTGTTCTGTATATCGGCGAATGGACAAGCATCCGAGCATGAGCCACCGCGGATTGAGCCGCGCAATGATCAGTTTGCAACAGCACATGCGGATCAGTACCACAGCTGGAAAGCCACCGAGGAAAGCGCCGACATTGAGGATGCCCTTGCTGAGTATCCTAATATGGTGATCCTCTGGGCCGGCTACGGCTTTTCCAAAGACTACAATAAGGCGCGTGGCCACTATTACGCGATCACGGATGTGCGGCAAACCTTGCGCACCGGCAGCCCGACCGATGCTAATAGCGGCCCAATGCCCATGGCCTGCTGGAGCTGTAAAAGTCCGGATGTCGCTCGTTTAATTGATGAGCGTGGCGAAGATGGCTACTTTGAAGGCAAATGGGCACGCCTCGGCTCCGAGGTTGTCAACCCCATTGGCTGTTCAGACTGCCACAGTACCGGCAGTGACGACTTTGCCAACGGCAAACCAGCCCTGGCGCTGACCAAACCTTATGTTGAACGCGCCATGACAACCATTGGTAAGCCGTTTGAACAGCAGTCTCGTTTCGACCAGCAGGCCCAGGTTTGTGGCCAGTGCCATGTAGAATACTATTTCTCTGGTCCGAACAAAGCGGTGAAATTCCCTTGGGACAAAGGCACCACAGTTGACGACATGGAAGCCTACTATGATGAGATTGGCTTTAAGGACTGGACTCACGGCGTCTCCAAAGCACCAATGCTCAAAGCGCAACACCCTGGCTATGAGACTTGGCGCGCAGGGATCCACGGTCAAAACAACGTAACGTGTATCGACTGCCACATGCCGAAAGTGCAGAATGCGGACGGCAAAGTCTACACCGACCATAAAATCGGTAACCCGTTCGATCGCTTCGAAGATACCTGCGCCCAGTGCCATACGCAGGATAAAGCAACCATGAAAGGCATCGTGGCCAGCCGCAAAGCCAGCGTGAATGACATGAAATTGCGGACGGAGAAACAAATTGTAGCCGCGCACTTTGAAGCCAAGGCCGCCTGGGACGCCGGGGCAACCGAAGCTGAAATGCAACCGATCCTGATGGATATCCGCCATGCGCAATGGCGTTGGGACTACGCCATCGCCTCCCACGGCATTCACATGCACGCGCCGGAAGTAGCTTTGCGCACGCTGGGCACAGCACTGGACAAAGCCACCGATGCCCGAACCAAAGTGGTTCGCCTGCTGGCGACCAAAGGGATCACCGAGCCTGTCGCGCTCCCGGATATTTCGACCAAAGCCAAAGCACAGCAAGCACTGGGCATGGACATGGAAAAAATGCGCCGGGAGAAGGATAACTTCCTCAGCACAGTCGTTCCGGAATGGGATGAGCAAGCCAAAGTGAGGGAGGCTGGCTACTAGGCACTCAGTGACTAGACTCAATGCACCAACCGGTCGCTGAATATACAAACGGCCCTGTCTGAAAAAGACAGGGCCGTTTTATATCAGAACGGATTGCCCATTAAAGCAGCTGCTCGGCGCGATGAATCGCACGGATGATCTCGACCCGATCCATCTCCGGATGCTCACTGTCGAGGGCCTGCTGCCAGGTCTCAATAGCCTTTTCATAGCGGGCCGTCAGAAAATAGTCGGTCGCCTGTAACATCAGCCCCGGCAGATTATCCGGATCAAGCATCAACGCCCTGCCTAACAGGCGACGCCCTTCTTCTCCCAGCTGCTGACCATCCCGATAGTAAATGGCCGTCGCCTGGGCGGCAAAAATATTCGCCTGCGGTGTTTCTGCCAACCGGGCCGCGTAACTGAACGTCAGCGCCGCGTGCTCAAATTCGTTGAGCACCATGTAAGCATTGCCCAGGGCATACCACAGTTCACCGTTTTGTTTATCACCTCGCAATTTATCCTGAATGGCAGTGATACGTTTACGATTGATTTCATCAGCACTGAGCCCGTGAAACGCATCCCCTGCCGCAAGGCCGGAAGGCTGGGAGGCAGACACCGGTATCGGCTGTCCGAGCCAGGCATACCCGCCCAGGGAAATCACCGCGACCGCCAGGCTGAGCATGCCGGTCCGACGAAGAGATTTGCGATCTCCCCGAAAACTATAAACACCGACCATCGCCATCGCGAGCACCAACAATCCGGCAATTCCAATTCCTAATCCCATATTGACTCCAGCCCTGATCCTTTCTGTAAACGCATCAATCTCAGTGTACTGGTTTCAGTGGCTTATCGTGAGCCTGCATACCCGTTAATGCTGCCTGACTTAATCTGGATCAATCCCGCCCCCATTCCGAAGACCCTCTTCCAATAAGGGCAGCCATTGTCGTTGCGTGACGGCTTTCATTCACGGGTAACATCATGTGGACAATAATGTCATGCCACGGGGATTCAGATACAAACAAGCCCCGCAGGCTAACACGGGGCTTTCAGTCTCTACTAATGGACATGCATTCATGAAGCCAGGCCGCATGTCCGGATTAAGTCATTACATCTGCGAGAACACGTTCATGATCACGCCACCGGTAATGATCAGGCCCATGGCCAGCATGGCCGGGAAGTCGGGCTTCTGCTTGTACAGGATCATCGAGAAAATCGTGACACCAATAATACCAAAGCCACACCAGAGCGAATACGCAATCCCGACCGGGATGTAACCCATCGCCTTGGTTAGCGCGAAGTAGCATAAGCTGTATGCACCGATGACCAATGCCGACATCGCCGGATTGCGGAAGTTATTGGTTTTCTTGATGTATGAAGTACCTGTGATCTCAGAGCAAATTGACAGTGCCAGCCACAAAAAACCTACGTTAAACATGGTATCTCTCCTTACCCTTTCGCTTCTTCAGTTTTCAGTTCGATTGGTGCTTCACTTTCTTCTTCACCCATTTTGGAGAACAGGTTCATGATGATGATCCCGCTGGCAATGATCAGCATGCCGATCATGGCTGCCATATCCGGATGCTGGCCGTAGAACACCATGCCCAGCGTCGAAACTAACAGGATCCCGGTCCCCGACCAGGTTGCGTAAGCAAGACCAACCGGCAGGTACTTCACTGCTTGAGACAGCGAGTAGTAACACACCACGTACAGCAGTACGATCACCGCCAGCAACGCTGTTTTGGTAAAGCCTTCACTGGTGTCGAACATTTTCAGGGTTGAGGTGGCTGAGGTTTCGGAGGCAATCACCAACGCCATCCAGAGCCATTTTTTTACAGATTCAGACATAAATACTCCTAAAGTTTGCTTTCAATTTTTTGTTTACGAATCAGATAAAGCGTTCGCTAACCAACCTGCTGAGCCTTGACATACTCCTGAGCCAGATCGGTGAACCGATCCTGCTCCGAGAACGCGGCAACCCCCTTCACCATCACCTCCGAGAGGGTGATGAAGCGCGGCGATACTGACTCAGCCGGTGCATTTGCGTGTGTTGTCTTGACGTTTGTTGTTCTTGCGTTTACTGCTCTTGCGGTTGCTGTTCTTGCATTTGTTACAATTTCGTTTGTTGACAGGGTGTGGCCGCCCGGCTCCCGGGGTTCTGCATCAAATACCGAGATCGGACCGAGCGTTAAGCCCAGCGCCTGCACCGCCTGACGCTGGGCTGCCAGTCTTGCGGTCATGGCCGGGTTATTGGCCAGTCCCTTCAGCTGGTTCAGCTCACTGTCGAGCCGGCACTGATAGTCCAATGCGGCCGTCGGTATCCCTTTCATCAGAGCGGTTTGCACCAGTACGGCACCTGGCGTTCCCATCAGGCCGTTGGCGATCTCGGCCAGCGTTGCCGGATCGAGAAACGGTAGCCATACCGCCTCAAAGCCCGACAGAAACTGCGCCGGATCGCTGCCGTCCCACGTCAGAATCTCTCCGACGTCCTGCCACTGAACCGCTGAGTGTTCAGCTGACGCCGAGGGCGGGATGTAGATAGCAAATCGGCGCTGCGAGCACTGCTGCAGACGCGCTATGATCAGGGACTGGTAGTCCGCATCACCGCCCAGTACAATCAGGATGCGAGGCTGCATGCCCGCGAGCACGCGTTTCACCAGGGCTTCAATCTGTTGCTCGTTCATTCCTACCTCTCTTAGCTCGGTCATTCATCTGGCTGACTTACCTCACCAGATAAACGTCTTCCCCGGAGCGGATCCCTGCCGCGTTGGCTTCGTCGGTGTCGATATGAAACTCCAGTGCGTACGCTGGGCTAACCCGCACCACCACCTGCTCGAATACCACACCGCAACCCCCACCGGCACGCACCTTCACCCGCTGGCCGTTCTCGACCTGAAACCGCGCGGCATCCTGCGGGCTCATGTGGATATGGCGTTGGGCACAAATCACTTTCGAATCAAGGTGGCAGTAGCCTGCGGCCCCGACCAGCAAGGCATCTGCCGAGCCTGTCAGATCGCCCGATTCACGAACCGGCGCCTGGATACCCAGGGTGTAGCAGTCAGCTTTCGAGACCTCGAGCTGGGTTTCTGCCCGCGCCGGGCCCAGCACACGGACCCGCTGAATCGAGCCCTTCGGGCCAACAATCGTGACGCACTCTTTGGCCGCGAACTGGCCCGGCTGCTTAAGCGCCTTGATAGGTGTCAGCTGATAGCCCACCCCAAACAGCGCCTCGATATCCGGCTGGCTCAGGTGAACATGGCGATTGGAGACCCCGGTCGGAATGCCGAGCGCCGGCACGGCATCGGGCATGGCCGGGCGCAATATCGCGGCCTCCGGACGGCAACTCTTTGTCAGCTTCTGCTCAATCTGTGCCATTAACGTTGCGCTGATCATTGGCGTGTTCCTTGTCTTCGGGTCCGGGTAGAGCGCTTCGCCGCCGGTTTGGCACCAGTCGCCTTGGCGCTTGTTGCGGGTTTCTCTTCAACCGGCTTTACTTCTACAGAACGGGCTTGTTGTTTCGGCTCGGTCAGAGCTACAATTTCAGGCCCCTGAGTCGTTGTTGATTCCGGTTTTTGCTCCGGTTCTGGCTTTTTCTCCAGATCTGAGGGAGCGAGTACCTCAGGGACAAGCTGCGCCTTTGCCTGAACAGCGTTATCGGCTTTCGGGGCGGGCTCGCCATCTGCATCGACAACCGGCTCCAACTGAGCTGCTGTGGTGTTTTCCAGCATCGCCAGTACACTCTCGTCCGGGCGGGCAAGGACCAGTGACGCCACAACGTCTTGCGCTGCTGCAACACCGCTTTCGACCGCTGCCGATACCGCACTGATCTCGCCGTGAAACATCACGGACACCAGCCCCGAACCAATTTTCTTGTAACCCGCCAGATTGACGGCTGCCGATTTACAGGCCGCATCAGCAGCCTGAACGGCAGATGTCAGACCCCGGGTTTCTATGACGCCCAAACTGGTCATCATCATTTCCTCCTTAATGTCGAACCAAGCGGATATCGAAATCGAACTGGGTGAAGAAGGCGCTCAGCTGATCCAGCTCTTCATCGCTATAGCCAAGGTCTTGTTTAATTGGGTAAATCATGTCGAGCTTGTCGTACTTGGTTTTGCCAAACTGGTGGTATGGCAGCACGTCGATACGCTGGATGTTGCCGCGCTTGGCAAGTTCCATGACATAGCTGAATGCCCCGGTGATCGCGTCGTAGGAATCGTTGTAGCCCCGAATCAAAGGCATCCGGATCACGATATTGGCGCCCATATCGACCAGGTACTCGAGGTTGCGTTTTACCCCTTCGTTCCCGATCCCGAGCAACTGACGGTGTTGGTGGGTATCAATCTGCTTGATGTCGAACAAGAACAGATCCGTGCACGTTGCCAGTTTCTGGTAGTTCTCCAGCGAGGTTGTGCCCTGGGTTTCGATCGCGGTGTTGATCATCTGCTTTTTGCATTCGGTCAGCAGTGCCGTGGCGAAATCCGCCTGCAGGCTCAGTTCACCGCCACCCAAAGTCACCCCACCGCCGGAAGACATATAGAAGTCGTAGTCCTGCATGATGATCTCCATCAGCTCAGAGACCGTGACATCTTTGCCCATCACATCCAGCGCATCGCCCATACACACCTCTTCGCACTTCCGGCAACCAATACAATCCACCGTCCGGTTGATCTTGTGTACGGCCTTACCGTCTGCCCCGGTGCTCATCAGGTGCACCCCGGCAGGACAGACCTCGGCACATTTGCCGCAGGCGACACATTTGTCCTGGCTGAACATCACTTGGTACTTGCTGCTCAGCCCCTCGGGGTTGGCGCACCAGTCGCATTTCAGGTTGCATCCCTTGAAGAAAATCAGCGTGCGGATCCCGTCACCGTCATAGATGGAATATTTCTGGATATTGAATATCCGCCCGGTCAGCTCGGTGTCTTTGCTCACTTGTGCTATCCCAGTCATTATTTATTCTCCTCACTTCGCTCGCGCTTCGTGGCTTTAATCAGGGGCCTTGCGGCCCCTGGCGCTGGGTCAGAATTTTTCCAGTACGGTACGGCTGATGATTTCGTCCTGAACTTCCTTGCAAAGCTCGACGAAGTAGGCGCTGTAGCCGGCAACACGCACGATCAGGTCGCGGTATTTCTCCGGCTCCTTCTGGGCCTTCTTCAGCACTTCGTTATCGACATAACTGAACTGCATCTGGCCGTTGCCGAGAATCGAAGCTGTGCGCAGCAAGGTGATCAGGCCGCTCTTGCCTTCCGGGGTATCGAGCAGGCCTTTGAGGAACTTGAAGTTGTGCACCATACCGATGTTCATGGTTTCAACATTCATTTTGCTCACCGACTTGATAATCGCTGTCGGGCCTTGCTTATCCGCCCCCTGCGTCGGGCTGATCCCGTCAGACAGCGGCATCCACGCCAGACGGCCATTCGGGGTCGCATTGGTCAGTTCACCAATCGGGGTATTGTTGGAAATCGACAGGGTGCCGTGGCTCAGACGCGAGTAAAGCATCTGGTACTTGCCACACTCGCGCTCGGTCCACTCGGTGATATCCAGCGCGAAATCATCGGCATAGTTATCATCGTTACCGAACTTCGGCGCATTCAGGCAGTCACGGCGCAGCTCCTCAAAGCCTTCGAAGTTAGCCAGCATCGCATCACGCATCTGCTCCAGGGTGTATTTCTTGTCTTCGAAGACCAGTTTGCGGATCGCAGCCATGGAATCGACATAGGTTGCCAGGCCGGAGAAAATCAGACCCGGACCATAGTTCACCACCGCGCCCCCGGCACTGACGTCTTTGCCCTGCTCCATACAGCCTTCCACCAGCAGTGACATCAGCGGCTTCGGTGCCACATCGCGGTGGACGCGCTGGCTGATCACCGTCCCGACTGCTGACAGTTTGACGATATGGGCGATTTGCGCCTTCACCGCCGCATCAAAGGCTTCGAAGGTGGTCAGCTGATTCAGATCGCCGGTGTCCAGCCCCTGGTGGCTGTCGAACAGCACCATGCGGCCACGGTTGAGCACGAACTCAATTGCAATCGGCCACTGGGTGTACCCGGTAGAGGTCCACTGGTAGATGCGGCCGGATTTCTGCGGTTCGACGCAACCCATCAGACAGTAGTCACGGGCATCTTCGAAGTCGTAGCCCTTGCGCAGCATCATCTTGATGTGCGAGTCATCGAAGTGACAGGCCGGGAAGCCCATCCCCGCTTTCACCACATCGACGATTTTTTCCATGTAATGCTGCGGCGACTGGTTGTGGATCCGACACGCCAGCGATGGCTGATACACTTTCACGAAGCGCACGGCATCCATGATCAGCAGGGTCAGGTCGTTGGTCGCATCACCGCCCATCCGCTTCTGACCGCCGACGGTCAGGTTAATGAACGGCTGGTAGCCGGCGAAGTATTTCGCACCCAGCTCGCTCGACATCCACATCAGCTCGGCACACTTGATGATGAAGGCCTGCATCATCTCCAGAGCCTGCTCTTGCGTCAGACGGCCGGATTCAATATCAGCCTGGTACATCGGATAGCAGTACTGGTCCAGACGACCCAGAGACAAACCGGTCTGGTTTTCTTCGACCTCGAACAGGGATTCCACAGTCCAGATACTCTGCAGGGCTTCCTGTAAGGTCTTCGGCGGGTTGGCCGGCACGTTTTCATTGGTCTCGGCGATGGTGAACAGCTCGGCACGGCGTACCGGATCGGTTTCGGTCAGGGCCAGCTCGCGGGCATGGTTCGCGAGGCGCTTGGCGTAGGCCATCACGCCTTCACAGCTTTCAATCGACGCCTTGTAGAAATAGATCTTGTCGATGTCTTCCGGGTTTTCCATGCTCAGCTGAGCCAGTTTTTCCTCGGCATCGGCCTTGATCCCCTTCATGCCCTTGGTGAACAGCAGGACATCGTAGCCCGGACAGGTATCGCCGCCCCCGTTGATCTGGTGGTAAGACAGATCACTGACATAAGTTTCGCCGCTGAATTCCCACAAACCCGCTTCGCGGTACTGGGCTTCACAGATCTCATCCAGAGAGCGGCCTTCCCAGAACGGGACGATCTCCTCACGGATCACCTTCTTGTCTTCTTCGGAGATCTCAAACGGATCCTGCGGGCGGGTGCTCATGGTATCGAGCTCGTCACGGACCCAGCGCCAGGCGATATCCGGCGAGAAGGCACCGGCACGTGGCTTGCCACAAGGGTGACCAACAATCAGCTCGTCGTCCTGGATCAAGAGTGGCGCCGTTTCACAGGCCACCCGGAACGCCTTGGCACGCAGCAGGATTGTCGGCAAACCCTGATGCTGCTTGGTTACTTCAGTGAAGGCCAGCGCACGGTAGATAGACACACTCGGACGCGCTTTCAGGTAGTTCTGGCGCAGGCGCTGCATCCGCGGCGTCAGACCTTCCATCGCTTTCACTTCAGGCTCGCCCGCGGCTTGCGGCGCAGCCGTTGACATTGCAGCACCACCGGCCCGGTACAGGCGAACCGTCAGTTTGCTGTCGAGGCTAGCCAGGTTGTTCCGGGCCGCCAGCAGCATTTTGGACAGATCGTTGATCACCAGTTGGCTGTCTTCGAAACGGCCACCCTGGACCATCCAGTCGAACATCGGGTAACCGTCGACGGCTTTCTCAGCACGGACTTCAGACAGCTCACTCAGTTTCAGCCACAGACACTCAATCACCTCGTATGCCTGCTGTTCGGTGATCGCACCGCTTTGCAGATCACGTTGATAGTAGCTGTAGAGTGCCTTGTCAAAGCCGGTCACACCGACAGCGTAACTGCCGTTATCCAGGTGCATCATCAGCTGGAACAGATAGAAGGCCTGACAGGCTTCCTTGAAGGTCTGTGCCGGTTGCGCCGGAACGCGGCGAAGGATCGCAGCGGTTTCTTTCAGCTCAGCCTGGCGGTACGGGTGAGTTTCCGTTTCAGCCATGCGCGCCATCTCGGCGGCCAGTTTGTTAGCCAGCGCCACGGCACCATTGCAGGCAAAGATCATGGCCTTGCCCTGATTCACTTCGTCCATGCCACTACGGCTGATTGCGCTACCGATATTTTTCAGGCGCATCTCAATGTGTTGTTCCAGGACCTGGAAACCGGAGCTGATCACTGACATGTAGTCAGGGCTGTTGGTTTTGTCGCAGTTGAGGAAGCCAAACACCGATTCGTTGTTCAGTTCGGCTTCAGTGTGGAAGATCGCCCCGCGAGCCTGAGACGACTGGCTGCCGACAATCAGTTCGTCCTGACCGATATAAACCGGCAGCTCAGCCATCAGCTGGGCAAACTGATGGGCATTTTTGACCATCGGCGGCATCCCGGCGATATCGTCGCCCATCGATGCCAGAATCGTTGCGCGCTCGGCGCTAATGGTGCTTTTTTGCGCAAGCAGTCTTTCCGCCAGCATTTTTACACGCGGCGTGAGGGAATAGTTGGCCATCTTCAGCCTCTCCTAATTATATGTTTCACTGTCGGTCGGGCCTGACGACCCGCCGTGGGATATTGGATTGTTGTGCGTTGAGGCACTGCCTAGGTGTGGGCAATCCCTGCAAACGCTTGTCGGTATAGGGTTTCCATGTGGTGCGTATTCACCTCACGGGGGTTGGTCGGTGTACAGCCGTCTTTCAGCGCCGGTCCAATCAGATCCGGTAGCGCGGCAAAGAATGCGGGCTCGGCCACCTCACAGTCGCGGATGCCGGGTGGCATACTCATCTGCTCCTTGAGCACATCGATTGCCACAATCAGACTCATCACCCCCTCCCGGGTCGTCCGGCTCGGCAAGCCAAGCTGATTCGCCAGGTGGGCGTATTTGTGGGCGGCAGCGGTCTTGCAATCGCCATGTAAGTTGGCATTAAAGGCAATGACATGCGTCATCATCAGGGCGTTCGCCCGCCCGTGCGGGATCCCGAAAACACCGCCAAGCGCGTGGGCCAGGCTATGGGTGATCCCCAATGAAGCATTGGTAAATGCCATGCCTGCGATACACGAGGCGTTGTGCATTTTCTCCCTGGCAGCCAGGTTGCTGCCGTTCTGGTAGCACTCCAGCAAGTGGGCGAAAACCAGCTGCACAGCCTTCTCTGCCAAGGCATCGCTAAAGTCTGATGCCTGGGTGGAGACATAAGCCTCCAGCGCATGGCACAGCACATCCATCCCGGTATCAGCCGTAATGCCCGCGGGCACCGACTTCACCAATTCAGGGTCTAAAATGGCGTGATCGGGCAACATAAACTCATCGACCACCACCCACTTTTCGCCTTTTGATTTAATGACCGAAAATGCGGTGACTTCCGAGCCCGTGCCGCTGGTGGTCGGGATAGCCACAAAGCAGGGTTTTTTCGCCAGCTTTCCGCTCTCCCACAGGGTGTAAATCACCCCTTTGGCCGCATCGATCACCGAACCACCGCCCAGTGCGACCACCACATCCGGCGCCTCGGCATCCATTTTCTTCATGCCGTTGACTATGACCGAGATGTCCGGATCCGACGTAACCTCGGCAAACAGACTGACCACCATCCGGTTCGCCTGCAGCCGCTGGCGAACTTGATCGGCCATGCCAAATTTGACCATCGCCTGGTCGGTGACGATCAAAGCCCGCTGCCCCGTCAGTGTGCCCAGCTTGTCCAGAGCGCCGTTGCCAAAATGGAGCGTCGGCTTAATCTGAAATTCGTTCATGTGATTGAGTCTCCCTTATCTGTCCTGGTGGACTTTTTCCACGATGGCAACGATTGACATGGCCTTGTACTGCTGTTTGTGCAGCGCAAAATATTCCTCAACCAGGACCAGGTCACGCACACCGGCCCCCACACTATCGACGGCGACATAGGTCCGGTCCTTGATGGGCGCCAGATCGTCCCCCAGTGCCGTGACCAGCAAGAGGTTGCTGCCGCGTAGCTCATCATTTTTCTGGGGGGCGACGACATGCCCGGTTACCTTTGCGAGAATCATAGTTTTGCCACCTTCTGTTGCGTTGCTGCCGAGTTAAGGCGCCATGCGACCCATCACCTGCTTGATGATGCGCTCAACACTTTCTTCGCTGATGTCATGACAGGTATCGCCGTGGGTGCCATGACCGGCAGGCGACGGAATACCACAGCCAAAGCGATCATCCGCCGCCGTCTTTGCTGTTGTCATTGCAGCAGGCGCAGCGACTGATGCCTGACCACCGGTAAAGCGCGTGTCTTCGAAGATGCTGACCGGTGCACTGGCAGCTACTGCCGGAGCTGGTGTAGCAGGCGAAGCAGACGCAGACTGTACGGCTGGCGCGTTCGGCGATTCAGGCTGGCGCAGGTCTTCAATGTTGCGAACGCCGTAACCGACCTTGCGGACATTGAGCAGGTTCATCGGACCGACGTTATCGGAGCTGGAACCACCGCCCAGTGCGCCGCACCCTAAGGTCAGGGCCGGGATCAGGTTGGTGGTCGCGCCAATGCCGCCCAGGGCTGCCGGGGTGTTGACCAGCATGCGGAACACCGGTTTTTCCAGCGCAAACTGGCGCACAATCTCAGGGTTCTGGGTGTGGATCACCAGCGTGTGGCCCAGACCTTCGTTGGTGAGCAATTCCACCACGCGGTCGCAGGCAGAGCGCCAGTCTTCCTCAATGTACAAGCCCAGGACCGGACAGAGTTTTTCACGGGCATACGGATTCTGATGGGACACGCTGTCCTGGCGGGAAATCAGGACCTTGGTGCTGGCCGGTACACTGAATCCGGCAATGCCTGCCAGTGATAACGCGCATTTACCGACAATAGCCGGGTTGATCATGCCATTCGGGCGCAGCAGGATCTCCGCCAGTTGTTGCGACTCCTGCTCATTCATAAAGTAAGCGCCCTGAGCCAGCAGCTCCTGGTGCACCTGCTCATAAATGCAGCGTTCCGCGATGATGGATTGCTCGGACGCGCAGATCACGCCGTTGTCGAAGGTTTTACTGGTGATAATGTCGCTGACCGCCTGCTTGATATCAGCGGTACGCTCGATAAAGGCCGGCCCGTTCCCCGGTCCGCCGCTGATTGTCGGTGTGCCGGATGCATAAGCAGCACGGACCATGCCTTCGCCACCCGTTGCCAGGATCAGCGAGACATCTTTGCTGCGCATCAGCTCTTGCGTGGCTTCCATGGTCAGCAGCGACACACCGTCGACAATCCCGGCAGGCGCTCCGGCTTCGGTTGCAGCACGCTTCACCAGCTCAATGGCTTTCTGGCTACACACCTTAGCGTTCGGATGCGGCGAGAAGATAATTGCATTCCCGGCTTTCAGCGCGATCAGGGTTTTGTAGAAAATCGTTGAGGTTGGGTTGGTCGACGGCACCAGCGCGGTGATGACCCCAAGCGGCACCCCAACTTCCATCACCTGGTTGACCGGGTCCTCGGAAATAACGCCGACCGTTTTGATCGACTTGATGTGCTCATGCACCTTGGTCGACGCAAAGGTGTTCTTCAGGACTTTGTCCTGCCAACGCCCGAAGCCGGTTTCCTCATGGGCCAGTTTCGCCAGCGCTTCAGCATGGCGGGCCGCTTCAGCAGCAATATGCGCCACGATGCTATCGACTTTCTCCTGCGAGAACTGCGCAAACTGGGCTTGTGCCTGCTTGGCCTGTTTCAGCAGCTCCCGGGCTGCCTGGATGGATTGTAAATCCTTGTCTAAAGTCATGCTCTTTGTCCTTCACTAACGCGTGAAACGAAGGGGAAGAAGGATTGCCTTACGACAACTGGGTAAGGCAAACTCGCCCCGGCATCTTGCACAGCGGCAACACTAAGCCTTGTGCTGAGATGCAATTTTCTCGATGTCATTGTGCGGGCGGGCAATCACGCGAGATGACACCACTTCGCCAACTTTTTGCGCCGCTTCAATGCCTGACTCAACGGCTGCATTGACCGCACCGACATCGCCTTTCACCATGACGGTCACCAGACCGGAACCTACATTTTCGTAACCAATCAGCTCGATATTGGCGGCCTTGCACATGGCATCAGCAGCTTCAATACTTGGAACCAAACCTTTTGTTTCGATAAGACCAAGTGCATCTTTCATAGAACTTTCCTTTTATTCAGTCACGGTGTACTGAGAAACGATTTTTTCGATGTCACTGTGCGGACGGGCAATCACCAGTGACGTGACAACCTCACCGACGCGCTGCGCCGATTCCACGCCAGAGTCCACCGCCGCCTTCACCGCACCGACATCACCACGTACCATGGCCGTGACCAGACCAGAGCCGACATTTTCATAACCAATCAAATCAACGTTGGCGGCTTTGCACATCGCATCAGCGGCCTCGATACAAGCAACCAGTCCCTTAGTCTCAATCAGCCCTAAAGCATCACTCATTGTCAGATCCTCCGTTCACGCCACTTATGCTTTATGTTTAATAACGATTTTGTTGATATCGTTATGCGGACGAGCAATCACCAATGAAGTCACCACTTCACCCACACGCTGCGCCGACTCCACGCCCGAATCGACAGCGGCTTTCACTGCGCCGACATCCCCTTTCACCATCGCTGTCACTAAGCCGGAACCGACGTTCTCATAGCCAATCAGTTCGACATTAGCGGCTTTACACATCGCATCTGCCGCTTCGACACAGGCAACCAGCCCTTTTGTTTCAATCAAACCTAATGCATCACCCATATTTCTTTCCTCCGTACATAGGTCTCGAGTAAACGTTATTGAGAAAAGGCCTCCAGGCCTTAATTTGTGGTTTTCTTATGGATTTATTGGCCTGTTCCAACCACGAAAATCACTATATTCCTCAAAAAAAGAAAATGGCATTAAACTCCAAGAATATTGAAAACTTAGTTTTTTCACCTAAACATAAAGATAAAGAACGCCGTAATTTACAGAAAAAACCTGCTTTTTATTTTTTGGCGATATTGATAATTGACCTAAGTAAGCACCAAAAACGGAGGTAAATCACATCCCAAACAAGCCTCGTCATATCCGAACATTCAGCCTGAAAATTCCGACTGATTCCCTCCGAAACGGTGTTCTCCGGCGGCCATGACTACGGCAATAAACAGGATAAAAACGACAAAAGACGGTTCAGTATTCACCCGTCGCCAGGCAAGGTGTCACAAGTAAATATGGCGACTGAAATAACCGTGGCCGCAGGTGCCGATATGGCAGTGAAAGTGGTAATCGAAGAGAAAGTGGTCGTGGTGGTAGTAGTGGTAGATAAAGTGAAAGTGGAATAAAACATGAAGTGCATCGTCATGAGAGCCTTTGATGACAACACTGCCACCAAAAGTCCGGCGGTTTTCAGGGCTGGTTGAAGAAATTTAGGTTTGGGGATAGCGCATGAAGCGGGGAGACGGGTTCAATTTGTCGCAGCGCCTGCCGTTCATTCACCCGACTAACGGCACGATGATCGGATGCAGGCGTTTCACAGAAGATCAAACCAGCAATGCGGGTTCGCCCGATCTACTGATCACTTAAAGCACAGACAAATAAAGGTGAGTTGATCGAGCTCAGGAGTACGGTGTCGTAGCTAAGCTTCTCGACTTTGATTAGAAGCTCGTCATGGCTGTCAGACATTTCACGCATGAAGTAATCGAACAGCACATCGGGGGATTCATCGATTGAGGACTTGGTCGAAGACCACTTTTTGACCTGGTAATGACGCGTATAGGCAGAGACCCGTTCGCTGGTGTAATCAAACTGAACGTAACGCTGCAAGTACAGCCAGCCGGCCTTGGAGTCTGAGTACCCTTCGACAACCAGTGAACCTTTGCCGCGCTCACTAAATCGAAAGTGAATATTCGCATTCACGGTTTCTGTCACCGTGTCTTCAAAGTGCATGATTGCCCGTGCCGTGCAGCTCAGATCACCAGACTGTGATGGGATCACTTTTGAAACAAAGGGCAAAGTACAAAGGAAAAATAAAATCAGCGCGTAGAAAAAAAAAATCTTACCGCTTTTGCGTGTTTGCATTATTACTTCCAGGAATAATAAAAATAATTGTCACAGTAGGCGTAAGGGTTATTTTCATTTTCAGCACATCGCGCAATATAGGTTCGCCCTAACCCATTGCTCTGCAATTTATCTCCATAGTAAAAAATAAAGCGTTCATCCTTCGCACAAGACAGGCCCAGTTTGTCTCGCACAGCTTTAAAGTTCTTAATGTACTTTTCACCCATCGCACCGTTGATCATCAACTCCGGCGAGAACAGCTCACATAACCCGCTCTCCACCTCGGTCAGACTGACAACATGCAGCGAACGTTCGGTGATGATGGCCGTCCACAACAGCGCCAGAGCAGCGATAAACAATGTCGCACTGGCGATCATCCACTTGCGTTCCTGTTGCTCGGTTTGTGGCGGAAGCTGCGTCGCCTTACTCGCTTTGGCCAATGGCTCGGGTACGACCGCGGGGGCCGTATTCGCCTGCTGCAAGAGCGGATGCAACGGATTGTTATCCACCACCTCAAGGATCAGCTCGGGATTAAGCTCCAGTCGTCCACGGGGAATGGTGACAATCACATTCTCAATCCCGTAGCTGCGAAACGATTTTCTCAGCAAGCTCAGGTATTGGTTCAGGTTACTGTTGGATGAAATCAGGCCATTGTCATCCCATACCTTGGTCATCACTTCATCACGCGTCAGCACGCCCGGATGCTGAATTAAAAAAAACAATAATGCATTGGCGGTAATGGAAAGTTGCGTATCGCTGGCGGCCTGGTCTTCAAGCTTTAGCGTGCCATCTATTGCGTCGTAATATAGAAACCCATTTATTTTATACTTCATTGGTATAGGTTTTTCCTACTCAAAATGACCGCAATCCCCCACGCCTTTTCGCATTGTCATCCCGGTTTACACGCAAGCATCACGTCACCTGTATGCGTTGAAAAATGCCAAAGAAAATAACGCTCGTCGCTTCTGATTGGAGTGGGTATTCATCGGGGTAGATCATACCGCCAGGGCGCAAAATGGATTGTTGATACAGATCAAGAGAGCCTGGTCAGATGAGAGCACATACAGCGATTATGTCTACCAAGTCACATGAAACGGCTTACACTCTGGTGCGCACACCAGTCCGAAGTTTGACTCAAGACATTGTTGCTTTGTCCCTGAACGTCAACCCAGCCCACTTGCCAGCGTTCGGGGCAAACAAAAAGGACACCGCAGATGCAGGTGTCCTTTTTTCAACAGCTTGTTCGCGTGTCACACGATTTCTGTCGGTTCATATCGCTCAGCTCACCAAGCGCGCCCCCTTCAGGCTGTCAGCTCTGGGCAAGCAGCACCAGGCAGGCAAGCCAGTTACAGCTCAAAATCACCAAAGGCGTCACCGTCAACCTGACGCGCCAAAAAAGCCACCAGATCGTCGTGACCACCAATGTAATTGCCGTCCAGAAAGATTTGCGGCACTGTGCGGACCGTATTCCCCGTTTGCTGCTCAACAAAGTCGACCATGGTGGTTTTCGCCAGATCGGTTCCCAGCACCAGCGTGGTATACGCCGTGCCGCGCTCATCCAGAATGGCTTTGGCTTTTACGCAAAATGGGCAGTTCGGCTGGGTGATCACCAGGTTCGGGTAACTTGCCAGCTGTTCAAAGGTCATATCAGACATACGCTTTCATCTTCATCTCAGGAAAATCCGGATCGCTAAGGTTAAGGAAAGACAGCTTGTCTGACAAGGCCCGCTTATGGTAAATCGAACAAGAAGGGGCTCTGTTCAGGCGATTTTGACCGGGATGCGATGGCGGCCGAACTGCTTTGGCGCAGCAAAATGACCGGCGATCTGATAACCGCAATAAGTACAGGCACCACTGTCGGTCAGGGCACAATCACCCAGCTCATACCAGTTGCGGACCAGCACTTTGCTATGACACCCCGGGCAATAGGTACTATCGCCCGCTTCATCGAAAATATTGCCGACATAGGCATAATGAATGCCGTTGGCCAGTGCGATCTCCCGCGCCCGCTTGACCGTCTCCGGCGGGGTCCGGGGTTTATCGAGCATCTTAAAGTCGGGATGAAACGCACTGAAATGGATTGGCACATCCGGGCCAAGATTATCCGCCACCCACCGGGTCAGCTGCTCCAGCTCCACCGAGCTGTCATTTTCATCCGGGATCAGCAGGGTGGTAATTTCAAACCAGACATTCGTTTCATGTTTCAGGTACAGCAAGGTATCGAGCACCGGCGCCAGATGACCGCTACAGATTTTATGATAAAAACGCTCGGTAAACGCCTTGAGGTCGATATTGGCGGCATCCATATCGCGATAGAATGCCACCCGGGGTTGATCACAGATATAGCCGGCACTGACCGCCACGCTGTGGATCCCCAGTTCGTGGCAGGCCTGGGCACAGTCGACCGCATACTCCATAAAAATCACCGGATCGTTATAGGTGAAGGCAATGCTGTCACAACCATAACGCTGGGCGGCGCGGGCAATTTGTTCCGGCATGGCGGTGGACCCTAACGTATCGATTTGCCGCGACTTACTGATGCTCCAGTTCTGGCAAAACTTACACCCCAGGTTGCATCCGGCCGTCCCGAACGACAACACGGAGCTGCCGGGATAATAATGATTGAGCGGTTTTTTTTCGATCGGATCGATACAGAACCCGCTGGAGCGACCATAGCTGGTCAGCACAATTTCACCATCTTTGGCCTGTCTGACAAAACAGGCACCCCGTTTTCCATCCCGTAACCGACAATGGCGCGGACATACATCGCAAATCACCCGGCCATCTTCCAGACGGTGCCAGTAATCAGTTTTAAAAAATTCAGGAGGTTGGTGCATAGAACACCCCTCAGCAGATAATTTTATTCCTATACTAAATATAGTATTGGCAAAAATAACCGCGTGATTTCTATGAATATTCGCCCGCCGGCCGTTGCTGGGAGCTTTTATGATAAGTCCCCGGAAAACCTACAGTCTCAGCTGAGTCACTGGCTTGAGCCGAATCCGCCGATGCCAGAAAACATCCGGGCCATGATTGTTCCGCATGCCGGTTATATCTACTCCGGCAAAGTGGCGGCGGATGCGTATCGCCACCTGAAGTCACAGGCAGCCACGATCAGCAAGATCATCCTGGTTGGCCCCAGCCACCGGTATTATTTCAAAGGGTGTGCTCTGCCCGCGGCCCGTTATTTCTCGACCCCGTTGGGCGACGTGCCAATTGACAGACAAAGTGTTGAAAAGCTGAGCCAAATAGATGATATTCATATCTCAGATGAAGCACATGCCTTCGAGCACTGTCTGGAAGTTCAGTTGCCGTTTCTGCAAACCTGTTTAAAAAAATTCAGTTTACTGCCGCTCTTAACCAGTGATGTTTCCCCAACTGCCGTTGCCCGGATCCTTGACTCAATCTGGCAAGGCGACCAAACCCTGTTGGTGATCAGCAGCGATCTCAGCCACTATCATCCCTATGCGCAAGCACAGCAGATAGACAGCAAGACCTGTGATTTAATCGAACATTACCGGCCGTCGCTGAGACCGGAGCAGGCCTGTGGCTCGACCGGCATTAACGCCTTACTGCAACTTGCAAAACAGCGCCATTATCAACTAACCCGAATAACACGAAAAAATTCCGGTGATACCGCCGGGGATAAGGAGAGAGTTGTTGGATATGTCAGTTACCTCGTCTCAGAAACTCAATAAAGGAGAGCTTACGCAGCTACTGGACGTTGCGCGTGAGTCCATTCGCGGCCATTTTTCAGATGAACTGCCCCGCCCACCCCAGCTTGATCTGTACGGAAAAAAGCTGCTGCGGCCGGGCGCCTGCTTCGTTACTCTCGAGGTCGATGGTGAGCTGCAGGGCTGCCTCGGCACTGTGACGGCCAACGAGCCCCTGGTGCTGGAAGTACACAACAAGGCCCGGGACAGCGCGTACCAGGATCGGCGCTTTATGCCGCTGACGGAAGAGCAGTTGGACCGGCTGATGATCGAGGTCTCGGTACTGTCTGAGCCGCAAGCGCTTGAGGTCGAATCGGAGCAAGCGCTGATAGACTACCTGGAAAATCATCGCGATGGTGTCATTCTGTCAGATCATCACTTACAAGCGCTGTTTTTACCCCAGGTGTGGCAGCAGCTGCCGACTCCTGAGGTTTTTCTCCGCCACCTGAAGCAGAAGGCAGGCTGGCCGGCAAACTACTGGTCCGACACCCTTACCGTCAAAACCTTTACCGTCACCAGTATAAAAGGCCGCTATTTCCAGCTTTCGGATGCCTTCTGATGCCCGT
This sequence comes from Photobacterium atrarenae, assembly GCF_024380015.1. Classification (NCBI taxonomy): domain Bacteria; kingdom Pseudomonadati; phylum Pseudomonadota; class Gammaproteobacteria; order Vibrionales; family Vibrionaceae; genus Photobacterium; species Photobacterium atrarenae. The sequence goes on from NZ_CP101508.1 coordinate 2,147,153, forward strand.
ACCGCAGATCTGACTCTGTGTTGTTATTCTAGTGCAACGGTTTCTGACGCGGCTCACGAGGGATCAAGCCGTAAGGTACGGCAGTAAACAGTTCGGGCTGGCCCGCTACGGTCGGGACGGCACGCGCACCCTGCCAGTCCAGCAACATAATGGCCAGCACGTTGCGGTGCTCCCCTTTATCCAAGTCGGTTTCACCTTTTACTGACGGGATTAACCCGGCCTGACGGTCGATACCTTGCTGAATGGCCCGGCGGGTTTTCTCGACTACAGGATCGGACTCCAGCCCTGCCAGCAGGAAGTTGATCCCCACTTCAGCGATCACATCTTCTTTGGTTCGGGCCAGGATCGTGTCGATATTGCGGCGATAGTAATCAAAAATCCACTGGAACTCTTTCTCGCTCACCGGATGCTGATAATAGCCGGACGCGGCAAACACGATATGGGTCAACCCGTATATTTTGTTCATGTATTGCTGCTCACTCAGCGTGGCGTCCTGCGAGTCCGGATAAGTTGCCTTGAACGCCTCGATAAACTCGGCCACCACATCCTGCTCCCCCAATTGCTTGAGCCAGTACACCTGATTCGCCAGCTGCGCCGCCCACGCCCGGATCATCGCCGGATCCGTCGCATATTCGATGAAATCATAACGGCGGATCACCTCACGCAGAGTCGCATCTTCCCGGTGCTTCAACCCGTACTCATCCGCCCGAGCCATTGAACCCAACAACCCGATCCCTAAATATAAGTACTCCGGCTTAGTTTTCGTCACTTCATATCTGAGCTTGCTGCGCTCGCCCGTCTTCTTCCGATAATTGCTGATTTTCTTTTCTGCATATTGACGGATTTGAGCCGAGGTATGCACCTCAGCGGCAAACTTATTGAGGCGGCTGGCAACCCGGGCCATGTCGTTCCAGATCGCGGTTGCGTATTTATCATCCTGGGTCTGACGATACATCCGCAATCCGTAATGGCCCAGGGTATAAGGCGGCAAAGTATAGAGTTCAGATTCAAAAGTAGCTTTGATGAGCGCGGCGTCCTGGTCAAAAGTATGTGCAATCTGGCCGGACCGGGCCGTGCTGTCCGGTAAACCCGATGAGGCAACTTCGGCCCGGACGCCATTTGAAAATAAAGAGACGCAGAGTAACAGGGCAACGCTTAATGATTTCATAAACCTCTCCTTGGCGAACAATGACGAGCCTTACAATTCGCTATTGTTTCATATGAAAAGTACACCAATAACTGAATTAAGTGGGTATAAGTATTGGTAATCAATGCCAAATAACGCTAGCAAAAATAACAATCCATTCGTCAGCCCCGCGTCAAAAGCATTTCCCCGCTCATGCTGAATGTGATCCCATGCGCGAATTTATTTCCCATTCGCCAGCGGATAAATGGTCCGGTAGGTCAGGTTCATCCGGGCGGACAAGGGCCGCTTGGACTTCGGGATCGCATGAGTCCAGTACTGCTGGGTGCTCCCGGCCATGATCAGCAATGACCCCGCCGACAACTCGAACGTTACCTTCTGTTTACTTTGCAAATGCTTCAACACAAAGCGCCGGGTTTCGCCCAGACTGACCGACGCAATCACCGGCTGTGGTCCCAGTTCAGGCTCATTATCCTGATGCCAGCCCATCGAATCCTGACCGTCGCGATACAGATTCGCCAGCACCGAGTTAAAAGACTGATCGCACACCGTTTCACACGCTGACTTGATGCGGAGCAACGTCGGTGTCCAGGGCGCCGGGGGCAGCGTCAAACCAGAATAGGTATAGGCGGCTTCACCACACCAGGCCTGCAACCGGGGCTGCCAGACTTCACGGCCAAAGAGGCGGATTTTCTCCTGTTGCCAGTCCAGCTCTTGCCGCAGTTGCTCAAAATAAGTTTGTGCTTGCGAAGCAGAAAAGAACATCGGTGCCCAGTACAACCGGCCATCGGGAATGTCGAGCCACTCGCCCGATGCTGGCGGTGGGAACAGGGACAAGTTTTCCATCAGGTTTCACCTTCTCCAGCGTGCAAACCCTGCCCTGTGCAAAGTTCGCTCTATCTACAGACATTAAGCCACATCCGGACCGGCATTGAGACGAATATCGACCCACACCAGCCGGTGATCCGAGCCGGCCTGCGCCCGTGGCCGCCCCTGTTCATCACAAATCAGATGACGAAGCGGGTCTTTCTTATCCGGCCAGAACACGCCCGACTGGAGCACATCCAGATTGGACGACGGCAGCACATAATCGAGACGCAGCCCCGCCAGGTGTGTCCACTCCGTCGCCCGTCCCTGGCGCGGCTGCCAGGGCAGGTGAAAGCGACCACCGAGACTTTTCGGAGTCAGTTTACCGGCGCTGACCTGACGGTGGATCCGCGGATGCAACAGCAACCGTCGGATCCCGGCTTTGATGCCGTCGCCGTCAGCCATATCAGCATTGAGATCTCCCAGCACCACAAACTTATCGTCAGCGGCCAGTCCGCCGCGCGCTCCCCAATCATCGCGCAGCCAGGGGGCGTGATCGATAATGTCCGTCAGCAGCCGTAGCTCATCATGGTTGCGCCGGGCATTGCGCTTTTCTTCCCCGTCAAACACCGGTGGTGTCGGGTGGCAACAAAGCAGGTTGAGTTGCTGCGCCCCCACCTGCACCGGGACCAGAACATGATTTTTCGACGACAACCGCAGTACCTCTCGGGCTTGCGGACTGTAATAGTCAGCCGGCATCAGGTGATCCGGCAGATCCTGCCAGCGCCATTGCTGCCAGCTGCGGATCTGCGCCTCCTGCAACGGATAGCGAGACAAGAGCACAAAACTAAAATGGCCATGATGCTCGCCAAACCCCAGTCCGTCTCCCGGCAGCGTTCGCTCCCCGTCACCATCCAAATCATACGGGCTGAGCAAGCCGGTATTGGTCGGCGGACAATAGCGATAGGGGTATGCGATCGGCTGCTGCTGATGCTGGCCGCGCTCCAGGTAATGGCGACAAAAGTTCGCCAGGCTGCCGTCATCGCCGCCAGTTCCCGGGTGATCAAATTCACAAAGCATCAGGACATCGGGCCGGATGTGCTGAATAATGGCAGCCAATCGGCGCAGTCGGGGCTCCTCCGCCGTCGCCGTTTGAGCCAGGATCGCCCCCGGCTCAGGCAAAGACATGGAAACGTTGAATACGGCACACCGCAGGCGGGTTGAAGTTGCAGCGGGATCAGAGAACAAAGGCGTCTACCAGCAAAGAAACAAACGAAAATTCTAGCGGCTCCCATCCCGAAGGGAAAGCACCGCCTGAAATTTCATCGACTTGGATCAGAGCTCAGCCGGGTTATTGACCAGCAGGGAAATGGCCTGACGAATTTGCTGCGCATCGTGCATCGCGCGGTGCTTGGTCGGTCCGAGCTCTTCCAGGGCCAGCTGAAACTGGATGCGGTCAATTCCGTTTTCCTGCATCAGCCAGTGGCCGATTTCCGTCAGGGTAAACGATGGCCGCATATGCGCAGCCTGATAGAGACGCCCGAGCCAGAACAGATCCCACTGGCTGTCACAAAACACATATTCATACTGGCCGAGCACCGCATTGAGGTGAAGACAGACTTCAACAACCTGCCAGCCCTCTTGGTAGAGCTCCTGACGTGAGATTTGGTGGATTTCCTGCTCCGCATATTCATCCCAGTATTGCCAGACACCACTGGCCGTCTGCGGATTGATCAAAAGACTATGACCGTGGCCGTCTGGTAATGAATAGCCGACTTCAATCGGATAAGACTGATCGGATAAGCCCGATGCTTCAAAATCTAAAGTTGCCCACATTGCACTCTCCCTGATGCTTATTTGATTTCGGTCGTCTCTGCTACGGCGACATCCTGTCACAACACTCAGAGCACGACCTGTGCAGTTGCCCGATGGCATCCCTTGGCCTGAACCAGGGAAAACGAACTACACATTAACTTTAGACGCTATTGTTTCTGAAAACGGAAAAATGCGAGGGTGGCTCACTTTTGATACGCCCGTTTTGTTATGCCAAAAGAGACTGATAGCGCTTGAGATCCTCATTATCAAAACAAACAAAATAAACCACATCCATCCCATTGTCGGCCACTGCCCCCTTCACGGTCGCCACAGCGATATCCGCTGCAAGATCTTTGGGGAAGTGGTAAACGCCGGTGCTGATACAGGGAAACGCAATGCTCTTTGCCCCGTGCCGCCGGGCCAGTTCTAGTGATCTGCGATAGCAGTTTGCCAGCAAGGTTACTTCTTCATGTTTTCCGCCATGCCACACCGGGCCCACGGCATGAATGACATAGTTTGCCGGCAGTTGATAGCCCTGGGTCAGTTTGGCTTCTCCGGTCCGGCATCCACCCAGGGTTTGGCATTCCGCCAGCAACTGTGGCCCAGCGGCCCGATGGATGGCACCATCCACGCCGCCGCCGCCCAATAACGACGAATTGGCCGCATTAACAATCGCATCCACCTCTACAGTGGTGATATCCGTTTGAATTGCAACTAGTCTGGTCATAGGGTTTCCTTTAGGATAGGTGCATGTTTCTCACACGCTCTTAAGTCTATGACTCCAATTATAGGTTTCGCCGGATACAGCGGCTCAGGGAAAACCACCTTACTGGAAAAACTAATCCCGCTGCTGAAACAGCACGGCCTGCGAATCGGACTGATCAAGCACAGTCATCACACCATCGATCCGGATACGCCGGGCAAAGACAGCTACCGGCTTCGCCACGCCGGATGCGCGCAAACCCTGATGGCCACCCGGGAACGGCACATGCTCTATTTCGAATACCCCGAGCCCAGCCGTGACGAACCGACGCTGGATGAATGCCTGCGCCAGCTGGACCATAGCCAGTTAGATCTGGTGCTGGTGGAAGGCTTTCGCGAAGCGGCCATCGATAAAATCGAGATCCACCGCCCCAGTTACGGCAAGCCGCTGCTGTATCCCCATGATCCACATATCCTGGCATTCGCGTGCGATGCGCCTGCGCCGGCCGACTGCCCACTACCGGTGCTCGACCTCAACCAACCAGAGGCCATTGCCGCCTTCATTCTGAGCAGGCTCGAACAAACACCTGCCATCTGAGCCGTTTTTATCCCGTCACAGCCATGGGATCACCATCCTGCCGCATTCAATATCAACAGAATGCGGCCATCAAACCCGCAGCTCCGCCACGCACCTCAGCAATTCCCGCATAAAACAAAAGGGAAACAATCAGCGAACAAAAATACAAGCGTCACCGCCCTCATGCTGGTCGAGCTCCCATCATGTTCGCACGCTCACATTTTTGCTCGTAATTAATCGTGAATGATTTGTTACATGTTATGTTGAAGCTGTTTACTTTCGGTTTCGAAACAATCGCCAACCGCAGCACATTCCAACAACAATCAGAATCATTCATTTCCGAATCACAGAGGTATCATCATGAACAGTCTGTTCACTACGATTAAGCAGCGGTACAGCGCCGTCCTGATCGGCTTTACCTTGCTGGTTAGCGTGCTTACCTGGCTGGGAATCCAACGCTGGATCGCGCCGAGTTTACGCCATGTCGGCGAGCAAAACCTGGTGCTGGCCGTGGGTGAGATTTCCACTGACATTCGCCATGCCCTGTCAGCCGTCCAAGCGCAACAGCGCGCCACCACGCAGCTGGTCCCCAAGCTGAGCAGCGACAACATTGATCGCTTATTGCCTTCACTGGTCGACCAGTATGGCAATGAGCTGGTCTTCGGTGGCGGGATCTGGCCACTACCCAACCAGCGGATCCCCGGTCAGGAGCGTGCCAGTACCTTTTATCATCGGGATACCGGCGGCCGCCTGATAGAAAACACCTTTTGGAACAGCGCCGAAGCGCCCGACTACTTTACCCAGCCCTGGCATGTGGCCGGACAGAACGCACCACGCGGTGCCTGTGTCTGGGCTGCGGCTTATAAAGACGGCGCCAGCACCCAGCCACGCACCAACTGTGCCATGGGGATCTACAAAAACGGTCAGCTCTATGGTGTCTCCACCGTGGATGTCACGCTGGGCTTCTTTAATACCCTGGTTGCCGATAAAGAGCAGGAGCTGAATGCTGAAATCCTGATTGTCGAACGCGATGGTAAGATCCTGAGCAAGAACCGGGAACTGACCGGCGACAATGTGATCCTGACCAATCTGGCTGATCACCGCTATCCTCTGGCGAGCGCCATGCAAAGCGCGCTACGCCAGTCCCAGTCGCGGCTCGAGTTTACCCAGAACAACGAAGACTACACGTTGCTGCTGAAAGATGTCGAGGGCACCCCGTGGCTGGTCGGTGTCGCGCAGCCAACCCGTCTGCTAACAGCGCAGAGCCAACAAATGCTGGGGACACTGGCCAAGATCCAGCTGCCAATGGTTGCCCTGCTGCTGATCATCCTGCTCCTGGCCCTGAGCCAGCTCACCAGACGCCTCGACAACCTGAAGCAGAATGTCGACTCCCTGTCAGCCGGTGATGCCGACTTGCGGATGCGCCTGCCGGTGAAAGGCAGCGACGAAGTGGATGCCATTTCCGAGTCGATGAACCATTTCATCATTTACCTGCAGAACCTGGTCAACAATGTGATGCAGGCAAACCAAGCCTGCAGCCAACAGATCACGGCGATGACGGAAGTGACCGAGAAGACCCTGAATGTTCTCGAACAACACGTCAATGAAACCGATATGGTGGCAACGGCGGTGAACCAGCTCAGTGCTTCGGCCCAAGATGTCGCCGGCCACACCGCGCAGAGCACCCAAATCACCAACGCAGCGCAGAAGCAGTCAGACATCACCGGCCAGTCCGCCGCACAAGCCACCGGCAGTGTGAAGAATCTGGTCTCGAACGTGGAACTGACATCGGAGAAAGTCACCCAAATGCAGGAAAACGCTGCATCGATCGAGTCAGTGCTGCAGGTGATTGGCGGCATTGCCGAGCAAACCAACCTGCTGGCCCTCAACGCGGCAATTGAAGCGGCGCGTGCCGGTGAGCTGGGCCGCGGTTTTGCCGTGGTGGCCGATGAAGTGCGTAACCTTGCCGCCCGGACGCAGGAGAGCACCACCGAAGTCGAAGAGATGCTTCACTTGCTGAAAGTTGGCGTTGACGAGACCGTCGCTGCGATGTCTGAAACCAAGCAACAGTGCCTCAGCACTGCCGAAATGACGGAGAACGTCAACCAGGGGATCACCACCATGACAGCCTCGGTATTGAAAGTGGATGACATCAGCCTGCAAATCGCCACCGCAGCCAACGAGCAAAGTAAAGTGGCGGAGAATATCAACGAGCGTATGGATTCAATTCGAACCATGCTACAGCAACTGCACATGCACGGCCGCTCTTCCGGTGAACATGCAACCGCACTGGAAGCCGCCAATGCGCAGCTCCAGCAGTTGGTCGGCCAGTTTAAGGTCTGATCCGACACGTCACTTTGAACCGTCGCAGGGCGCCCGACAGGCGCCTTGCTCTTTTCAGGCAGAGACGCATATCCAGTGAGCTACCAACCGTCGCATGCGATCAGAAAGAGAGTTGCGAGTCGAGGGTGATCACCAGATTGTAATTTTTGGTATCAATCAAACCAACCGGAGCTGCGCCGATATTCAAGCTCAGGCTTTCAACCGGCAAAATGCGCAGATACGGATGCGCCAGAGGCACCACTGCCAGGCCGGATTCTTCTTCATAGCCCGTTACACCGCCCAGGCGGATCCCAAATCCCAAATGGTCAAAGGCATCATATTCAAATGCCTTATAAATCGCATAGCTTTGCCGGGAATAACTGTTTTGATAGCCCACGACGCCATAGCCGGCATATTCAATACCAAAACCTAAATTTGTTTCACTCAGGTCAAGACACTGCTCGCTGGCACAAAAGAAATGTTTACTTGCAATCGGTAAGGTAGCGCGAAATTCACTGGCGTCACTGACAGCAGACAACGAAGCAAAGGCGAAAAGGGTCGCGAATGCTTTTTTCATTTTTACTTCCTGTTCGAATTCGTTCGACACGACACAAAACCAGCGCATTTATTTTCATATTGACGGATATAAGAACATGCGACTAATTCGATCACTTAATATTTTGTGTCGTTTATTGATTAATAAGTACGACAGCCCGGTATATATTTCCATACAAATCGCATTACACCGAACCTGTCATGCGCACATAACATCGGCATACGTCCAGCAGACACAATCTCGTCCTTTGAAAAGGGCGAAGCCTGTATGCAGGGTGCCTTGTTTTCATGACACGCCAACAATCACCCCCGGGAAATAAAACTGAAAAAACATTAAAAATCAATCAAGTACAGAATATTTTTTGTTTTTTACTTTGTTTGGTTGAAGATGATTGCCACGACAGCAGCCGATGTCACTTCGGACACCATGATGGTCATTTGTGCGAATGAGTCAAATGTATCACTGCGTATTTATTGGGACAAATGTCTTAAAAATAAGAATCTACCGACATCAAATATAAATAATGACAATAATTCAACCAATTAAACCCGCCTGTGATTCTAATGAATTTTGTCTTATTTTTACCCCTGATTAATCTTTCTTATCGTTTGCATCCTTGGATTATTTATGACTATCAATTTTTTGTGGTATTTTTTTATGAACATTATATTTTTCACCCATCGAATTTCATCAAACACAAAAAGACCCTCCCACTCATGCTGTCTGATTATTCGGGCACAGCACAGGACTTATTTCATCGCTGATATCACCGAATAGCATCGCAATATTCATTGTTTATGCCCCTTGAATTCGCCATGGAAGTACCTATATATAAAGTGTCTTTGTTTTCTTTTACCTTACTTGACATTAAATGTAGTGAACTGAGGAAAACATCATGGACCTTACAAAACTCAACCCCTGGAACTGGTTTAAACATGAAGATCATGCCGATCAATCATCCGCCCATATCCCCGTAACGCGTGAGAAAGCACAGCAGCAACCCACCCGGCAGGGGACTGATGCCTTGTTGCGCCTACACCAGGAAATGGATCAGCTGTTCGACGATGTCTTCAATGCTTTTGGTATGCCTGCCATTCGCCCAACCTTCAACCGCCCGCAGTGGCACAGCCAGTCCGCCTTGGATCTCAACGACAGCATACGTTCGCAGGACAGCTTCAGGCCACAAATCGACGTCTCCGGCGATGAACAGCAGTATGAAATCACATTAGATGTTCCTGGCCTGTCTGCCGAAGCCTTGTCCATTGAGCTCAAAGGGGATGTCCTCACCGTTCAGGGTGACAAAGAGGAGCATAAAGAGAATCAAGCGCGCCAGTTCTACCGGATCGAAAGACGCTACGGCGCATTCCAGCGCACGCTGTCACTTCCTGATGATGCAGATAAAGAGGCGATCACGGCGAAATTACAAGATGGTGTACTGACCCTGACGATCCCGAGAAAGCCCGTCGCACCAAAAGATGTCAAACGGATCTCTATTTCTTCTTGATCGTTCCCCGAAGAGGGCGTGGCGCCCTCTTTCGTTCATTTCGAACCGCTGCTTTTCCTCAGGTTCGCAGCGACAACCACCGCAGCGTATCGCCGGAAATCATTTTCAACCGCTGCCATTCCGGTTTGAGGCAAAAACCCATCAGCTCGCGCAGCACAGCAGCACCAAATGCACGTCGGACCCGAAAGCAATCAGCTCTCGCTGAGAGCCAGCGCTGGTAACCTGCCAGCAAAATCACCGGCTGGCGCCACGCCCGGGCAGCATGCTTATCTAAGATTTGCTTCATCGCTGTAGCGCGACGCTCATGATTGCCGGAAATCGCTCCAACCCGGCCGAAGGTATACTCACACAGCGACTGGTTTACCACGCCCACCGCTCCCGTGCGGGCCAGCTTGAGCCACAAATCCCAATCCGAAGCGGAGCGAAACCGGCCATCAAACCCACCCACCATCAGCAACGCACTTCGCCTGGCAATCACCGTACTGGTCCCGATCATATTTTCCCGGTACACCGCACTGAAAAAGTCGGGAAAAACCTGCGATGTCGAATCGCCACCGGCGGCTAAGCTGCGGGTAAATGCCGGCCAGAAACGAAAGCCACGCAGCGCCGAGGGCTGCTCGTCAATCCGGAATCGGTAGTCGGTGAAACTCATCACCAAGTGTGGATTTGCACGATGCAACGCAAGCTGATGCGCGAGTTTTTCAGGATGCCAATAATCATCAGCATCGAGAAACGCAATCAGCTCCCCGCGGGCCTGCTCGATAGCCAGATTTCGCGCCGCTGACACCCCGACTCGCTCAGTCCGGATCACCCGAATATCTTCTTGCGCCTGCAACCACGGCTGACTGCCGTCATCAGAGCCGTCATCGACCACCAGGATCTCTAGCGCCTGATGCTGTCGGCGCACAGTCTCAATCGCCGCAGGCAAAGTATCCAGGCAGTTATAGGTCGGGATGACCACGGTCAGCATGCATGTTTTCATCGGCTCTCTCCTTGTCAACAGCAATACCAGGGCACTAGCAAGGAGTACGCCAGACCCCAACCACAAACCGGAACACAACTTGCATGCGCAGCATGGCCACCTTGCTCGGACCAGCAGCTTGTGAGCCAGGATCCAGTTCTCGGTATGAAGGAGTTTAACCATGACAAATCACGGGATGGCCAACCAACGCATGAAAAAGATTGGATATGTGATTCCGACATTTCCGGTCCTTTCAGAAACCTTCATCGGCGTCGAAATGCGGGCGATGATGCGCAAAGGCCACGACGTCCAGCCGTTTGCCTTTGCCGGGACCGAGCACTATCAGCCTGCCGATCATGCACTGGTCGCCCGCTGCCAGTATATCCCGACCACCCTGTCCGCCGGTGCTCTCCGCCACCTCGTCAACATGGCATCCACCCACAAATTTCTCACCGAACAGCAGGGCTTTTCCTATTTTTCCTTGCTCAAACAAGGCGCCATCCTGGCCGAGCTGGCCCGCCGCGCCGGCTGTGATCATCTCCATGCCCACTTCGCCTGGCACAGTGCCGCCACAGCGATTGTTGCCGCAAAACTGCTTGGGATCTCGGTCTCGCTGGTCGGCCACGGTGCCGACATCTATGCGGCACCGGAAGATCTTAACAGCAAGCTCAACCATATTGACTTCGGCTGTGCCGTCACCCAGGACATGATGCGCCACCTGCAGACCCGCACCAGCACCCGGATCCATTATGTCGCCTGCGGCCTGGAGCCGTCGCACTACCCACCACTGAACCCGGACTGGGTACCGGGCAAAGACTTCCTGTTTATTGGACGCCTGGTCGAGAAAAAGGGGATCGACACCCTAGTGGAGGCCTTTGCACGGCTCCCGACCACGACAGCCCTCGACATCGTCGGGGACGGCCCGCTGATGCCCGGGTTACAGCGCACGCTTCAGGAACGGGGACTGACCCGTCAAATCCGGTTGCTCGGCGCACAAAATGCCGATTGGTTACGAGAGCACGCCGGGGATTACAAGGCCCTGGTCGCGCCGTTTTGTATCGCGGCCAACGGCGATCGGGATACCGGTCCCCTGGTTATCAAAGAAGCCATGGGGCTGGGCCTGCCGGTGATCACTTCCGATCTGGCCGGGTGCAATGAGATCCTCGATCCGCAATCGGGATTGCAAGTCCCGATGCAAAACGCCAGTGCCCTGGCCCAGATGATGGCCCAGGTGCTCGGCCAACCGTTTACCGCCCTGTCACCGCTGCGAACGCAGGCCTACCAGCGGGTATTTGACCTTTACAATGCCGATTTACATGCCGGCCGACTGTCCTGCCTGGTCGAGGGAGCCTGAGCATGGCGACGATCCGCACCCTATCGCACCGTCTGCCCAGTGTGGCGGCCTATGCCGTCGGGCTGGTGGTCAGTAAACTGGTCGGGCTGGTGATGCAGCCGTTACTCACGCGATGGCTGTCACCGGCATCGTTTGGCGAATATGCAACACTCATCACCCTGGCTAACCTGATCTCCCTCATCATGCTGGTCGGGATGGTCGACAGCCTGTACCGCTTTGCCAGCGATCCAAAATACCCAACAGCGCGGGTTTACCGCAGCGCCTGGAGCCTGACCCTGCTCACCAGTGTGCTTACGGCACTGCCTTTTCTGATTTGGCCACAGTGGATCGCCGCTTGGTTACCCGGTGACTTGTCGGCGTTTTCCGTCCGCTGCCTGGTCGTAAGTCTGGCATTGGGCACCCACAGCGCCCTGCAACTGGCCAAACTCCGCATCGATGATCAGGCGCTGCGTTTTCTCCGGGTTCAGGTGATCTTCGCCCTCGCTCAAGGCGGGTTCATGCTGCTGCTCACCCCAGTCATGGGGGTCGATGGTCTCATGCTGGCAGGCGTTCTGGCCCAGGCGGTGCAATGGGGACTGCTGCACCGCCCGTGTCCGCGGCTCACCTTGGCGGATGCACGGTTGTTACTGCGCTATGGCATCGGCATTGCCGTCTCCGGCGGCGTCGGGTTCATCGCCTTCGGTGCCGAACGCTTTGTACTCGCCAGCGCCATCGGCACCGCCGAACTGGCGGTCTACGCCATCGCGATGCAATGGGCCGTGGCGGCGACATTACTGCTGGACCCGTTTAACCTCTGGTGGTTTCCGCAGCGATTCAGGCACCTGCAATCCCCCGGCGGAAAAGCCTATGTTGCCCGCATGAGTATATTTGGCAGCCAGTGCGCGGCCTTGATTGGCGCGATCCTGATTGCGCTGGGTTGCCCTTTTCTCCTGCTCTGGCTGCCTGAAAGTTACCACCAGGCCAGTGACATCCTGCCGCTGCTGGCCTGGATGATGGTGATCAAATACCTCAGCACCCAGCTCAACACCGGCTGCTACTACCAGCAAAACAGTGATCTCACCATGGTGATTTCCGCAGCCTGTGCCGCTCTCGCCCTGCTGTTGATGTGGCTGGTGATCCCCCGCTTCGGGCTCTACGGCGCGGTTTGGGCCGGGCTGCTGGTCCAGTCCTGTCGCTTCACCCTGTTTCTGGGCTTCAGCCAACGGTTACTGCCCCTCAACTATCCGGTGTATCCGCTCAGCAAGCAACTCGGGGGACTGGCTGGGGTCACCCTGCTGCAATGGTTCCAGGCCCGGGCAGCCTGGCCGGTATCCTATACCTCAGCCCTGATGAGCCTGCTGCTACTCTGGATGGCATTCAGCCTGTGGCAAAACTGGCAACGCAGCCACCAACCGGATGTGGCCTATGACTGAGCAACAACGCCACATCCTGGCTGCCCTGCTGGCCACTGCGCTGATCAGCGTGGGATTTTATCTCCAGGGGATCCTGGTGCTGGCACTGTGCATGTTGTTTGTCCTGCCGCTGTTGATCCGCAACGCCTATTTTATTTGTGTCTGGTTTATTTTCTTCTCCTATTTTCGCCTTCACGAAGCCATCCCGGTACTGATGGCCTTTAAAATCCCTCAGTTGCTGGCACTCGCCAGCCTGGCCGGGCTGGCCTGGCAACTGTGGATGATGCGCGGCCAGCTGGCCTGGCACCGGGTTCATACCCTGCTGTGCGTCTTTTCGTTCTGGGTCTTTGTCTCCTGCCTGATGGCCACCAACAAAGGGCTGGCCTTCGGCAGCTTCAACTCGACTTACATCAAAATTTTGCTGATGGTCTTTGCCATCAGCTGGCTGCCGACCCACCTCAATCAACTCCGGCTGTTTCCGGCCGGGCTGCTGATTTGCGGCGTGCTGATCGCAGCGATCGCCCTGCATAACAAAGCCAACGGGATCGGGTTGGTGGAAGGCACCCGGGTCACCATTGGCCGGAGTTTCGGATCGATGCTGGGCGATCCCAACGATTTGGCGCTGGTACTGCAGTTTCCGGTCTCTTTTGCCCTGGCCTATTGCTTTTCCGGAAGCAAATTTCGTCGCATGCTGACTATCGCTTGCCTGATCACCCTGGTGCTGGGGGTATTAGCGACCCAAAGTCGCGGCGGGTTACTGGGGATCGCAGCGGGCGTATTTACCATGACCTTGCTGCGCAGCAAGAACCTGGTAATTCCCGGGATCATGGGGGTTTGCAGCCTGGCGGTGCTGGTGCTGGCTGCCGGGATCAGTGATCGAAGCTCCGGCGGCGCTGCCGAAAGTGGCGTCGATGAATCAGCCATGGGCCGTATCTATGCCTGGGTGGCGGCTTTTCGCATGGCGGTGTCGAACCCCTTCACCGGCGTCGGTTTGAATAACTTTTACGTCAATTACTATTTCTATTCCCCGCACTGGGACGGTAAAAACCATGCAGTGCACAGTACCTGGTTCCAGATCCTCGGAGAAACCGGCTTCTTTGGCCTGGCATTGTTTCTGCTTCTGATTGTGGGTGCCTTTATGAGCAGCTATCAGTTACTCCGGCGGCTCCGGGGCCATGATCTCCAACCTTTTGCGGAAGGACTCTGGCTCGGACTGATTTCATTCTGCGTCGGCGGCACCTTCCTGACTCAGGGCTTTACCTGGCCAATTTACATCCTGATCGGGTTACTGATCGCGCTCAATCGACTGACACAAGGAGAATCCCATGTTAACGGCACTATTGAAAAAGAACCTCTCCCCTGATCACGTCAGCCAGCTCAGACAATGGTATCAGGGGGTTCACAGCTTCACCCTCCCGGCGATCCCCGGGGTACACGCACTGTTGTACGGGCTGCACCGGACCCTGAGCGCGACCGGGCAGGCCCTGCTGCAAAAGCTCTACTACACCCCGTTATTCCTCTCCCGGGTAGCCAACCGGCCCCGGCGTCTCCAGCTCTACTCCGGGATGCCGCTGCTCTGTGGCCAGTTGCGGATCGAGCTGGGGGAAGGCTGCCGGATCTCCGGCGCAACCACCTTTTCGGGACGAAACAGCAGCGAACGGCCCACACTGGTGATCGGCGATAACGTTGACATCAACTGGCAAAGCACCATTGCCGTCGGTGAGCAGGTGATCCTGGAAGATAACGTCCGCCTGGCCGGACGGGTGTTTCTCGCCGGATACCCGGGCCACCCGGTTGACCCGTTGCGCCGCGCCCGGGGCGAGCCGGATGATGCCCACCAAGTCGGTTCGATTCATCTCAAGGAAAATGTCTGGGTCGGCACCGGCAGCACCATCCTCCAGGGCGTTACCATCGGCGAGAACAGCATTGTCGCCACCGGCAGCGTGGTCACCAAATCGATGCCGGCCAATGTACTGATTGGCGGCAACCCGGCCAGGGTCATCAAGCCCCTGGAGGTCCAGCCATGAAAGAACTGATCGTATTCGGCGAAGACTACAATCGCCACCCCTCCAGCTCTCAGCATATCGTCAACACGCTCCGGCACCAGTTTGCGATTCAGTGGATCAACTCCATCGGTCTGCGCAAACCTTCACCGAGTCCCCGCGATTTGGCCCGGGTCCGGGAAAAACTGCGCAAAGCCTTCACGTCGCCCCCGCGCCGGGAGAGCCCGACGCCTTTTCCGGTGATCCATCCACTCGTCTGGCCCCTGGCGGAGCAACCCTTCATGCGATGGTTTAATCAACTGTCGCTGCGACGCCAGCTCAGCAGCAAACGCAATCCGCGGGTGGTCTGGGCAGCGCTGCCCAGTGCGGTCGACTACCTGGACACAGTCCAGGCAGATTTGGTGATTTACTATTGCGGCGATGACTTCTCCGGCCTGGCCGGTGTCGACCACCAGCGGATCAGCACGATGGAGCAACGCATGGCACAGCGCGCCGATTTAATCCTGTGCGCCAGCCCGGCCCTGGTCGGGAAAATGAGCCAGATATCACCACAAAAAACCTATCTGCTGCGCCACGGGGTCGACTTTCACCGCTTTGCCGCGCCGCAGCCGGATCCCTACCCGCCCGCCGCGTCGCCTTGCCAGGGGCGATATAAAATCGGGTTCTACGGCAGTCTCAATCAGTGGCTGGATCAGACCTTGTTATGCGAACTGGCCGCCGCCAGGCCCGAGGTCGACTTTCACCTGATCGGCCGCCGCGACTGCGATACGCCTCTGCTCGATGCCTGCCGGAATATCAAATGTCATCCGCCGGTGCCACATTCGCAGCTGGCACAATATGTTCAGCACTGGGATGCCGCGATTTTACCGTTCGTGGATAACGCTCAGATCCGGGCCTGCGATCCGCTCAAACTACGGGAGTACCTGGCGGCAGGCTGCCCGGTGATCAGTAGTGACTTCCCTTCAGCCCGCCAATACCCATGCCTGGTCTCGGTCGCAACCAACCAGCAGGAATGGCTGGACGCCATCGACGCATTTTGCCATCTCAGTCAGCAACATCGTTTGCAATATCGGAAAACCGCCCGCCAGCAGATGATGAATGAGAGCTGGGAGATGCGGGGAGATACCGTAATTAACTTGATAAACAACAGCTTAGTGAAAAACAAGACAACATTGCCTGAGTTCATTACCATTTAGGCACTCTCCTTGCTCCTGATCCTGAACCAGACCATTACCGGTTCAGATCAGGAGCGCCCATGAAAACCTCGTTGATAATGATCACAGCACTCGTGCTGACCGGGTGTGTGACAACCGGCACCCCGACCGACCGTCAGCTGGCGCTGTATTACAGCCCGGAACAAACCACGCTCACGGCGCAGCAAAAAAGCAATGTTGCGGCACTATTCGACGCGGCGCCGCGCTGGGCCCTCGACGTCGCACCTTCCAGTGATGCCCGGCCATTTCAGGCACTGCATATCAGCCAGCAGCGAATCAAGGCGATTCGCCAACTCGCCGCCCGGTCCGGTGTCCGGTTGACCGAACAATATCAGCCTCAACAAACGGCTGATACGGTGATCATCAGGGAGCCTTAAGATGCGCCAACGTTTCTTTGCTCAGCTGTACCCAGTGCTGCAGGCGTTGTGGAAGTACCGCTATCTGATCGTGCTGCCGATGATGATTCTGCCGTTCGTGGCCACTTTCATTAACGGCCTGAAGCCGAAGCATTATTACTCTCACACCACGATTCTGGTGCAGGAAACAGCACTGATGAACCCGTTCCTGGAGGATTTATCGATCTCTTTCCACCTTGAGGAGCGGATGGAGGCCCTGCGGGTGATGATCCACAGCCGCTATATCCTCAATGAAGTGATTCATTCGCTGGCGCTGGCACCTGCCAATAATCCAAACGAGCTGAACCGGATGCGGAACAAGCTCTCCGGCGGACTACGATTGTCTCTGGCGGGCTCCGATTTGATCAAAATCGGCCTCAGCTGGGATAGACCAGAGCAGATGGTGCCGATCCTGGAAGCGGTATCGAAACAATTCCTCGAGCGGCTGCAAGCGCCGGGGAAAACCTCGGTCTCCAGCTCAGAGCAATTTCTCGAGCAGCAGCTCAAGCAAACCCAGGCCGAGTTGGAAGCTGCCGAGCAAACTCTGGCCAACTTTAAGCGTGACAATATCGATAACCTGCCGCAAATCCAGGGCAACCAGACCCAAAATGTGTCCCAGCTCGAATCACAGCTGCGAGAAACCGAGCTGGCGCTCAGGCAGGCTGAAATTGAGCGAAAGGTCCTCAAAAAGCGCCTGATCAACGCCAACCCGGTGATGTCCCTGTTAGAAGAGGAGCTGATCCAGGCCGAAGCCCGACTCACCATTCTACGGGCCCGTTATACCGATAATCACTCGGAAGTGAAAGCGGTGCTGCGCCGGGTCAACACCCTGCGCCAGGAGTCCAAGCGCTTGCTGGCCCGGCAAAACAGCCTCAGCGAAACCGAACTGAACCAGCTCTGGACTGTTGCCGCCAACCTCGGCGATCACCCGGACACGGCCAGTCGCCCGTTATTGATCAGCCAGCTGGAGCAGTACCAGCAAGCGGAAAGTCATATCGAATCCCTGCAGCAGAAGCTGCTGGTATTAAGGGATCAAATCCAGACCCTGACCCGCAAGCGCTCCGAATTTGCCGAGCTTGAGAAGTCACTCAAGTCTCTGGAGCGGAACTTCGATGTCAAAGAGAAAATCTACAACCGGTTGCTCGAGCGCTATGAAATGGCTCAGGTCACCGGCGAGCTGGGCCGCTTTGAAGAGCAGGACAAGCTGAAAATCATCGATATCCCGTATACCCCCACCCAGCCGACCAACTGGCCCTGGTGGATCAGCTTCATTCTCGGCATTGTCGGCGGGCTGGGACTGGGCCTGTCCATGACTACCCTGATGGTTCTGACCGATACCCGGATTTATGCCACCGAGCAGGTGCAGCGGATCACCCGAACAGCCGTTCTGGGACGGATCCCGGCCTTTCGACGCACAGATGAGGAACACACCCATGAAAACGCAAGCTTCTGCAGCAATCATCCAAATCGTCCAGCACCTTCGTCCCGGCGGCATCGAAGTCCTGTGCCTGAACATGTTACGCCACGCGACATGCCCGATGTACCTGGTCGCCCTTGAGGGCAGCCGGGAAGAAAGCCTGGCCCGGTGGCCGCTGCTGCGCGAATTTGCCGACCGGCTGCATTTTCTCAATAAAACGGACGGCTTTTGCGGGCAGTCGGTACGCCAGCTACGTCGCATTATTCGCCAGCACAGGGCACAGGCCATCCATACCCACCATATCGGCCCGCTGCTCTACGGCAAACTCGCCATCCTGGGGCTGGCGTGCCGCCACGTCCATACCGAACATGATGCGTGGCACTTAGAGGACCCCAAACAGTGCTGGCTGACCCGGCTGCTGATGTCGAAGCAGATCCGGCTGGTCGCGGACGCGCCAACGGTTGCCGACGACCTGGCCAAGAAGCTCCACACCGTGGCGCCGCTGGTGATCCTCAACGGTATCGACACCCAGCAGTTTATTCCGGGGGATCAGGCCGCCGCCCGGCAGCAACTCAACCTACCGCCCGACGCGTTTCTCATCGGCTGCGCCGGTCGCCTGGTCCCGGAAAAGGCACTGGAAACCCTGCTGGAGATCCTGCCGACGCTACCTTCATCAATGCATGTCGCGGTGGCCGGAGACGGTGAAATGCGCCAACGCTGGCAGCAACTGGCCCGGCAGCTCGGCGTAGCCGAGCGCATCACCTGGCTGGGTTATGTCAACAACATGCACCGCTTTTACCAGGCCATCGATCTGTTTTGCATGCCTTCGGTCAAAGAGGGCCTGCCCCTGGCGCTCCTCGAAGCCCAGGCCTGCGGCTGCAGTGTGGTGGCCAGCCGGGTCGGTGCCATTCCTGAGCTGACCAATCCGGCAACCGGCGCCCTGTTCACCCCTGAAGATCGCCGGTCGCTGGCCAGTATTCTGCGTAGAAAACTGACCGCGGATCATCACCACAACCGCACGCTCAACCAGCAGTATGTGGCGCGAATTGCCGACATTCGCACCACGGTCGCCCGCTACCAACAACTGGCTTGTCAATGTTAAGGAGATCATTATGGCTTGGGTTTGGGGAACATTTTTCTTACTGGCTGGGCTGATTGCCTATCACCACCTGCTGTATTTGCCTGTGATGATCCTGCTGAGCCGATGGCGCAGCCGCCAGGGCCACTCAGAAACCGCAGCAGCACCGCCTTCTGCCGATGGGGACTGGCCGCAGGTGGCTCTGGTGATGTGTGCCTATAACGAAAGCGACTACATCGAGGCCAAACTCGCCAATCTGATCAGCCTGGATTACCCGGCCGGCAAGTTACACCTGTATATCGCCTGCGATGGCTGTGCAGATGATACCGCCGACAAGATCCGCCACTGGCAGCCCAAACTCGATGTTGCCCGGATCCGACTCACCTTGATTGATGCGCCCGACAACCGCGGCAAGCTCTACCGCCTCAACCAGCTGATGACCCGGGTCCGGGACGCTGAAGGCGCAGCACCCTTTACCGCTCTGACCGATATCTCTGCCCTGATCTCCATTGATGCCCTGAAGCAGAGTGTAACGGCCTTTGCCGATCCGAAAGTCGGCGCACTCACCAGCCAGTACCTGCTGGCCTCCCCACAGCCGGGCGAAGCCCAGTACTGGGCCTGGCAAAACCAGATCCGTCGCTCCGAATCAGCCCTGGGCAATGTGATGGGCGGAAGCGGCGCCTTCTACATCATGCGCACCGCTCTGTTTCACCCTCTGCCCGCCGATACCATCAATGATGATTTCATGCTGCCGATGAGCATCATTGCGCAAGGCTACCAGGTACAACTCAACCAGAAGATTAACAGTGTCGAGATTGCCCCGACCAGCGACCCGCAAGATCAGCGACGCCGCGAGCGGATCGGTGCCGGGAACCTGCAACAGCTGATCCGCTGCCGCTTCCTGCTCCGCCCGTCCCTGCTCAGCAGCGCCTGGCTGTTCTTCTCCGGAAAGGGACTTCGCACCCTAATGCCCTTTATTCTCATCCTGTTTCTGCTGCTCTCGGTGGTCCTGACCGCCACCGGAAGCCCCTTCGCCGCCGTGATGCTGGCCGGACAACTACTCGGCTATGGTCTGGCGATGCTGCCCAACATCGGTCTTCGCAACGGAGTACTGGTGAAACTCAATTATCTGGTTCGCGGCTATCTCGCCTCCCTCCTCGGCATGCTGGCTTATCTGCGCGGCCAGTATCGCCAGGGCTGGCAGCCGTCCAGCGCGCTGCACCAGTACCAAAGCCTGGCAACCCGGGTGTTCAAGCGCACCTCGGATGTCCTACTGAGCATCATCGGCCTGCTCCTCACGCTACCGCTTTGGCCCCTGATTGCCCTGGCAATCAAGCTGGAAACCCCGGGGCCGGTGTTTTTCCGCCAGCTGCGGGTGGGCCAGATCCATCACCACCGGGTTGAGCTGTTTCATATGATTAAGTTTCGCTCCATGGGGCAGTATGCAGAACAAGAAACCGGCGCCGTCTGGGCGACCCGTCGCGATCCCCGGGTCACCCGGGTCGGGAAGTTCCTACGCAAAACCCGACTCGATGAGCTGCCCCAGTTTATCAACGTCATCAAAGGCGACATGGCGCTGATTGGGCCGCGGCCGGAACGCCCCGAATTCTGTGGCGGTTTGCAAAATGCATTGCCATTTTATGCCGAGCGAACCGCAGGACTGAAACCGGGGATCACCGGGCTGGCGCAGGTCAACAACGGCTATGATGAAAGCCTCGACGATGTGAAAAATAAACTACTTTGGGATCATGCCTATTCCACCGCACTTAGCTCGCCATTTCAATGGCTTAGGATGGATGTTCATATTATCGGCAAAACCCTTTGGATCATGGTTGCCGGACGCGGGCAATGAAGTTGGCATACAACTTGTTTATCTCCTAAACAACGTACCGAATCACCCTTGACGGACCCGTCAGTTGTTTTGGAAAACCTGTTGCTCTGGAGGAGTCATGATGGAAAACACCCAAGAAATTACCCTGACCCTGGCAAACGAATTTGACGCTTATGCGGCCAAACAACTGGAGGCCGAACTTGATGTCCTGAGCCAGACCGAGCAGCCTGAAGTAATCATCGACCTGACCCATGTCAGCTTTATCGATTCCTGTGGCATCGGCGCGATTGTCTTTCTGTACAAGCGGCTGAAAAGCCGTGGCCGCTCCCTGCGCTTGCTCAATGTCAATGGTCAGCCACGACAGCTCATCAATATGCTGCGCATTGATAAAGCCATTCCACTCATCACGCGGGCGGAGATTTAACATGGATACACGGTTTCTCATCTTCCCCTTGCTTCTGGCCGGTGGCTGCGCAAGTTGGGACAACACCCTGTACCCCCGGCTGAACCGAACCGACATGGCCCTGATCCATCAGGTCGAGCATCTGCGGCTGGATATCGAGGATCTGGCTAATCGCGGTGCCCGGGCATGCCTGCCGGGTCAACTGCAAGTCCTTCAGCGTCTGTACCAGAAAGCCAAGCAAGAGGCTGAAGCCGGGTTTGACCGGGACGTTCGCCACTCTCTAATCGACGCCGACGAACAAGTCCATCTCATCAGCCACCAGCTGGACTGGCTGGAAGAGCACACCCAGTGTGTGAACAGGGGGTCCCTGGCTCAGGAGCGTCGCCAGCTGATGTTGTATTTTTCAGTCGACAACCAGTTTGCGCTTGATCAGGCAGCCTTGCTGCCGGACTACCAACAGGCGCTGCGTCAGGCCGCCACCATTTTAAAGCGCCGACCCGACTGGCACATCACCTTAACCGGCTATACCGATGCCAAGGCGAGTGCCGCCTATAACCGTCAACTGGGGCTCAATCGCGCCAACCGGGTGAAAGCATATTTAGTAGAACTGGGCGTGGCGCCTGCGCAACTGACCACCCAAAGCCGTGGCGACCAACTGGCCCGAGCCGGCGCCAGCCGCACCCGCGCTCTGGCAGAGCGCACTGTGATTGCCGAGCTGTCGGAGCCTCAGCAAACCACGGTGCCTGAACCCGGGATCCACGCCATCCGGCACTGGCATCAACATCTTTAGGGAGTCGCAATGAAACGGATTTTGCTCGCTCTGCTGCTGTGGATACCCGCCTGGCTCAACGCCCAAATCCTGGCTCCCGGGGATGTCATCAACCTCCAGCTGCCGGGCGAGGAAGCATTCAGCCAACCTTTTATCGTCACCAACAGCGGACAATTATTGTTACCGGAAGTCGGTGCCGTGTCCGTCGCCGGTATGGATGAGCGCCAGGCCCAGCAGCTTTTGCGCCAACGGCTGTCGACCGTCTATCGCAACCTGGATGAGTTTTCGCTCAGCCTGCTCAGCAGCGAAATCCGGGTCCGGGTGCTCGGTTATGTCAACCAGCCCGGCACCGTCACCTTGGCCGCCGATGCCAATATTCAGATGGCGCTGACCGCTGCCGGCGGGCTCAAACCGGGGGCGCAGCTCGATAAGTTTCAGCTCACCCGCAACGGCGTCTCGCAGCCCCTCAACTACAAAGCCTATCTCGACAGCGGCGATTTACGCCTGCTGCCGGCGCTGGAAGGCGGCGATACCGTCTTTGTGCCGACGTCCCCGCAGTTGGGCAATGTCGAAATCAACTTCGATGCCGCCTCGCTGGTCGAAGCCGGTGATGCCGAGCAACAAAACGGGCTGACCCTGTTCGGCGAGTTCCGCAACCCGGGCACCTTTAGTTTCAAGGACGGCATGAGCGTGGTCGACGCGGTGATGCGCGCCGGCGGCGTAACCCGCTATGCCGATGTCACCAAAATCCGGGTGATCACTCATAACCAACCCACACTGTTTGATCTCAAAGCCTATCTGGATTCGGGAAAAACCGAACAGTTACCGCCCATTCAGCCCGGCAGCATTATTTTCGCCCCGATCGAAGTCGAGGAGATCAGCACCACCCAACGGACGGTCTACATCATGGGTGAAGTACAAGCGCCCGGCGCCTATGAAAACAGCACCGGCGCCGGATTTATGGATGTGCTGGCCAATGCCGGCGGCCCGACCCGGTTCGCCGATACCACCCAAATCCGGGTGCTACGCGACAACGGCCCGGCCCTGCTGGTAAACCTGGTCCAGTACAGCCACAACCCGGCCCGTGCCCCGCTCCCCGACCTGCGCCCCGGCGATGTCATTTTTGTGCCGGAAAAGGTCGATTTTAACGAAAAGTCCTGGCTGAAAGTCACCAATGATCGGGCCATCAAGCTCATCGGGGCGGTGTACAACCCCGGCCGTTTTGAATGGGATAGCAGCATGAGCTTTCTCGATGTGCTGGCCCACGCCGGCGGCCCCAATCAGGAGGCGAACCTAGCCAACATCCGGATCCTGCGCCAGGGGAGCGGCGATCAGAACCTCACCCGTTTCAACCTGGAGGCTTTCATCAATCAGGGCGGCGATTTTTCCACGCTGCCGACCCTCCAAGCGGGCGATACCATTATCATCGACGAGTTGCCGAAAGATCCGACCGATAACAAAGCCAGTTGGGTCCGTCAGTCAGCCGAGGACTCGATTTATGTCTTCGGCCAGGTCGGCGCGCCGGGACGCTATGCCTTCAACCACGCGCTGGGGATCCTGGATATTCTGGCCGCCGCCGACGGGCCCAACGGCGATGCGAATTTGCGCCAACTGCGGATCAGCCACCGGGACGGTCCCACCACCAATGTCAGCAAGTTCGACTTGGCCCTGTATTTCGAGACCGGTGATGAATCACTGCTGCCTCAGGTGGTCCCGGGCGATGTGATTTATGTCCCCAAGCTGGATGCCGACTGGCTCGATAAGCCAGCCCATAAAGTGGTACGACTGATGGGCGAAGTCACCAGCCCCGGCCGTTACACTTTCAGCCAGGAAATGTCACTGCTCGATTTACTGGCTGAGGCCGGCGGCCCGACCGAGAATGCGTTTATCGAACGGATCATGATCGTCAACAGCTCCTGCTGCGGCGACGAATCCCAGGCGTTCAACCTGCGCGACTATGTCAACGATCCCGGTGACTATCCGCTGCCGATGCTGCGTCCGGGCGATACCGTTTATGTGCCGAACAAAGAAGATTCAGCCCCGTCGCAGCTCCGGCAGGGACTGCGGGATGTCCTGTCAATGGTGACCCTCATCGTTCTGGGAGCAGCCTTATGACCCCTTGGTTCAGTCAGGAATTTGATTTACTGTTTCAGCAGGTGTATCAAAGCGGCGCTCGGGTGATCACCCTCGCCGGTGCCAGCCGTGCCTGCGGTACCTCCACCCTGTCTCGCTGGCTGGCCCAGCGGCTGAGCGGCGAACATGCCCGGGTACTGCTGATCGATTTTGACTTCAGTGGCAGCGGGCAGGGACTGCCAGCAGCGGACTGGTCTTTAGACGGCACTGGACAAGCCGCTGCGCTGCACCAGCTCAACAGCCACCTCGCCATCCTGCCGCAGCCCAGCTCCCCCGTGACCCGCAACAGCCTGCGCCAGCCGGGGCTCCTGAGCCAGGCGATTGCCACCTGGAAAGCCCAGTATGACTTTGTCCTGTGCGATGCCGGGACCGTCTATGCAGCCAACTGGCAGAACCTCTCCGCACCGGCGATTGGTGCCGTCAGTGATGGCGCCCTGCTCTGCGCCGCCGCAGCGACAACCCCGGAAAACAACCTGCTTCACAGCGTGAGACGCCTCGAACAAGGTAAAGTAGTATTGATCGGCACGATCATCAATGATATGCACTATCCGAATCTGGCCTGTGAAATCACCCGGGTCCTGAACAAACGCGGGCGGTGGTTGCCGCAGCGCATCCGCCAGTGGTTGATTCAACGTATCCGGTGCAGCCCGCTCTTACAGGGAGAATACCAGTTGTGAAGCAATGCCTGCTCAGCCACCAGTTTCCGCTTTCATTATCGGCGCTGGCGGGGATCCGCCAGTCCCTGAAACGCCAGCTCAACCTGCTGCAGATTGCAGATGCCACGGCGCAGACGGTCGAGCTGGTCACCACCGAATATCTGACCAACCTTCTTCAGCATCAGGCGCAGCCGTCACAGCAGGTGATCCTGAGATTTTACAAACAGCAGCAAGTCCTGATCTTTGAAATAGAAGATGACGGCCCCGGCTGGCCAGCCCTGACGACACGCCTGGATCAGGCCAGCCTGCCGTCAGAACTGGCCACCAACGGCATGGGACTGGGGCTGATTGCCGCCCTGCTACCAGAACACCAATACCACCATAAGCCGGGGCAGAGCCGGCTCGCTTTTGTGCTGCCGGAAGCGCCGCCGCAACCGACCGTGTTAGTCATCGACGACAGCGCCAGCCAACTCAATCTGTTGCGCGAATACCTGAACCAGGATTACCAGGTCATCGCCTTTAGCGCGGCCCGGGAAGCCCTGGACTGGCTGGCAAGCAACGAATGCGACCTCGTGATCACGGATCTGCACATGCCGCAGATGTCGGGCTTCGAGTTACGTCGCCAGGTTGCTCAGTTACCGAAACATTCGCTATTGCCCTTTATTTTCCTGACCGGGGATGAGCTCCCGGCCACCCGCAACCGGGCAGCAACCCAGGCGATTGATGATTACCTGATCAAGCCCGCCCCACGCAGTGTGCTGCTCGACAGCCTGGCCCGGGTTCTTGCCCGTCACCAGAACCTGGAAACCCTGTATGAACAAATGCTGCTCAACAGCCTGCTGCCGCAACTGACGGAAACGCCGTTCGCGACATCCGCCTGGCAAAGGCTCCATCAGAGCTTTCCGGAAAACAGTGGTGATTTTTTACTTTCGAAAACCGTAAGCCACCAGCGAACCCTGCTCGTGCTGGGTGATCAAATGGGCCATGGCCCGGTTGCTCGCGCCAATGGGGCGGCCTGGATCGGTTTCATGCAAGGACTGCTCAATCATCCCGACATCACGCCCAGCCGGTTCATTTCCCTCGTCAACCAGGAGCTCTACCGTATCGGCGAGACCCTGCCTCACCTGATGTGCTTAATGGTGCTGGAAATCGATGACGCCGGGACCCTTCAGGTGATCAATGCCGGAATGCCCCCCTATATTCTGCAGCAGCAGGGACACTTGCGCGCGGAAGCACACACCATTGGCCTGCTGGGGATTGACCCGGAGGTGAATCCAGTCGCCCAGCGCTACGAGCTGGCTCCCGGGGATAGCTTTCACGGCTTCAGCGATGGCGTGGCCGAACAGGTCACAACACTGACCAATCAACTCACGGCATCAGACCAAATGCAGTACTCTCTGTCTGGTAACACACTGCACCAGCACCTGTGGCAGTTCGATCAACAAGGGATTCAGGATGATAAGAAGCTGTTGAGTCTCATCAAGCGCTAAGTGCGACGCCCGTGGTGCTAAACCGTCATCGCCTTGGCCGCACACGCATTGTCGGGCTGATAGCGATAAATCGACCGGTACTGCGTCCAGAGCGCATCGGCACTGAAGGCCTGTTCAACCCGCAGTCGGGCCTGGTGCTGTAACTCACGCCACATCGCCGGCTGCCACCCGGCCATCATGTCAATCAACACCGGCATTTGCTGCCACTGAGACTCGGGGACCAGGAACCGGCGATCCACCAGATCAGCCAACTGGCCGACTTGGGTGGCAATCACCAGGGTGCCGTGAGCCAGGGCTTCAATCGCCGCCATCGGCAGCCCTTCCTGGCGCGAGGGCATGATCAACACATCTATCCCCGCCCAGTAAGCCTGCATGGAAGGTACCGCACCATGATAAATGCAGTGAGGAGCCGCTTGCAGGCTTTGCTGTTGCGGACCGTCGCCAAACACATGCCATTGGTGCTCGGGAAATAAGCGGGAAAGTTGCAGGTACCGATCCAACCCTTTTTCTTCACTCAGCCGCCCGACAAACGCAAAGCGCAAACCCGCCTGCGGAGGCGGCTCACTCCGAGCACCAATCGAGGTGGTCTCGATAAAGTTTCGCATCACCCTGCACCGAGCCCCTAACCGGGACCGGATCGCTTCACTCACTGCCAGATTTTCCGATAACCGCGCGGTCCGGCGATTGAGCAGTTCATAACTGCGTACTTTCCAGTCCCCGGTTTCCCCGGCATGAAACGTCGTCACCACCCGGCAGGCGCATCCCATCCGGAGTAAACGCGCCACAATACTGGCCTTATAACCATGGGCGTGCACGGTATCATCTGCCGTGCATGCCATCATGGCTTGGCGGATCAGCTTCACCGAGCCTTGGGCGAACCGGTAGCAGATCCCGGCCTGCGCCAGTCTGGCGTAGAGCGGATGTTGGGGATATTGCCGGTAGAACATCACCTCAACATTGACCCGGCGCTGGTGAAGCATCAGCGCCAGCTGGAGGACGTGCGATTCTATGCCGCCGAACCCAGACGAATCTAACAATAACATCACTTTCATCACCGCCTCCTCAACCTGCTTCCATCCCCGCCGGCACGGCAGCCCTCACTTGAGTAGCCGGCCACAGACCAGCGTGCAATCATCGCCAGCAAGTCTGCTTTTCGTACCGGCTTGGTCAGGTAATCATCCATCCCGGCATCCCGGCTCTGTTGCAGCTCTTCTTTCATCGCATGCGCCGACAAACCGATGATGGGGCATTGATGCGCGCCGGAGCACGCTTGCTGCGCCCGAATCGCCGCAGTGACTTCATAGCCGTTTTTAAGCGGCATCGAAATATCCGTCAGCACTAAATCCGGCGCTGTATTCGCATACAACTCAATCGCTTGCTCCCCGTTTTCAGCCATCACGAGCGTAACCTCAGTCCGGGCCAGCATCTTCTCCACCAACAGCCGGTTAATCGGGCTGTCTTCCGCCAGTAAAATGGTCATCGGACCCAGTGCCTCCGGTTTGACAGGCTCCGGTTGTCGCCCTTGCACCGGCAACAGGCCGACGCCCTGCAGTGGCTGCTGCAACGCCTGCAACGCTTCATACCGGGGATGTCCAGGACGCGTTGGCTCCCCGCAGATAAACTCAGCCAGTTTGGCTGGCGTCACCGGCTGATTGATCACCGACCAGGGTCCCACCGGCACCTGCGTTTCACCAACCGGGCCATGGCTCAGTACCACAAGCGGAACTTGCCCGCCCACCCGGTAACACCAGGACAAGTGCTCGACCAGCTCCTGCTGGCCGATCAGGATCACAGAGGCCTGCGGTAGCGACTGAACCGCCTCAACCGAAGCTGCGGTTACAACCTGGGTTCCCACCGTGCGCAACATGTTCTGGATCACGTCGCGCCGCGGCGCATAGCCATCCACAACGATGACCTGTGCGTTATGCCATGCTGATCCACCACCGATCTCGCCACCTGAACAGGTGATTCGCTCTCCCTCATGACGCAGAGTAAGCTGAACAGAGAAACACGATCCTTTGCCTTCACACGAACGGACTGCCAGCTGGCCTCCGAACAGGCCCACCAGCCGCTTGCAGATCGCCAACCCCAGTCCAGTGCCCTGATACGCCCGGGTAGCCGAGTTATCCACTTGTTCGAATTTGTCCATAATATGCGGCAGGCGCGCCGCTGGAATACCAATTCCGGTATCTTCCACCCTGATCAAAAAACAGCTCTCTCTCGGACCGCAAACTTCCTCGACCAGACTCAGTTTGACATGACCGGACACGGTGAATTTAATCGCATTGCCCAGCAAGTTGATCAGCACCTGGTTCAGGCGTCCTTTGTCACCAATCACCCGGTTCGGCAACACCGGCGGCATTTCCAGCAGTAAATGGACGCCTTTTTGGCCGGCCTGATACGCACACAGCGCCAGCGCCCCTTCCAGCAGCTGTTGCAGCTCGAATGGTTCCTCCTGCAACAACAGCTTACCGGCTTCGATTTTGCTGAAATCGAGGATGTCATTAATGATGGTCACCAGGTTATCCGCCGACTGATGGATCAACCGCAGCTGAGTCTGGTGTCGGGCGTCCTGGATCTCTTCAAGCAATAATTCGCTGATCCCCATCACGGCATTCATTGGTGTGCGGATCTCATGGCTCATATTGGCCAGAAACTCAGACTTGGCTTGAGTCGCTTTGGTGGCGCTTTCGAGAGCCGATTCAAGTTGCCGCGCAACCCCGAGCCGCTCGGTGACATCCCGCTGAACAGCAATTAAGCGCTCGACACCTCCCTGCTCGTTGAACACTGGGGATATATCTAATTCCACCCAATATGAAGCGCCGCACTTGTGATAGTTGAGGATCTCCACCCGGATCGGTTGATTCGATGCCAGGCTCTGGCGGATCGCCTTTACGGCCTGCGGATCCGTTTGCTCGCCCTGAAGCAAACGCCCCGGGGTCTGGCCGAGCAGCTCAACCAGGCTATAGCCACTCAACTGCTCGAAGGCGCTGTTGACCCAGGTGATCCTGCCTTCAGCATCGGTGATCACAATGGCATCACGGGCAAACTCCGCCACCTGAGCCAGCTCTTTCACCTTGGCGGCTAATGCGAGCTGCTGCTGGTGCTCCTGAGCCAGCGACTGTTGGGCGTCGGCCAGGGAACGTGACATCTGGTTAAATGCCTCGCTGACCCGGCTGACCTCATCATTGCCTTGAATTTCAATCTGGGTACCGGGTCCGCACCGCCCGACTTCTTCAACCCCAAGCCGGAGGCAGTCGAGCCGCGTCATCAGGTAGGTCCCCAACGCAAAGGAAAACAAGGCCACCAGGATCATCTCAATCCCAGCCAGGATCAGGCTCGACTGCGTGGCATAGTGCAGCAATTGCTGCAATCCATCCACCCGCACCCCCATTTCAACCAAGCCAAAACGACGCTCGCCAATCCGGATGTCACTGGCGACATCATACACGCAATCCTGCGCCTCACTGGGCATGACGCCCTGCTCAACCCCACGATAATCACCATGTTCAGCCAGCTCAGTTCCGTTCCCGTCAGTGATCCGGATATACGCCAGATTGTGCTCGCTGACAATGGAAGCGGCAAAGCTATCCAAATAGGACAGGTCGGAGGCCAGCACCGCATCCCGGCTGGCTTTAGCAAACACACTGACCAATTGCCGGCTGCTGATTTCCAGCTGCCGTTCATTGGACTCTTTCAGCCAGTGCAGCCCGGAGACAATCAGCACCGCCAGCACCAGCGCTTCAATCAATGCGATCCCAAGGATCGTTTTCATTCGCAGTGTCATCGCCTGCTCCTTTGACTAGCGCCGTATCTCGAGCGCAGCCACATCATCCCAGTCCCTGTCTTCTGCCAGCTCCCAGCCTTTGATTTTGAGTTGGGAGAACGCAACCGCAGCCTCCGGGTGCTGGTTAAGCAACGCAATACTCTGCTTAAGCCGGGAAACCATGACCGGGTCCACTTTGGGGTGATACGCCACGGCATGGGGGGTATAACGTGCTGTTTTGTGGATCACCTGCAATTGTTCCCGCAGGCTGGCCGGCAGACTGTTGAAGGTGCGGAGCACGCCACCACCCGCCAGGAACAAGCCTTTGGCCACGGACAAATAAACAGAATCATGAGAGCCGACATACTGAGGCCGGAAACGGATGTGGGCTGCATCAAGTTCCGACTGGGTCAGCACAGTCGCGGCAAACGCTCTGGGCGCCGGAAAAGCCAGCGTCTGCCCATCGAGTTGGACCAGGCCGCCCTGCCAGCCTTTCCTGGCCACCAGAATCCCGGTGATCCGCTTATCCTTTGCATGGGCAAGCGCATGATAGCCGGGCGACTGATGGAACAGGGTGAAATGATATGGGTTCATGTAGGCGAGATCGTACTCACCGGCCTGAAGCCTGGCTTCAAACGTCGGAATATCCGGCGCAGTGGCAAACCGAAACTCAGTGCCCACCATTTTCCCCCACACTTCCAGCAAAGGGATCCATTGCGCCGCCAGTTTCGCCGCAGATTGCTGGGGCACCACGCCAAATACCAACACCTGACGCTCGGCCGCTGCAGAGAAGGACAGCATTGCCATCACCAACAGCGGCCCTTTCAACAGCCAAAGCCAATTTTTCTGACGACTCATCATCTCCCCCTCCCGCCTAAACGCCGGAGGTGGGCTGGAAAGCGCTTCTGCCTCCAGCTCACCCGACCATGATTCAAGAACAAATCAATATCTGTGCCAACCTGGCGAGTTGAAACGGATCGGTATATTTCCGAGATAAATGGGTAGGTTAGGCACGGGCCGAGCATGCCGAATCAGGAAATTACATGGCGCCATTTTTAATTTGCAACTTGACTCGCACTGAAACAGCAATTTGCGAATAAAGATAATCAGACTTTGTTCAACATCAATATAATTCAGTAATCTAGCCCGGCATTGCCCTCAAACTCGTATATTTTCGGCCCATGTTTTATTTCAATGTAATTGTCTTTTTTAATTTTTCATAATGCTGGGACTAAACTTCAGCCCTTACTGATTATTTTTACTTTTTCGTCATCCTTTCGGGCAAAAGTGAATCTTTGTATATACACTCTATATACAATGTAAAGGCATTCACTGAGGCTTGGCTGCCATGGCCGAAAAAAAACAACGAATCAAATTTGGCAAAAAAGACAGCCAGCTGATGATCAGAATTAACTGTGACGAGCGGGATACATTTATTTCGCTCTGCGAACAGCAAGATACCAGTGCTGCGCGGGAGATCCGCCGCTTTATTCGTGGATTTATTGCACAGCATCAGGAAAGCGGCTCATAGGGACACCGTACCAATTTGCTCGGCGATAGCCAACCGGGTTGGAGACATGCTTCCCATCCTGCACAGCTATCCCGACCATCGCTGGCCGCATGGCCAATACACACATGAAGAAAGGAAAGACACCAATGGCTAAAGTATCAAAGAAAGTGAAATCACTGAAAAAAGAGATCAAAGCGCGTAAAGCAAAAGTTGCCAAACAGCAAGATAAACTGAAGCAGCTTAAAAAAGCCCTGAAAAAAGCGGTTTAATTGAATCTCTTACCATCACCTCGGCATGCTGCGCCTCTGCCGAGGTGATGGTACTGTTCTCAACAGAACATGCCTTGAATGGCGAACGTATCTGAGCCCCCATTCCCCCTCATTCTCAGGTTCCATTCTTCAAATTCGCGCTCACAACTCAGAGCTTGCGTTTTATTCCAGCACCTGACTGATCGTCCAGGCCACTGCAACTTGGATGTCACAATTGCTGCCTACAATGCGTCTCGCATTTAAGATACCACCACACACAATCAGCGAGATAACTCTGACATGTGCAACACTCGTAACGAAACCCTTAAAGAAGCCATTACCCGCATCTACTCGGCGTTTCCGAACCTGAGCTACACCCCGCGTCCTGATGACGTCAAGCTGCTGGCAGCCTACATGAAAAGCCAGGACAATCACTATCCGGAAAGCCTGGATTTCCTGCTCAGCGTTAGCAATCGGGAGATTGAGCTGGAACTCCTGCGCCACAAGCGCCACTGATCACCTGCGTCACGTCCTGGGCATCTGACGCAACACCGCGGCCTCCTATTCATGTCAGAGGTGCAACGTATTTAACTGCCTCTGGCACTCGATTCGGTTCATTTCGCCACCCAGCATCACCAAGGCAGGCCGATCGTTTTCCTGACAGCAAAAACTCATTTATTTAACGAGATAAAAATAAACCCGAAAGTCACCAAATCATATTAAAAAATACGCTGAGAGTATTTTTAAATCCGTATTAACGTTAAAAGAAATACTAAGTTATTTGTTATTATTTGGCGCGAAAAATATATTAATTTCACCTATTGAAATTAATAACCATCAGGAACAAAATATCCCCAAGAAAAAAACCAAGAACGTCCTCAGGTTATCTTGCGCATCAAAAGAGCACCGCCTTCTATCCGGCCACTCTTTTAATGACTAAATAATTTTTAAAACCTGCAACCTCAATGGAGTTGAAAGCCATGAAAAAGCGTATCTTTGATCTTACCCGCCAGGACATTGCAACCATGGGCCGGAAAGAAATTGTTGAATGCATCAAAATTTCTGAAGGTCGTACCATGATGGTCGAAAACGTCGTGTCAATGGAGCCGCCTCTGGATCTGGTCTCCGGTGCTGAAATCGCCGCCGCTTTCGGGGCAGATATGATCACCTTGAACGTGCTTGACTTAATGGACCCACGGGCAGCAGTCAATGGTGCCGAAGCACATGGCGTGGCCGACTACTTTACGGTTGCCGATCTCAAGCAGCTTTCCGGTCGTATTCTGGGCTGTAACCTGGAGCCGGTACCTCAGGGCTTCAGCGACATCCCACCGGGGCGTGCACTGAGTGCCGAAACAGTAGAACGTGCGGTAGAGCTGGGCCTGAACTACATTATGCTTACCGGCAACCCGGGTATGGCCGTCTCACAGGAAACCATCCTGAATGCAATTTCCCTGACCCGCTCCATCTCGAAGGAGATTGTCATTATTGCCGGTAAGATGCACGGTGGCGGTGTTGGCAATGATTACAATACTGACTTTATTCCCCAATTTGCCGAAGCCGGTGCCGATATCATGATGTTCCCGGCACCGTTTACCACCCCGGGGATGCATCCGGCGCTGGCAACCTCACTGATGACTGCGGTTCATGAAGCCGGGATGCTGGGCATGCTGGCAATCGGGACGTCCCAGGAAGGGGCCAGCGAGAGCTATATCGAGAAAGTGGCTACCGAGTCCAAAGGTGCCGGTGCCGATATCGTTCACATTGGTGACGGTGGTTACGGCGGTTTGGCTGTTCTGGAAAACATCATGCGCATGGGGATCACCATCCGCGGCCGCCGCCATCAGTTCAAACGTATGGCAAACCGCCGCTAAGGCATCTTCAGCATTTGAAACAAAAACGCCCCCTGGACATCCGGGGAGCGTTTTGATCGCTGGTAAAATAGCATTCAAACAAAACAGGCGCGGTTGCCGGCTGCAACGGAACTAGAAGCTGATCGGCTTACGTCCGGTCGCCTGATCAGCAGGTCCTGAAGCTTTCTTCTTTTTCTGCTGTGCTGATGGCTTTTTCTTCCCCGATGATTTGGCCGGAGGCTTCGATTGCTTCGGCGACGATTTCGCAGGCTTGGCGGCTTTTGCGCCGGCAGGCGCTTGGGCCGGGACTTCCGTGACGGGCTGATCGCACAGCACCAGATAAAATTCATTGTTAAATTCAATCACGTCGCCATCATAGACTTTTCGGCGCTTGCGCTGCTCAAGCTCACCGTTGACTGCCACATACCCTTCCGCGATGGCAAACTTGGCTTCTCCCCCGCCACTGACGGCATTGGCAATTTTCAGGACTTTGTACAGCTCTATCGGTTGACAGGAGACCTCAACCCCTAACGCTTCAACTTCATATTCATTTTCTTGATCAGTCATAGGATTTACCGGAAATATATGCTTTGCCGCCAGTGTACCCTATTCAGGCGCAGCAACGCACTGGCAATTCGCCACAGGGCAACGCACACCCCGCGTGCGCCCAATCCACCGGCTTCTACGCCTGCCCCCTCCGCCCACTTTGTCCATCGGCAGGGGTGATGTTTTTTTAACCCCCCTGCGACAGCATAGACGCCTTCACCTAGTTTGCCGATGATTCAGGAACCCCGACCATGCTGATTTTCAATAAGCGCTATAGCTTTATGCC
Organism: Photobacterium atrarenae; assembly: GCF_024380015.1. NCBI lineage: Bacteria > Pseudomonadati > Pseudomonadota > Gammaproteobacteria > Vibrionales > Vibrionaceae > Photobacterium > Photobacterium atrarenae. The sequence continues at coordinate 2,181,881 of NZ_CP101508.1, forward strand.
GCAGTTCACCACAGCGGCTCATGACCCGGAGACAACGCCGTCGACCAAAGAACGCGAAGTCCAGCGACAAGCCCTGCTTGCCCTGGCACAGAAAAACGGCGGTTACGACAACCAGAAGGAACCGAAGCAGATATCCGAATAAGTCCTTATTAGTCTGATGGTTACTTGAGGATTTAGAACTTTTCAGCGGCAGTGCCTCGCCTTTTAAGCCGCATATCTGATAGGCTCGTGCTGGTATAGTCAAACAACGTCAGGGGGCTGTGGGCAACAGACATGGATTCATACGCTCACCTGCACCTTGACGTCATTTGGGTATATGATCTTATCAGTAACAGAATGAAAGGATTAAAAGATGACCCGATGGCTATGGTCTTTCCTCTTGGTTGCCCTGTTATCTCTCCCGGCCTGGGGCGAGGAAAGATATGCGGACGAGAGTATTTACGATAAGCCCCTGATGGAGCGCTACGTACTGGATGAGCTCAAATCCCTGCGCCAGGACCAACAGGATCTGGAGCGGCGGCTGACCATTCAGGTGACCGATCGCGAGCTGAGCGTTGCCGATAAATCGATGAACTATGCCAACGTGACGGTCACTTACTTTTTCTACCTGATCGCCGGTGCCGCCTCGCTGTTCGCCCTGGTCGGCTGGCAATCGCTGAAAGAAATTAAAGAAAACACCACCCAAATGGCTGACCGGCAGTTGGAAGAAATTGCCCAACAGTATGAGAAGAAATTCCAGTTGCTGGAGCGGGATCTGAAGCGAAAAACCCGGATCATTGCCCAGAACAACAAAGAAATTGAGATCATTAACGAAGTCCATAACCTCTGGCTCCGGGCCCAGAGCTCACAAACCCCAGAGCAGAAAATCGAGATCTACGACGAGATCCTGAAAATTCGTCCCGGTGATTTGGAAGCCCTGACCTATAAAGCCGATGCGGCAATGGAAATCCGGGAATTCCACTGGGCACTGAGTATCTGTAACCGGGTGCTGGAAGTCGATAACACCAATGCCCACGCCCTCTATCAGCGGGCCTGTGCCTATGCTTGCCTGGGTGTAGAAGAGCAAGCGATCTCCGATCTGGAACAAGCCATTATCGGTAGTGCTTCGCTACGCGAGCTGGCCAGCGAAGAAATGGATTTTGAATCCCTGCATGGGAATGAGCGATTTGAAGAGCTTATCAGTGCCCCTGAGTAAAACCCGCCTCTTCAACGCCCAATAACGCTGCCGCTTGAGCACCGAACTGTGTGGTCAGGCGGCGTGCAAATACCCATTGTCAACCGAGATTTGAGTCTGCGGCGTGTCCCCGCCCCAGCCAAAATCGGCATGCCGGCCCTGTGCTGTCCTCGCCGCTGCAACGCCTCAAATTCACGCCGAAGTTTATCTTCACGACAAATTTTATTTGTTAGACTCACGAAGCGTTTTGCCCGTTAATACGCCCGACGCAACAGGCGTCAGGTATGGCTCAACCCGCTCTTTCAGGTTGGGCCTTGTTATTGGCTATGCCCCGATGTGGCAATCCACCGGGCATCTGCTGACTGAGAAGAGTAAGTGGAAAACGTATCCAAACTTGATAGCGTTCGTGCAGATTACAACGTTGATTACTGGAGCCAGGGATTCTTTGGCATTGATGACACCGGCGAAGTCTATGTTTCGCCAACCTGTGACAAAACACGCGGACTGGCGCTCAGCAAAATCGCCCAACAAATCGAAGCAACCGGCTTGAGCATGCCCGCTTTGGTACGTTTCCCACAGATCTTACACCAACGCGTGCACAATATTTGCCAGGCATTCAACCAGGCGATTGAAGCATATCACTACCCGAACCACTACCTGTTGGTGTATCCGATCAAGGTCAACCAGCAGCGTGAAGTCGTGGATGAGATTCTGGCCAGCCAGGCGCAGTTGGAAACCAAGCAACTGGGTCTGGAAGCCGGCAGCAAACCGGAACTGCTGGCCGTATTGGCGATGGCACAAAAAGCCAGCTCGGTGATCGTGTGCAACGGCTACAAAGATCGCGAATATATCCGTCTGGCACTGATTGGCGAAAAGCTCGGCCACAAAGTGTTTATCGTGCTGGAGAAGATGTCCGAACTCGATTTGGTCCTGCGTGAAGCGGCCAGCCTGGGGGTCAAACCTCGGCTGGGGATCCGCATTCGTCTTGCTTCTCAAGGCGCCGGGAAATGGCAGTCCAGCGGTGGTGAAAAATCCAAATTCGGCCTGTCGGCCTCGCAAGTGCTGCGGGTGATCGCGCGCCTGAAAGAAGAAGATCAGCTGGATGCGCTGCAACTGGTGCACTTCCACCTCGGCTCGCAGATGGCGAATATTCGCGACGTGCGTAACGGTGTGAACGAGTCGGCGCGGTTTTACTGCGAGCTTCGGGCCATGGGCGCGCAGATCCAGTATTTCGACATCGGCGGCGGGCTCGCCGTCGACTATGACGGCACCCGCAGCCAGTCGTCCAACTCGATGAACTACGGGCTGGATGAGTACGCACGTAATGTGGTCAGCACCATCAGTGATGTCTGTCAGCATTATGCCCAGCCGATGCCGGTGATTATCTCCGAATCCGGCCGCTCGCTGACCGCCCATCACGCGGTGTTGATCACCAATGTGATTGGCACAGAGAGCTATCAGCCTGAAACGGTTGTTGAGCCACTGCGCGACGAGCCCGTGCTGATGCAGAATATGTGGCGCAACTGGCAGCTCCTGCAGGATGACAGCAATGCCCGGGCACTGATCGAGATTTACAACGACACCCAGAGCGATCTGGCGGAAGTCCACAGCCAGTTTGCCATGGGACTGCTCAACCTGGAGCAACGCGCTTGGGCCGAGCAACTGTCGCTGCGGATTTATTTCGAACTGAACCGGAAGATGAACACCCGGAACCGCTTCCACCGGCCGATCCTGGATCAGCTCAACGAACGACTGGCGGACAAGTTCTTCGTCAATTTCTCCCTGTTTCAGTCCCTGCCGGATGCCTGGGGAATTGATCAGGTGTTCCCTGTGCTCCCGCTCTCCGGGCTTGAGCGACTGGATGATCGCCGCGCGGTGATCCTGGACATCACCTGCGACTCGGATGGTGCCGTGGAACAATATGTTGAAGGGCAAGGTATTGAAACCACGTTGCCGGTGCCGGCCTGGACCAAAGACGAAGAGTACCTGATGGGCTTTTTCCTGGTCGGGGCGTACCAAGAAATTCTGGGCGACATGCACAACCTGTTTGGGGATACTCACAGTGTGGTGGTGAACCTCAACTCGGACGGTGATGCCGAACTGACCTTGATCAACGAAGGCGACAGCGAGGAAGACATGCTGCGTTACGTCCACATCGATGTTGAGCAGATCCGCGGACACTACCGTGAACTGGTCACATCACTGGTGTGCCCGCAGGAGCAGCAGGCGATTTTGAACGAGCTAGAGCACGGCCTGAGCGGCTACACCTATTTAGAGGATTTTTAAATGAATGATTTGTTTACGAAAACTGATTATTCGCTGTACGCAAATGCCATGAGCTTTCTGCGCCGTCCTTACGTGCGTAACCCTATTGACGCCGAGGCAGACCTTGTTGTGCTCGGGGTTCCGCTGGACATGGCGACCTCAGGTCGTCCCGGCGCGCGTTTGGGGCCGGATGCGATCCGCCGCGCGTCGGTCCATCTTGCCTGGGAAAACAAGAAGTACCCATGGGACTTCAACCTGTTCGACAAGGTCAAGGTGATTGATGCCGGTGATCTGGTGTTTGATTGCGGGGATGCCGAAGATTTTACTTACCGGCTGGAAGCGGCAACCGGTGAAATTTTAAAAAACGGCAAAACCCTGCTCGCGCTGGGCGGGGATCACTTTATCACCCTGCCGATTTTGCGCGCCTACGCCAAACATTATGGCGAGATGGCTCTGGTTCATTTTGACGCCCACACGGATACCTATGCCAACGGCAGCGCCTATGATCATGGCACCATGTTTTATCATGCGCCCAAAGAAGGGCTGATCTGTCCGAAGCATTCGATTCAGATCGGTATTCGGACCCAATATGAGCAGAAGCAACACGGGTTCAACGTCATTGATGCAAGTCAGGCCAATCAGATGAGCGCCGACAGCATCGTGGCACAAATCCGCGATGTGGTTGGCGATAAACCTGTCTATGTCACTTTTGACATCGACTGCCTGGACCCGGCGTTTGCACCGGGCACCGGCACACCGGTCTGTGGCGGGCTCAATTCCGACAAAGTGCTCAATATCATCCGCGGCCTCGCCGGGATGAACATTGTCGGCATGGATGTGGTCGAGGTCTCGCCGCCATTCGACCAAAGTGACGTCACGGCCCTGGCCGGGGCCACCATCGCCCTGGAGCTGATGTATGCCTGGGCCAGCGGACGGGAAACCGCAGCGTAATCAATCACACCGGTCTCTTGAGCACACCGTGCTCAAGAGACCTTTCCGGTTCAGCATATCGGTGTACCGAAGCTATCTCATTCCAACTGAGCCAATTGCGCTGGCTGCTCAAACAGATACGTGGGTGCAACCTGGCTGAGCTCTTCAACCGAGCCGTAACCCCACAACACCCCGGCTGTTTGCAGGCCATTGCGCTGACCGGCCGTGATATCGACCGCCCGATCGCCAATCATCACCGCCTGCTGTGAAATCACCCCTTCCCGGCGCAAGCCTTCCAGCTGCTGCCATTTTTCCACCCCGATATCCCCACCGCTGACAAACTCAAATTGCTCACGAAGACCGAACATTTCAAGGATTTTCTCGGCAAAATCGGCCCGCTTTGAGGTGCACACCCCAAACCGGTACTGCTCTGATGCTGCCAGTTGCTCTAAAACAGACGGGATTCCCGGATAGAGCTGATTTTCCCGATACCCGATCTCGGCATAGCGCTCGCGGTATTGAGCGACCAACATCTGGATCAGGCCCGGATCATGGCTGCCGACCAGTTGGATAAACGTCTGATCCAGCGGCGGACCAATGTACGCAGCAATCTCGGCTTCAGGACGCGCCGGCATCCCAAACGCCTGCAGCGCATAGTTAAACGAGCGAACAATCCCGTCTTTCGGATCGCTGATAGTGCCGTCCAAATCAAAAATTAACCAGTCCTTGCTCACAACACGCTCCTTGTCATTTTCTCAAATGGTAACTTTCAGTAGATTTAAGACTCATCAGCCTTGTTGTCCTGCTCACGCTCCCCGAATGCCCCGATGAGCGCCTGGCAGGCCGCTTCAACCGCTGCGGGCAACCGGGCGATCAGTTCATCACGCAACTCGCCCTGTTTGGCCATGACTTCCAAATCGAGACACAAGTGGTAGAGCTGTTTCAGCCCCAGGCTCCCCGCCGCCCCCTTGAGGGTATGCGCCAGATCTGCCACCTGTGGCGCCGAGCCCTCGCTCGCCGCTGCCTGTAATGTTGCAACCGTCCGGGCTGATGAGTCCTGAAACAGGGCAATTAACTTCTGCACCTGCTTCGGTCCTAAAACTTCGGCATCCGCGGCCAATACGGCTGAATCCAGAATCTGGGCCGCCGTCTCAGGCGACCCATCGGGCTGATGTTCATTTGTGTCCGTCATCGCTTCATCCTGTGGTAAAAGTTGCGCCGTATCGGCCACCCGGTGCTCTCCGGACAACACGCTTGCTATGGTTTTCACCAACTGAGTTTCCGTCAGCGGTTTAGGCAAAAACCCGGCAAACCCCGCGGCGAGATACGATGTGACCTCTTCGCGGAAAACATGGGCCGAGAACGCGATCATCGGTGTTTGCGGCCCTTCCCGCTCACCTTCAAGTGCCCGCAGCGACTTCAGCAAGCTGACGCCATCGGTATCGGGCAGGTTGATATCCAAAATGGCCACATCAAACGCCTGTGCCGCATAAATCCGGGTCGCCTGCTCGCCGTTTTCAGCCACCACCACACGGTGGCCCAGGCGATGCAGGAACCCCTCAGCAATCAGGCAATTCACCGGGTTATCTTCCACCAACAACACCCGGGCCGAGGCGATATCCTGGATCGAGGCCAGCGACTTGCTGACCTGCTGTCCCGGTGAGAGATATAAGCTAAACCAGAAGCAGCTGCCGGCCCCGGGCAGGGAGCGTACACCGATATCGCCGCCCATCGCTTCAACCAGCCGCTTGCTGATCGCCAGCCCGAGCCCGGTTCCGCCCATGGTCTGCTGCCCGGTCTCAGACTGCTGAAACGCATCGAACAGACTCTGTTGCTCCTGGGTCGCAATCCCGACGCCAGTATCTTCCACCTGAAACAGCAGTTGCTGTGCATTATCCGGATCAGCATCGACCCGAATCGTAATTAGCCCCTGTTCGGTAAATTTCACCGCATTGCCGACCAGGTTGGTGAGAATTTGCCGCAGTCGCACCCGATCTCCCACCCAGAACGCCGGCAGCTGCGGGCTGATCTCCGTCTCGATCCGGAGCCCTTTCTCCAGCGCCCGGCTCTCAAACAGCTGATACACATCTGACACCACTTCAGGCAGGGAAAAGTCTGCCGGGCGGATCTCCAGGTGGCCGGCCTCAATTTTGGAGTAATCCAGCACATCATTGAGAATATCCATCAGCGCTTCACCGCTGCGGTTGATGACATCCAAATATTTCGCCTGTTGCGTGGTGAGCCCGGTATCTGCCAGCAGCGAGGCTGTCCCCAACACCCCATTCATCGGGGTGCGGATCTCATGGCTCATGGTGGCCAGAAACGCAGACTTGGCCCGGTTGGCCCGCTCCGCTTCGGCCCGGGCCTTGGCATGGTTGGCCACTTCCTGATTCAGCTGGTTATTGGCCAGCTCCAGTTCACTGGTGCGCTGCGCCACCAGCCGCTCCAGGCTGGCTTTGTGTTGCTGCAATTCGGCACGGATTTTCGCCTCAGCCTGAGCCAGGCGATGACGCTCGGCCGCGGTATCCCGGGCCACCATAATCGCCCGCCCCATTTGTGCCAGCTCATCATCCCCTTCCACCGCCAGCTCAACATTCAGGTCCCCGCGCGCAATCGACAGCAGCACCTCGCTGTAGCGGTTCATCCGCCGGATCACCCGAGCATAAACATAGCGCCAGGTGATCAGGACTAAAGCCAGTAAACCGGCAACCGAGATCCCAATCAGACTGTTACGGGCAACGGTCAGGGTTCCCTCGACCACCGAGACCGCCTGCTGAGTGCCCCAGTTGGCCGCGGCAATCAGATCCCCCACGGTCTGGTTCAGTTGCTGGAACAGGATCAGGTTCTGTTGTTCCATCCGCTCCACATCCTGGCGGGCACGCAACAGCTCGCGGGAAAGGGTAAACAGCGGCTCTTCGCGCGCCAGAATATTGGTTTGGGTGATCAGCAGTGCCGAACGACTCGGATCTTCCACCGCGCGAACCCGATGCTGCATAATAGTGGTCGCCCGGCTGTACTGATCGTGCAAGGTTTCCAGCGCAGCCGGGGTGTCGACCCGGCTGATTTCATCGAGCATGTTGATCAGCTGCTGCGACATAAAGCGCAGCTCAAACAAGCGCTCAGTCAAATCCATATCCACTTCAACCAGGGTATCCAGTGCGCGAAATGTCGCCTGCTTGTCCCCGGAATCTACCAAATCATATATTCGCGCCACGTTGGCCACCGCCGTGGTACTGGCATTCGACACCTGGGATTGAGAAAGGACATCAATTTGTTCTGTGGCCGCAGTCAACACCTGAATGAATGACGTGGTGGACGCTTCCAGTTTAATTTTGCGGCCAACCAGCCAGCCCAGCTGAGCCAGGTTATCGACAATATTTCGGACATCCTGATCCAGCTGCGCCATCAGCTCGGGGGCAAAGGAATACTGCTCCAGATCCGCCAGGCTCTGGTTTAACTGCTCAATGTGAATGGTCAGTGCTTTTCCCTGCCGCTCACGCTCAACATCCGTGGTGGATTTAGCCAGCACCTGGGCGGTAAAAATAATCCGGGTACTGAGATCCGACAGCTTGCGGGCTTCGGCCAGGGCCGGGACCGCGGTATTGATCACGGTCCGTTCGGTTTTCGCGACCAGGGAAAACCCGGCCACCCCGATCACTGCAGCCGCGATCATCAGCCCCGCCATCATTGAAAAAGCAATCAGCAATTTGCGGCCAATACTGCGCGGTGTAATTGTCTTCAATCGACCCAAAGCAGGGCACTCCAAAATAAGCGGGGATTTAATAAAATCATGGCAGACAAACGCCTGAACATGCGACTTCTCCTATCACGGTGCCTGTTGCCGAGCAAAAACCTGGCATCCACACTAAACTGTATGGCGCTCTGGCCGGGAAAGCATTACTATTTTGCCAGCGATAACTGTTGGGATGCTACGAATCATGACAAAAAGGCGTTTTTTTTCTCTGTTATTCAGCCTGTTGTCTTTGCCTGTCCAGGCCGAGGTCATGGTGGAAAGCTACCGCCCGGCGTTTCATATTCCCCGGCAACCCCAACTCATCCACTACCAACCCCTGAACCAGGCCACCCAACCGTGGAAGTTGTGCGCCGTCTACCCGCATCTAAAAGATTCCTACTGGCTCTCAGTCAATTACGGCATGGTCCATCATGCCCGCCAGCTCGGCGTGAAGCTCAAGGTCCTGGAAGCCGGCGGCTACCCCAACCTGGCACAGCAGCAGGCACAGTTGCAGCAATGCTATCACTGGCAGGCCGATGCAATCATCCTTGGCGCGGTCGACCCCAAGGGCTATGCCGGGCAACTCAGCCAGCTGGTCGGCGACATCCCGGTGTTCGCCACCATCAATGAACTGGACATGGCCGACCCGGACCTTCAACAAACCGTGGTTGGCAAAGTGGGGGTCGACTGGTCTCAGATGGGCCGGGCGACCGGGGAGTTTCTCGCCCGTCGCCACCCTGCCGGCAGCGGCATTGTCAATATTGCCTGGCTCCCCGGGCCCAAGCAGCGTGGCGGAACGCATTGGGTCAACCAGGGCTTTCGGCAGGCCGTTGAGGGCAGTGATGTCCGGGTCGTGGCCACGTTGTGGGCCGACAACAGCAAGGAGCTGCAACGCAACCTGATCCAACAGCTGTTTGCCGAGCGGCAGGACATTGATTATATCGTCGGCGGCGCGGTGGCTGCGGAAGTGGCGATCAGTGAATTACGTACCATGGGCAAATTGCAACAAATCGGGATCGTTTCGACCTACCTCAGTCATGGCGTCTATCGCGGCCTGCTCCGCGGTCGAGTGCTGTTTGCCCCGACCGACAAAATGGCCCAGCAAGCCATGCTCTCCGTCGACCAGGCTGTCCGTTATCTGGACCAGCGCCCGATGGAACACGATTTAGCAACCATCATTGAGCAACTGACGCCAGATCACCTGCCCGCGCAAGTGATCAGCGATTCTTTATCTCCGGCTGAATTTCGTCCCACATTTAAAATTTCGCCCGCCGCTGAGGCCAACGAATAGGCCGCCGAGAAAATACTGTTACCGAGCCAGAGTTTCACAACATTGACATTGTACTTCTCAAGTGGCCTCTGATATTAATAATTTACAGTTTTATCCAGAAATTCCCCCGAACGTGGAGCGCTGAATGCACGTAACAACCCGTAAAATGAAGGCCAGCAAGCACATTGCGCTGGTTGCGCATGACAACTGCAAAACCCACCTATTGCGCTGGACGTCTGAACACCAAGAAAAGTTACAACATCATACCCTGTATGCGACGGGCACCACCGGTCATTTGATATCCCGTGAAACCGGTCTGAGTGTCAATTGCCTGCTCAGCGGCCCGATGGGCGGTGACCAGCAGCTCGGGGCGCTGATATCAGAAGGCAAAATCGACATGATGATTTTCTTCTGGGATCCGCTCAATGCCGTGCCGCACGACCCGGATGTCAAAGCCCTGCTGCGTATCTCAGCGGTCTGGAATATTCCGGTCGCGACTAACCGCGCCAGCGCCAATTTCATGATCTCTTCGCCGAAGCTCAACGAAGAAGTCGACATCGAAATTCCCGATTATGATGCCTACCTGACCGAACGCCTCGGTTAACGCTTCAATCGATGCCCCCGCGAGTAAAACCTGCTGAAGCCTTCCCTGCCGGAAGGCTTTTTCTTTTCCCCGTCCGCCCAGGCCACCCTGTTTGGTATATCTTTATCAAATCATAATGATAAAAACGCAGGGGTGGATATGAAAGCATGGATCTTAAATCAGCCCGAGGGGCCGGACAGCCTGAGCCTTTCCCGCGCGGTCAAACCCAAACCTACTGGCGATGAAGTCCGGCTCAAAGTCGCTGCTGCCGGGTTGAATCCATTCGATCACAAGCTGCTCCACTGGGGCTATGCGACCTGGACCTATCCGCAAATCATCGGGCTGGATATTGCCGGGACCGTCGAGCAGGCCGGCCGCCACGTCAGCCACCTGAGCCCCGGCGATCGGGTGATGTGCTTTGCCGATCCGCGCCGGGCCGGCGGATTTGCCGAATATGCCTGCGTCAAAGCCTCGAGCCTGAGCCGGATCCCCGATGCGGTCACGTTCGAGCAGGCCGCAGCCCTGCCCTGTGCCGGTTACAGTGCCTGGCAGGCGGTCTATGACAAACTCCGTCTCCAGCCCGGGCACAAGGTCGCTATCACCGGTGCAGGCGGTGGTGTGGGTGGATTTGCCGTTCAGCTGGCCAAACAGGCCGGCGCCACCGTCTACGCTATCGCCGCTGGCCGCCATCATCCACGGTTGCTCGGCTACGGCGCGGACGCTGTGATTGATCCGGAAATGGAAAATATGGCGATGCGATTGATCGAGCTCACCGAAGATCAGTTAGTCCATGCGGTGATTGATTGCGTCTCCGCCAAGTCCGGCAGCGTGATGAGCACCTTAATCCGTTACAACGGTGAAATTGTGATGATTGCCGATCAGTTCAATCAGGTGCCGTTGCTGGCAACCACCAAGGCATTGAGCCTGCACGAGGTCGCCCTGCATGGCACCTACGCCCACGGCACCCTGGATCATGTCTATCACCTGGCTGATATCGGCAATACCCTCAGCGATTGGGTGGCCGACGGCAAGCTCGATCCCATGATAGATGAAGTGTTTGAGTTTGAAGACTTAAAATCCGGACTGGAAACCCTGAAGATGGGCCTGCACAGCGGCAAGCTGGTGATGCGTGTCAGCAGCGATTAATGTCAGCAGCAAATGCCTCCCTAGTTCCGGGCGGCTTTCATTCGCTTTATTTTATTCATCACCGGGTATCGCTCATCAATCAGTTCATTGACGAACGGCGAGGTTTTCTCCGGATCGGCACAAACCCAGACATGATGTCTGGCCCGGGTCAGGGCAACATAGAACAGTCGCCGCTCTTCGGCATCGGTGAAATGCTCATTTTTCGCCTGCAAACAGCCGGCCAGGCCGGTTTCCCGATCCGGTGCCGGGAACACGCCCCGGTTCACATCCAGGATAAACACATAATCCGCTTCGCGCCCTTTACTGGCATGGCAAGTCATGAACGTCAGGCCCAGTTGAGGCCATTGTTTATGCCAGGCCTTGAGTTTGTCCGGACGCTGGCTATTATTCCGTCCCAGCAACAAGACCGTGGTCGGCTCGTTGTGCTTGGCAGCCAGTTGTACCAGCTCCTGCTCCAGCAAATCCTGGCACAACAGGGTCACCGCCTTGCGCTTTTGCTTTTTGAAACTGGTCAGCTGTTTTCTCAACTGCTGCGGGTTTTGCTGGACAAAGGTATTGGCCACTTCGCCAATCATGCTGTTGAAGCGGTAGGTGGTTTCCAACTCGGTCACATGGCAAGCACCAAAGCGTTGCTCAAACCCTGTGGTCAGGTTCACATCGGCCCCGGCAAAACGGTAAATGGCCTGCCAGTCATCACCGACCGCGAACAGGCTCGGTTTCGGCTGCTCGCCAACCGGACGACACAGGGCTTCAATCAGCGCCAGGCGATGAGGCGAAATATCCTGGTACTCATCCACCATGATAAAGCGCCACGGCGGGGTAAACTTCCCGTCGGTGACATAATCGGTTGCTTTTTGGATCATGGTGTTAAAGTCAATCTGCTTCTGCGCTTTGAGGTGCTGCTGATAGGCGCGGAAACAGGGCCACAGCAGCGCCAGCTCACTTTTCATCCGTGCCTGGGTCCCTTCATGGGCTCCGCTTTGTTCAATACTCTGGGATAGCTCAGATTTATTGGCCCCGCGCTGGCCAAGCAGCTCGATATGGCGCCAGATCCAAGCCGCTAACTGCTCGCTGCGGGCCTGCTTCTCCATCGAATTGTCGGCTTTAAAGCCGGGGATGCGCCATTGGGTCAGGTGCTTTTGCCAGCGCTTGGCCGAAGCCGCGGTTTCCCACTGCTCGGTCAGCATCCCGGCAATCCACCCGGCCCTTGCTTTTTCATCCAGCGCCAGCGGCGTGACATTCGGCCGTTCGCCCTCGACGGCTTGGATAATCTGGGTGCCCAGGCTGTGGAAGGTCGCCACTTTGATCTTGCTGTTGACTTTCTGGCCGAGGCGCTCGCTCATTTCATCGGCCGCTTTGCGGCCAAAGGCCAGCATCAGGATCGCTTCCGGCTCTGCCACCTGGTTGGCCACCAGGTATCCGGCCCGCGCCACCAGCACACTGGTTTTGCCGGTCCCCGCCCCGGCCAGCACCAGGTTATGATCCTGGTTAATCAACACCGCTTCACGCTGCGACGGATTAAGCGGCGAGGATTCAAATTTATCGAACCAGGAAGACCATTTTTCGGCTTCCTGCTGCAACCACTGTTGATTGGTTTCGGCCACCCAGTCCTCATTGCCGTCCAGCCAGGGCGAGACTTTGTCAAAGGCCATCGGACGGAACGAGGCCGCCAGTTCCTGAGTCAATCCGGTCATTGCCAGCGACTGGTCCAGGAATCGGGTCAGTTTATGATATTCCGAGGCCCGCAAATAGGTGTTCTGACCGACAAAATCGTCGATCCGGCTCAGCATCTCCGGCAACTGCTGATCCAGGGTTTCCACTCGGCCCTGAGCCCAATTGCGGTAAGCTTCAAGCAGGACAGTGGCAAACTGCTTACACTCACGCCACGGCAGGCCATGGACGGTCCAGCAATACTCCTGATCGGCAGAAGTGATTTCCAACGCGCCCCACAATACCCCGCGATGCACCGCAATAGCGCCGTCCCAGTCATCAAACGGGATTTCTTCTGTTTCAGTCTGACTGTCCAGGATCAGGCAGTGCTCGCCTAACGCGATGCTGCAATAATCCCCCTGCACTAACCACTGTGCGAGCCAACCGGCTGTTAAACGCATTGCTGTAACCTAACCCTAACTTCAATCGTCCGTAAGAGTAGCAAGAAGTTTTTTGCCGCCAAAGCGCCACAACCGTCTTTTGCGTAAAATTTCTGCTAAGAATTCACTATCCCACTATTTTCAATGGGGGTTTATAGCCCTGATCAGGCCAACTCTGGTATCTTTACCCCTCTACCTGATGAACTGAGCCGCCATGCAAACCAACCGACTGAAATTTGCTTTACGCCGTTACTGGGCCAATGAACGGATTAATTACTGTATCCGGGTTTTGATTGCATTAGTCGGGGTTGCCCTGCCTTGTTGGTACTTTCAGGCGACCACCGAAGTCACGCCTCTGGTGCTGGGGATCATCGCCGCCGCCCTGGCGGAGACCGACGATAACCTGAGCGGACGGCTCAAAGCTCTGGCGATGACGCTGATCTGTTTTATGATTGCCGCGTTTTCCATCGAGCTATTGTTTGATCTGCCCTGGCTGTTTGCGATTGGCCTATTCAGTTCAACCTTCGGCTTTATCATGCTGGGTGCGGTCGGCGCCCGGTATGCCAGTATTGCTTTTGCCTCGTTACTGCTGGCGGTCTATACCATGCTGGGCGCCGCAAACAGCCCGAACCTCTGGTATCAGCCGATGCTCCTGCTGGCCGGCGCCTCCTGGTACGGTTTTTTGTCGATCAGCTGGCAACTGCTGTGGCCCAATCATCCGGTACAACAAAGCCTGGCGGCGGTATTCAGTGAATTTTCCGATTACCTGGATTGCAAAAGCCGCCTGTTCGACCCGATCAGCAACCTCAATCCCCAGCCGTTGCGGCTGGCTGCGGCAAGTCAGAATGCCCGGGTGGTCACCGCGCTGAACAAGGCCAAAGCGACCCTGTTGAGCCGCGCCCGACGCGGACAACCCAACCAGAGCGGCGATAAGTTCCTTCAAATCTATTTTCTGGCCCAGGATATCCATGAGCGCGCGAGCTCGTCCCATTATCGTTATCAGGATCTGGCCGCGGCCTTTCAACGCAGCGACGTGCTGTTTCGTTTCCAGCGCCTGCTCACCCACCAAGCCCAAGCCTGCCGGGATATCTCGTACGCGCTGGCGATGGGCAAGCCCTACCGCCACAGCGCCGACAGCGTCAAAGCCCTGGATGAACTGCATGAAGCCCTGTTGTATCTGAAAAATCAGCATCATCCCGAGTGGCGCTCTTACCTGAGCCAGCTAGAGTATCTGTTTCAGAACCTGGCAACGGTCGAGCGCCAGCTGTCGAACGTCAGCAACCCGGATGTCGCCCAGACCGGCAGCGATACCGAACTGGCTGATACGGAAGCACGCAATATGCCCGCGCGCTGGGCACGACTGAAAAGCCAGCTTAAGCCCGATTCCATGCTGTTCCGCCACGCGATCCGAATGGCCGTGGCCCTGACCGTCGGCTATGGCTGTATCCAGGCACTGGATCTGGAGCGCGGCTACTGGATTTTGCTGACCACCCTGTTTGTCTGTCAGCCCAACTACGGTGCGACCCGACAGAAACTGGTTCAGCGGGTGGTCGGGACCCTGGCCGGGCTGCTGATCGGCATGCCGCTGTTGTATCTGTTTCCGGGCCAGGAAGGCCAGTTGGTGTTGATGGTACTGGCCGGGGTACTGTTCTTCGCCTTCCGGACTGTGCGCTACGATCTGGCGACCGGCTTTATCACCCTGCTGGTGCTGTTCTGCTTTAACCAGCTCGGCGAAGGCTACGCGGTGATCCTGCCGCGTCTGGGCGATACCCTGCTCGGCTGCTTGCTGGCGGTGCTCGCGGTCAGCTTTATTTTGCCAGACTGGCAGGCCAAGCGACTGCATAAGGTGATGGCGGCGGCGATCGCCACCAACCGCGATTACCTGGGGCAGATCATCGGCCAGTACCGGATTGGCAAGAAAGACAGCCTGAGCTACCGGATTGCCCGCCGCGAGGCCCACAACACCGATGCCCAGCTCAGTACTGCCATCAGCAATATGCTGGCTGAGCCCGGCCGCTACCGGATGGCAACCGAAGAAAGTTTTCGCTTTCTGACCTTAAACCATGCCATGCTGAGTTATATCTCAGCGCTGGGAGCTCACCGCACCCGCCTCGATGACGAGCACACCCACTCGCTGGTGGCGCAGGCCCATCGTCAGATCCATGTTCACCTCGACTGCCTGGCCGAGCAGCTCAGCGGTAACCACTGCGTGCAGGCGCCGGATTCTGATCTGGTGCTTGAGCAACGGCTGGCCCAGTGGCGCGATGAAGACAACACCTCGGTGAGAATGGTGCTGCAGCAACTGCACCTGATCCAGCGCATGTTGCCGGAGCTGCATTCCCTGGCCAATAAGCTGGCCGCCCGCACCCGCAAAGATGCGCAGCCCCCGGCCTTCTCCGACCAACCGGGACAGGCATAGCCCCCTCCCAATTCATCAAGCCCCGAACGTTCGGGGCCTGAGGGTCATCACAGTGCGATTGCTTCATTGCTTCCCCGAACTACGCTTAAACGGTACTCAGCAAGCGCTGTACTTTTTTCTGAAGCCCAAGCGCAGTAACAGCGTCCGGCGCAACCTTAGGTGCGGCGACAATTTCCACTTTGGACCAGAAGCGTCGCGGCAGTTTGCTGAACGCCCGGCCATGACGATGACTGAAGAACGAGCCCCAAATCCCCTTCAGTGCCATTGGCACCACCGGGACCGGGTTGCGGCTGATGATCAGCTCAATCCCCTTTTTAAATTCATTCATCTCGCCGGTCCGGGTCAGCTTGCCCTCCGGGAAGATACACACCAGCTCTCCTTGCTCGAGTGCTTCACTGATGGCCTCAAACGCCTGATGGTAGATTTTTGGCGATTTGCCATGGGCGCAAATCGGAATGGCTTTGATCCATGTGAAGAAGTATTTCACCAGCGGCAGGTTGGCGATGTCTTTATCCATCACAAACCGGACCGGGCGACGGCTCACCCCGGCAATCAGCAGCGCATCAACGTAACTAACATGATTGCACACCAGCACCGCAGGCCCTTCTTCCGGGATATGTGAGAGTTGGGTGTGTTTGACCCGGTACATCACGTGAGTCAGGCTCCAGACCAGAAAACGGAGCAGGAATTCATGCACCTGAGAGAACACATAACAGGCCACGGCAATATTGACCACCGCGACGACCAGAAACAGTTGCAACACCGACAGTCCGAGTCCGTTGATCAATACCACCGAAACCAGTGCGCTCAGAACCATCAGCAGCGCATTCATCACATTATTGGCCGCAATGGTCCGGGCACGGCTGCGGGCATCACTGCGCTGCTGGATCAAGGCATTGAGCGGCACCACGTACACGCCACCAAAGACGCTGACCATCGCCAAATCAAATAACAACCTGAGATTTTCTCCGGTGCTGAGAAACGCCATCACACCAACATTCTGGGCCACCACCACTTGTTGTCCGGCAAAGTAGAGGTCGATCCCGAAGACACTGATCCCGATAGCACCGAGCGGGATCAGGCCCAACTCCACCTGCCCACCGGATAACTTCTCACACACCAGCGAACCACAGGCGATCCCGACCGAGAACACCGTCAGCAGCAGCGTCACCAGTTGCGGATTGCCGCCGAGAACATCGCGGGCAAAGTGCGGTAATTGGGTAAGATACGTCGCGCCGATAAACCAGAACCAGCTGATGGCCAGAATCGACAGAAAGACCGTCCGGTTGCGGCGAGCCTGACGGATAGTGCGAACCAACTGGGTCAGCGGGTTCCAGTTCACGGTCAAAGCCGGCTCGCCGGCCTGCGTGGCCGGAATTGCCCGGCTGCTGAGATAACCCAACCCCGCCAGTCCCAGGATCAGTCCCATCACCAGCATCGTGGCATGCTCGGAAGAGAACAACAGTCCGGCAGTGACCGTCCCACCAAGGATCGCGACAAAAGTGCCCATCTCAACCATGGCATTGCCGCCCACCAGTTCATGCTCGCGCAGTTGCTGGGGCATCAGGGAGAATTTGACCGGACCGAACAGTGCCGACTGGGCCCCCATCAAGAACAACACCGCCAGCAAGCCCGGCACATACTGCAGATACAGTGCCAGCGCCCCCGCGGCCATAATGGCAATTTCGGCCAGTTTCAGCCGCCGGATCAGGGCTGATTTTTCATACTTGTCAGCCAGCTGACCACCAATCGGCGAGAGCAGGAAAAACGGCAAGATAAACAAACCCGCCGCCAGGTTGACCATCGCGACCCCGGCTTGCTGGGAATACAGACCGGAAAACGCAATCATCAGCAATAAAACATTCTTGAACAAATTATCATTAAATGCGCCCAGTGCCTGTGTCAGAAAAAAGGGCAAAAAACGCCGGGTGGTCATTAATCTGAACTGGTTCATATGTCGCCTCGCCATCCATTCGAAGTTGATAGACGGTACTCTACGCCACAATCGAACAGTGTGCAATTGGTTATTTCAATCACGAATCTAAGATTGCGCCACAAGCTCAGTTTAAAAATCCATCAACAGACTAAATTCAGGAAAAATCGGCCATCATATACCCGCACACTATTTTATTCGTCCAAATTTACCGCTAGAATCCAGCCCTTCTTTCTGTAGTTCGAATATCCCATGATCGATTTCTCCATCTTACCGGTATACCTGACAGCGGTGATTGCCCTGTTGCTGATCCCCGGCCCAGACATGTTACTCATCGCCAGCTCAAGCCTGAGCTACGGCAAAAAAGTGGGTGTGTTCGCCAGTTTTGGCAATGCCACCTCCGGGCTCATCCTGACCCTGCTGGCCGCACTGGGTGTGTCGGCACTGATTGCGATGAACCCGCTGGCGCTGGAAGTGCTCCGCTTGCTGGGCGGTGCCTACCTGCTGAAGATGGGCTGGGACTGTATGCGTACCCAGCCGGCGGATGCGCCGGATGTTGCGCAGTCTTCCGGCCTGGCGATGACACTTTACCGCCGGGCGGTGATCAGCAACCTGCTGAACCCGAAAGCACTGATTTTCTTTGTGCTGTTCCTGCCGCAGTTCGTCTCACCGCAGATCGGTGCTTCCTCCGGTGAGCAAATGCTGGTGCTGGGCTTGCTGCTCAATGTGCTGGGCCTGCTGTTTAACCTATTTTTGGTCACGATGGTCGGCAGCCTGGGCAAACCGCTGCTGAAAAATGAAAAGTTCCGCACCAACCAGCACAGGTTCATGGGGCTTATTTTTTTCGTGCTGGCGATCTGGCTGCTGGCCTCACAAGTGCCGACGCCCTAATCTTTTCCGAACTCACATCGCACCAATAAAAAAGAGCGCCATCGGCGCTCTTTTGGTCTCTGCTTGCTACTCAATACTGTATCGATAGATCAGCATCGTTTTTATGGATCAACACAATCCGGCTCTCATAAGGCCGTAAAGTGAACCGGGATACCGGGCGCTGCATCGACACATCCGAATAGTTGCTCAGGACATATTCAGCAGTCGTCAGGTCGATGTTTTCCGGGAGGGGACACTCGACCGGCTCGCCGTAATAGTTGTTGATACACAACAGGATCTGCGTTTCAGACTCGCGCTTATAACAGAAGATACGGTCATGTTGCGGCATCAGGTCGGTGTAATCACCGGTGGTGATCACCTCAATCTCTTTGCGCATCGCGATCAGCTGACGGTAGAAATGAAACACTGAGTGCTCATCGGCAACCGCCTGCTGAGCGTTAATCTCCGGGTAATTGTCCGCGACAGCCAGCCAGGGCTCTCCGGCAGAAAACCCGGCAAATCGGCTGTCATCCCATTGCATCGGCGTGCGCGAGTTATCGCGGGATTTCTGCGCCAGGATCGCCAACATCTCGGCTTCTGATTTGCCTTGCTGATTGACCATGATGTCGTACATATTGATGCTTTCCACATCCCGGTACTGATCGATCGAGTCATAGCCCGGGTTGGTCATGCCGAGTTCTTCGCCCTGGTAGACGTACGGTGTGCCCTGCATCATATGTACGGATGCACCCAGCATTTTGGCTGATTCGACCCGGTACTGCTGATCATTGCCCAGGCGGCTGACCACCCGCGGCTGATCATGGTTACACCAGAACAGTGCCCCCCAGCCCTGGTTATGCAGCCCTTGCTGCCAGTGGTTCAGAATCGATTTCAGCTGGCGGAAATCAAACGGTGCCTTGGTCCACTTGTCGCCGTTCGGATAATCCACTTTCAGGTGATGGAAATTAAATACCATCGACAGCTCTTTGCCGTCAGGCGCCGAATACTGCTGACAGTGTTCCAATGTCGTCGATGACATCTCCCCCACCGTCACGGAGCCGTATTTCCGGAACACCGCTTCGCTGATCTCCTGCAGGTATTCATGCACTCGCGGACCATCTGTATAGAAACGACGGCCGTCGCCCTGATAATCGTCCGGGAAATCCTGTTGCTTGGAGATCAGGTTAATCACATCAAGGCGGAAGCCATCGACCCCTTTTTCCGCCCAGAAGCCGATGATGGCTTTGACTTCTTCCCTGACTTTCGGGTTTTCCCAGTTCAGATCCGCCTGCTCTTTGGCAAACAAGTGAAGATAATATTGCCCAGTTGCCGGATCCAGTGCCCAGGCCGAGCCGCCGAATTTCGACTGCCAGTTGTTCGGCACCCCGCCGTCGACCGGATCTTTCCAGATGTAGTAATCCCGATACGGGCTGTTTTTATCGCCCAGCGCCGACTGGAACCAGATATGCTCGGTGGACGTGTGGTTCACGACGATGTCCATCACCACCCGGATCCCGCGCTGATGCGCTTGCGCCAGCAACTGATCAAAATCAGCCATGGTGCCGAAGTCCGGGTTAATGGCGTAATAGTCAGAAATGTCATAACCATTATCAATCATCGGTGAGCGATACACCGGAGTCAGCCAAATGGCATCCACCCCGAGGGTTTTCAGGTAATCAAGCTTTGAAATAATCCCTTGGAGATCACCGGTTCCCTTGCTGCCGCTGTCGCAGAAACTCTTGGGATAAATCTGATAAATCGTCGCGGTGCGCCACCATTCCAATTGCTGTTTCATTGTTTCTAGCCTGATCGTTATCTGTGTTATGAGGTTGGCCGCCAGCATGTGGCGGCCAATCCGTGGGAATTATGCAGTTTGCGGTGATTTCTCAAGCTCACCCTTGGCCTGGGCACGCTTGTACAGCAGCACCGTTAGGGTGATCGGCACCACCACAGCCACCAACATTGCCAGCAGGAAAACCATCCAATATTGCGGCTGAATGGAAAGGATCCCCGGCAGACCGCCGACACCAATCCCGTTGGCCATCACACCCACGCTGCCACAGATAGCCGCAGCAATGGCAGAGCCAATCATGGCGCTCAGCATCGGGAATTTATATTTCAGGTTAATCCCGTACATCGCCGGCTCGGTAACCCCAAGGTAAGCCGAAATCGCTGCCGGCACCGAGATTTCACGTTCATTGTGCTTCTTGCTGATCCAGATGATGCCAACCACAGCCGATGCCTGAGCAATATTCGACAGCGCAATCAGCGGCCAGATTGGCGTACCGCCCATATCCTGCATCAGCTGCAAGTCAACGGCGTTGGTGGTATGGTGCACCCCGGTGATCACCAGCGGCGCATACAGGAAACCAAACACCATGGCGCCCAGAATCGCGAAGTCCCCCGTCATCGCCGCTTTAGCGGCATAACCGACCGCGTCACCCAGCATCCGGCCAAACGGACCAATCAGGGCATGGGCCAGGATCACCGAAATAATGATGGAGACAAACGGCACAATTACCAGGTAGAGGTAGTCCGGAATGATCCGCTTGAGGTTGGTCTCTATCAAGGCCAGCGCAATCCCCGCCAGCATTGCCGGGATCACCTGCGCCTGATAACCGACTTTTTCAATCACGAACAGGCCGAAGTCCCAGGTTTCGGGGATTTCCTTACCGATCAGATAAGCATTCATCAACTGCGGCGACACCAGAGTCACCCCCAGCACAATCCCGAGAATCGGCGTCCCGCCCAGTTTCTTCACCGTCGACCAGCACACCCCGACCGGCAGGAAAAAGAAAATCGCTTCGCCGATCAGCCACAGGAAAGAGTGCACCGTAGCCCAGAACTGACTGATTTCGGTCAGGGTTTGGCCGTCGAACATCCGGATATCACCGATAACATTGCGAAAGCCCAGGATCAGCCCCCCGGTGATAATCGCAGGCAGCAGCGGCACAAAAATTTCTGCAAGGTGGGAGATGCCGCGCTCCAGTAAGTTCATGTTCTGGCGGGCCGCCACTTTTGCTTCTTCTTTGCTGGCCCCTTTGTCGCCGGTCAGCTCTGCCAGCAGCTTGTAAACCTGGTCAACTTCAGTCCCGATCACCACCTGAAATTGCCCGGCGTTGGTGAAACACCCCTTCACCATAGGGATGTCTTCAATATCCTTTACATTTGCCTTATCTGTATTACTCAAGACAAAACGTAGTCGGGTCAGGCAGTGGCTGACGCTGGCAATATTGTCGCTGCCACCAATCAACGCCACCAGGCGCTCGACTTGTTGCCGATTGATCTTACTCATGCCGATGTCCATCTTTTCATTGAAGGGAAAGTCATTATCGTTATCATCAATTGGGAATGTTCCCAACCAGTAGTTATTATCATGACAAACCCCGACAAAGAATAAAATGGGAACATTCCCACACCGTGAATCAGCTCACACTCATAGATGAGGTGAATCTGATACATCACAGAGTCGGAAACGCTCGTTACGAGTGTAGTTGCCCGGCTACAAGCTTGCCCGCTGGGTCAGGTGAGTGATGGCTTGCTCACCAGCAAGCTGACGAATAAGTAGGGTCGCCGAGGCATGACCGGCCTGATAATAGCCCGGATCGATGCTGAAGGTATTGGGGAAAATAAAGGACAACAGATCCGTCGCGCCGACACCGGAGACCTGGATATCGGTACGTCCCAGCTCCTGCAGCCGCTTGGCGACGCCCATAGCCAGCGTATCACTGGCACAGACAATCGCTTCGGTGTCAGGCGTGACCACTTGCTCGGTGAGCTGATAGGCACTCTCGTGGCTCAGTTGCCCGGTTCGATAACAAGGCACAAGGCCTGCCGCCTCACAGCTGGCAAGGTAGGCGTTCAGCCGCATCAGGCCGGTGGTTTTATCTTCAGACCCGACACCGACGTAACTGATCTGCCGTTTGCCCTGTTGCAGCAGGTGATTCATCGCCAGCGAAATCATGCCATGATTGTCATAACCCACCGAAGACACCTGATCCGTATCAATGGCAATCACCACGGCTTTCTGGCCCAGTGCCTCGATGGGGGCCAGATCACAGCCGGTAAACCCAAACACTATGACCCCGTCGACATTGCGCTTTTGCAGCACGGCCAGGTGCTCATTGGTTTTCTCGGCACTGAACTGGCTCTCCATGATCACTGCGTCGTACCCGGCCTGATAGATGACTTCCAGGATCCCGCGCACGGCCTTATTTTCTGACGGCGAATCGAGGCGAGAGAGAACAATCCCCACCACTTTGGCGCTACCGCCGCGCATCGCCTGCGCCGACTTGGAAGGCACATACCCGGACTCACGGATCACCTGCTCGACTTTGCTGCGGGTTTCCGGTTTCACCTTGGGATCATTGGTCAGGACGCGGGAGACAGTGGACTTACCGACGCCGGCCAGTTTTGCAATATCTAAAATAGTGAGCTTTTGAGTCATATCTCGGTACAGGCTGGAACAATCTCCCCTATTGTCACCGTAAGCGCCAGGATTTCAATCCTTTTTCCCGCACAGGCTGGCATAACTCTGAGTAACGGCATCCCAATGCGCCCCCGAAAAATCCAGGTTTCCAAGCACCGAATGATGAGAAATACTTACAGTATGCGGACATTTATTGAAGCGGAATCAGATATGTTGCCTTTAGTGCCTGTATTTACTTGAATTTATTCATCACAGGCCCCATTTGTATCATCAGGCCGGACAGGGTTTGACTTCAACCCCAGCCCGGTACTCGACAATAACAATAGCAATCATTGCTGAACGTCGTGTGTTGGCCCTTATCTTCTGGATGACCCTTTTTGTGCCAACCTTGATAAAGCATAAGGATGATTATGATTACTCATGTTGGCATTATCGATCAGGATCCGGTCCGGCTGATCACCCCGTTACTCGACCACGGCGTGCCCGCCGAGCGCATGATTTTTATCGGCACCGAGGCAGAGCAGGAACAATATGAACGCCTGGCTTCGATTCTTACACCACGCAATATCAAAGCCGAATTCTTTACCATTCCCAGCTCCATCAATATCGCCTCGATCCGCCGCCGCCTCGATGAACTGGCTGCAACACTCAAGCAGCAACAATCCGAGGTCTGGTTCAATGCCAGCTGCGGGCTGCGTCACCGCCTGTTATCGGCATACGAAGTCTTCCGCACCTATCACTGGCCGATCTACGTGATTGAGCCGTTCAGCGATGAAATGTGCTGGCTCTACCCGGCGGATCGCGAGCAGCAACAGGTCGAAGATCGCATTCAACTGACGGACTACCTGACCATTTTCGGGGCCCGCAGCGAACTGCCGGAGACCAGTGTGCCGGAAGCTCTGAATGATCAACTGTGGGAGCTGGGCCAGCGTTGGGCCAGCTCTGCACTGGAACTCGGCCCGGGCCTGGCGACCCTGAACTACCTGGCGACCACCTGCCGCAAAGAACAAAAGCTGGATGTCGCCCTGAGCGAGAAGCAGCAAGGCTATAAAGAGCTGGGGATCTTGCTGAAAGATTTGGAAGAAACCGGACTGGCCAGTTACCAAAACGGCATTTTGACCTTCAAGCATGAAGAAGCCCGCCGTTTTGCCAACGGGGAGTGGCTGGAGAACCTGGTGCACAGTACAGTGCGGGCGATTCAGAACGAACTGCCGACGATTCAGGATCACTCCCTCGGCGTTCAGGTGTATCGCCAGATTGGTGATCGGGAAGTACGCAACGAACTGGACGTCGCCACCGTGGTCAATAACAAGCTGCACATCATCGAATGCAAGACCAAAGGCATGCGCGATGACGGCGACGATACCCTGTATAAGCTGGAATCGCTGCGCGATCTGCTTGGCGGCCTGCAAGCCCGTGCCATGCTGGTCAGCTTCCGCCCGTTGCGCCACCATGACTTAGTGCGCGCGCAGGATCTGGGACTGGCGATCATCGGACCGGAGCAACTGGGCGATCTGCAGTTACACCTGCATAACTGGTTCAAGGATGCCGGGGGTCACCGGCACAATATTGCCTGACCGGCTTTTGGCCTGAACGGCCTTGAACCGGTAATACCCCGCTCAGAAAATGTAAAACAAATACCCCCCGGCCAAAAATCCGGGGGGGAGCATCTCAGCAAATTAATTTCCAGTCTGATCAATTGCCCCAGATCGCGCTGACAAACTCAGGGTGATCCACAAACGGGTTCCGGTTGCCCTGGAACTCAAACACCGCCTGATTACGGTCGAGCTCTTTCTGGCTGACCGGATCGTTCTGGTGCCAGCGCTTGAGCATTTTCAGCATCCAGGGTTCAAACACCGTGGTATTCGTGCCATCCAGAATCGCATCAGCATTGCTGGTATTGCTTTCCCAGGACGCAATTTCATTTTCATAGCGGGTTGCCATGTAGAAATATGCCCGGGCAAAGTCCCCTTTGAAGGTGTCCAGCGGCTCAAAGACCGTCCCGTTATAGCCCAGCCCGGATTCGGCCGGCCCCAGTTTCGAGCCATTGCCTGAAGTATAGGAAGCGCTGCCTACTTCACCGAACGGCCAGTTACTGCGCTTGGCATTAACATAGCCGTCCGTCGCAAAGATATGGTGGCCGTCTGAATTCATCGGCTCGACTTTGCCGCCAAACCAGCTTTTCGGGAACGAATGTTCACGGTTGTAGCAATCCCCTTCACCGCTGTACTGACCGCACTGGTCGGTCACTTTGGTAAAACTCACCGCATCGCGCGTCGCAGGCTGCTCCGAATACATGTCAAGGATAGAGCCATCATTTTCATAGTAGCGATCCAAATCGGCCACCTTGACCAGATCCCAAATTGCCGAATAACCGCGGCTGTTATGGCTATTGATGATGTTATAGAGGGCTGTTTTCAACGCAAAACCAGTTTTTCCTGCTGCGGACTGGTAGTATTCGCCTAAATCTGAAGGGGGCGACGTGGGTTCATTGTCACCCAGGGGGAAAGGAAACGCCTGGCTGTACTGGAATTGACCACCGGAAGCAACCGTTTGACCATCGGCCGTCAGCGTAAAGGAGCCGTTTCCTGCACTACAACAGATGCCATCCCCATACGCGTCGTTGATCGTGAAGGTGTAATCCCCATCGGGCAGGCACATATCCTTGGTGTTCGTTGTCTCGTTGGCGTAGCCGGCGCCCTCAAACAAAACAGCACCGCTGGCATTAGTCAGAGTCCAGCTGGTTTCAGAAGCATACTGATCCGTTACTAAGGTCAGCGTTGCGGTCGTATCATTGCAGGCAGGCGTCGGTGGCTCGCTGGTGTCTGCCGGCAAGAATTGATCGACATATACCACCTCGGCACCATCAAAGCCGGACTCATCGTAGAAACGCAGCCCAACCTGGATATCTTTCGTCGTTGTGGCGGTGTAGGTATAACGGATGTCCTGCCACTGATTGGTCTGTGCCGGGTTCGAATACCCCTGATAGCCATCAACCACCAGACGGGCTTTCACATGCCCCTCGGTATGATAGAGCGACACGGCAAACGGATAGGTTTTCCCCTGCTCGACATGCACCGTCTGAAGCAAGTCGGTATTGCTCTGGGTCCCGGTGTTGACTGTGACTTTCGCTGCCAGCCCGCCGGTTTTGATCTGATCTGACGTAGGCGCAATCGAAATACCGCCATCAATCACGCTCCATCCAGCAGGTGTATTGCCATTCCATTGCTCAAAGTCGCCATTGGTAACCTGTGCCCAGACACTATTTGAGACCAGCAATGCAACCGTGCTAAGAGTCATTACTCTAATATCCATATAACCTTCTGCTTATTGATGAAAAAGTCAGCTAAGAGTAAAGCGTAATTCATCATGAATAGTTATCAGTGATCACACCTTCTTGTTGCAAACTGATCAATATTGTTAATTTTTTGCTGGATATCACACAGTTTGAACACCAAAATCCTTAAAAAATAAAAGGTAAATGACTCAAATGTGTCAATCGCTGTATTCCGGACATAAAAAAACCGATGCCGCAGCATCGGTTTTATCAAGCAACAGCGGGCTGAACCCGGCTTAGATTATTGCGCCAGCATCCGGCGAGCTGCTTCAACCACCACTTTGATAGAGCGCGCTTCGGTCTCTTTCAGCGTCGCGTGATCCGGCGTTTCTTTCTGCGTCCGGTTGATGATGACGCCGGCAACACAGCCCGCGCGCAGGCCTGAGCTGGCACACATGGTCAGCAAAGTCGCCGATTCCATCTCAAAGTTCAGTACGCCCATTTGCTGCCACTCTTCCATTGAACCCTGGAAGCGACGTACAACACGGCCGGTGAAGGTGTCGTAACGCTCCTGACCCGGGTAGAAAGTATCAGATGAAGCCGTCACACCAGTGTGAACGGTCGCACCGTCTGCATCACACGCTGCTTTCATTGCTGTGGCGACAGAGAAGTCGGCAACCGCCGGGAATTCCATCGGTGCAAAGTGCAGGCTGGCACCGTCCAGACGGACAGAGCCGGTGGTCACGATCATGTCACCCACGTTGATATGCGGCTGAATCGCCCCTGTGGTGCCGACACGCAGGAAGGTACGTACACCCAGTTGCGCCAGCTCTTCAACCGCAATCGAAGTCGACGGGCCGCCGATACCGGTGGAACAAACCACCACTGGCTTACCATCCAGCTTGGCACGGTACACGGTGTATTCACGTGAGCTTGCCAGGAACTCAGGGTTATCCATCAGGTTCGCAATTTTTTCAACACGGGCCGGATCACCAGGAATAATCGCCAGTTCAGCACCGTTAAGATCGGCTTTATTTACACCCAAATGGAACACTGCGTTGTCAGACATAATCTTATCCTTTTTATACCATGCCGCTTGTTAGGGACGATGAGGTCTGCGGCTATTGATTGGAAATCAAAATGTTTTGAGCGTGCTGTCTGGCAAAACAGCACGCTCAAAACACCTGTCTAACGATAGCTGATAGCGAAGCAAGTTTTAGTGACCCAAGTCACAGGTAATAAAATATGAAAAATGAAACGTTGCACGATCAGGTGATACAAATCACAAATAAACGTTTGCTATTGCCCTTCTTCACACTTTTCCGTGAAATACACCGGGAGGTTCAACCACCGTGCCCGTCTTTTCAAAGGTGATTCCGAGGCCCCGTATCAGGCTTATACCATGTCACCTCCTAATACCTATATATTTCGAAACGCAGCTTGGCAAAGCGCAGGCATAAGCAGCTCAGTCAGCAAAAACGTTGTCAGTAAAAATATCATCAACAAAAAATCTGTGCCCCGATTGTCCGGGGCACAGATTTCATCGGCTAGCGTTCATAGCGGGGTTTAAACCGCAGCAGACGCAAGGCGTTCAAGGTCACCAGCGCAGTCGCCCCGCTGTCGGCCAATACAGCCACCCACAACCCGGTAAAGCCAAGTAACGTCGTGACCAGAAACAGTGCCTTAAGCCCCAGGGCCAAACCAATGTTCTGGCGGATATTGGCCAGCGTGGCGCGCGACAGAGCAATCATGGCGGGCAATTCAACCACCCGGTCATGGGTCAGCGCGGCGTCGGCCGTTTCCAGCGCCACATCGGTCCCGCCCCCCATAGCGATCCCGATGGCGGCAGTTTTCATCGCCGGGGCATCGTTAATCCCATCGCCGACCATTGCCACCTTACTGTGTTGATTCGCCAGCTCCACCTCGCGGACCTTATCCGCCGGCAACAGCCCGGCGCGGTAATCAATCTTGATTTCGCCGGCAATCGCCGCCGCTGCCCGGGGGTTATCCCCCGTCAGCATCACCGAGCGGATCCCCATGGCACTGAGCTGCTGAACCGCCTGTGGCGTCTCCTCGCGCAGGTTATCCCGCCAGGCAATCAGGCCCACCGGCTCACGATTGCGAATCGCTACCACCAGAGTCTTCCCTTGCGCCTCTAATGCCTCAGCCTCAGCCTGCTGCACCGCACTCAGGCAAATTTCATCCGGCATTCGGTCTACTGCAACCAGGAGTAGCGCATCACCGTCAACCACGCCCATGATCCCACGCCCGGGCAGTGCTTCCCGATGCTCGGCTTGCAACACAGTTAATCCACGGGATGCCGCTGCTTTCACGACCGCCTGGGCCAAAGGGTGCATTGAGCCGTCTTCAACGGCAGCCGCTTGTTGCAGCAGACGCGCTTCATCACTGTCCCAGCTGACCAGATCCGTCATCACAGGCTTGCCCTGGGTCAGGGTACCGGTTTTATCAAAGGCCACCATGTCGATCCGACCCAGTTGCTCCAGTGCCGCGCCCCCTTTTATCAGAGCCCCACGGCGGGCTGCGGCCGCCAAACCAGAAGTAATAGCCGCTGGAATCGAGATCACCAGCGCGCACGGACAGGCAATCAGCAGTAGGGTAAGCCCTTTATACAGCCAGGCTTCCCAGGACTGGGCAAAGAACATCGGCGGGATCACGATCACCAGTGCGGCCAGAGCAATCATCGCCGGGGTGTACCAGCGACTGAAGCGGTCGATAAAGCGCTCCAGCGGCGCTTTGCGCGACTCGGCATCTTCAATCAGATGTAAGATCCGATCGATAGCATTTTCTCCCTGTGCCGAGACGATTTTCAGCCGAACCACTTTATCGGCAACCAGGGAGCCAGCCATGACAGACTCGCCCGGTAACCGCTCGACCGGCACAGACTCACCGGTCAGCGCGCTTTCATCAAAGCTGGCGCTGATATCCATCAACTCACCATCAGCAGGCAGACGGCCACCCGGTGCCACTTCAATCACATCGCCCGGGGCCAGAGCCTCTGCGGCAACCTTGATTTTACTGCCGTCAGCACGGATCAGCGTGGCTTGTTCCGGCACCAGATCCATCAACGCCTTCACCCCGCTCCGGGCCCGGGCAGACGCATATCCTTCCAGTTGCTCCCCGAGCAGGAACAGCAACAGCACCATCGCCGCTTCCGCCGTTTCCCCTAAATACAAGGCCCCGATTGCAGCCACACTCATCAGGGTTTCGATTGAAAACGGCGAGCCGCCTTTAGCCTGTGCTACGGCTTTTCGGACAATCGGGAACAAGCCCAGGATCGTGGTCGCGGTAAAAGCTGCCAAACCGAACGTCTCCGACACTCGGCTGATCACAAACGATGCCAACATCATGAGGGCGATGGTTAAGATAGCCCCATTGCGACGCCAGAAGCTTTGCGGCGCTGGCTCGGACGGCCGCTGTGTCGAAACCAAAGGAAACCCGGTGTCACTGGCCTTGGCTTCAATCACCGTAGCCAAGGCCTGATTGCCACAGTTCACCAGCAGTTTTTCAGTGGCAAACATGACTTTGGCGCTATACACCCCTTCAATGGCCGAAACCGCTTTTTCCAGCTTTCCGGCACAGCTCGGACAATCCATATTCTGAACTTTCCAGCTCAGGGTGTGGCTGTCTGCTGCAGCATCACGCAACACATCCTGTTCAGGCGCTTGAGGCGCAGGTTTACTGCAACAGGTACTAACGCACGCTGAATCCGGGCGGTCTTGAGTCTCTGATGAGTCATGTGTGTGATCAGTCTCGGACCCGGTGAGTCGGACAGCCGGAGCAATCGTCAAGGCTGCAGGCTGAAGTGCGTGGGGGGATGGTTGTATCGCAGAAATTCGAGGCTGCCCGGCAGGGTCGTCGTCATCACCGCCGGAATCACTGCCCGACGCGTCCCCACTCAGGCCGGCAGATGATGTCTGCGGTGCAGATGCGCAACAGTCATCCCCCGCTCGTCCCGCCTCAACGCGGACCGAACCGGCATGGGAACCCGTTGGCTTGATGGTATGAATATGGGATTTTTTGTTATTACACTGAGCACACATGGCACACTCCTCAGATTGGTTTGTAGGATGAATACCCTAACTATAAACCTTGGAGCCAAGTCTAAGGTCAAGCCATGTCATGAAAAATGTTTCGTATAAGGGGCGCTCTCAATAACGATGCCTGCTCCGACGCTGAATATCACCGCCCAAAAGCTAAATATCACTGCCCGAAAAACAGCACGCAGCCTTGTTACGGCACAGCAATACCTCTACCCAAGCCAGGCAGCTTGTAGGATACAGCAATGTCGCTAGTTCTCTGGAGTACCGGTAAAATCTTGCTTCCCGACAGGCTCATCCGGCTGCTGTTGCTCACGGGCATGTTTTTCATGCAGCGCTTTGATGAGCTGGCGATCGCGCTCAGCAAAATACAGATCTTCCTCGGCTTTCCCTCTCAAACGCA
Source organism: Photobacterium atrarenae (assembly GCF_024380015.1). Classification (NCBI taxonomy): domain Bacteria; kingdom Pseudomonadati; phylum Pseudomonadota; class Gammaproteobacteria; order Vibrionales; family Vibrionaceae; genus Photobacterium; species Photobacterium atrarenae. The sequence goes on from NZ_CP101508.1 coordinate 2,212,461, forward strand.
TATGCTCAAGAAAATCAACCATGAGACGTCCCTCACATTGACGCATTCACCTTAATCATAGTTGATGCCCCTGTGGCTGGAAGTCGTGACTGGACAAGCCTTGTCCTCGCGCAAAGATCCGAACAAAAAACAAGGCCAATAAAACTGCATTATCGCAAACGGCGAAACACCACGCTGTTATCCAGCACATCGGCCCACGGCCGGTAGTCCAGCCCGCTGTCAAAAATAAACTCAGTGATTAAGCTTCTCACCGTAGTCAGCAGGACATCCGCTTTCCAGGGTTTCTCAAAGTAACTCTCAATCCGGGCGCGATTAATGGCCTCAATCGTATCCTGATGGGTTGCCTGACCGGTCAGTAAAATCTTTTTGGTCTGAGTAAAGCGTGGATCCTGCGATACCTGGCTCAAGAGCTCAACACCGGTCATACCGGGCATCACATGATCCGAAATCACTACCGCAATAAACTCCCCTTCGGCATCCAGCTCATCCATCAGCTCCAGCGCTTCATCGGCCGACTCACAATCTTCGACCTGAAAATAGTGATTGAGCGGTGCCAAATCATTAAGCACAGCGCTCAGCACTTCCCGCTGATCATCGACACAAATGATATTTAACTTTTCCATCAGCTTTCCCTCAGGCAATTGGTAAATGAATTCGAAATTGTGTCATGTCAGGCTCGCTCTTGAGCGCAATCGAGCCGCCATAACTGTGCACAATCCGCTGCACGATCGACAGCCCCAGCCCGAGCCCGAACGACAAACCGCCTTTTTTGGTGGTGAAGTTGGGATGAAACACCTTATGGCGAATGGCTTCATCGATCATCGGGCCGTTATTGCTGATCAGCACCGTCACCCGACGCCGGGAACAACGCGTGATGATCTCCAGCTGCGGCGCGCGCGTTTCCGCCATCGCATCACAGGCATTCTTAATAATGTTGACCCAAACCTGCACCAACTCAGTACTACTGGCGGTCAGCGGCGGCAGCGCTGCAGGCCGCAAGACCACACTGACCCGGCGTAAATTACTTTGCAGCAGAGATAACGACTTATGTAGCGTATCGTTAATATCCACCCCCGGCTGCCGGGCCTGATCGCCCCCGCCCAGCTGCTTCACCGATCGCACGATGCTGCTTGCATGCTGCGCAGCCAGACGCATGTCATGAAGATCCCGGCCAAGCTCCCAGGCGGCCAGTGACTCATCCAGGTCTGTCAGCCAGGCTACGGGGACTTCTCCATCCGGCACCGCGCGGGCCAGTTGCCGGGCAGGCTCTCGTGCCAGCGCATACTGCTGCTGTAGCGCCCGAGCCCGCTGCCGAACCTGGGATGAAGTGGCCGCCTGCCCTTGGTCGAGCCCGCTGGCCAAAAAGGGGCTGAGCTCCGGCTGGTGCCGGGCCAGATACTGTCGCACTGTCCCCTGCATCCCGTCAGTTTTACTGCTCAGCACACCAATCGCATTATTGAGCTCATGAGCAATCCCGGCAGCCAACTGGCCCAGGGTGGTCATCTGCTCAGCGGCATAGAGCTTCTGCAACGCCTTTTCCTTGGCGATTGCCTGCTGGCCGGCCAGCACTTGGCGTTTGGCCAGCTCATGCACCATCACCGGCATGAACTGCTCGCTCAGCGGGCCGTACTGCGCCACATCTACCGCGCCCGTGGTGCTGTCAATCCAGGCCAGTTCGCTATCTTCCTCGGCAATCACGGTGGTTGAGGCCACCAGCGTTCGGGAAAAAAAGCTATGCACCCCGAAGAACATCCCGGGCTCTGCCCGAAAAATCCTCGCCGACTGCTCACCAGTTTCATCGTGCATGTAGCCGGACAGCTTGCCGGATTTCACCCAGTACAACCGGTCGTTATACCCACCCTGCCGGAGCACCTGGGTGCCGGACTTCACCGCCAGGGTTTTCGCCGGATCGTTAAAATACACTTGAATAATACGTTGCAGGGCCGTCGGTTGTTGCATACAGACTCCGTATTCCGGCGGTTAAATATGATCGATCAGGTGCAGCAGCCAAATCATCACAAAGCTCAACAGAACCCCAACCACCCCGACAATGACCCCAATCCGCGCCATCTGATTGCTCTCGACATGACCGGTGGCATGGGCCAGGGCATTGGGGGGCGTACTGATTGGCAGCGACATCCCCAGCGAAGCGGCAAAAGTCACCACCAGGATCAACGTGATTTCACCGCCCAGCGGTACCAGAGAAGTCATCGATGTACCGAGTGCTGCCATGATCGGCATCAGCAGGTTCGCCGTTGCTGTATGAGACATAAAATTAGCCATCATCAGGCACAGCAGGGCCGAGCCACCGAGCACAACATACGGCGAATACTGGTCAAACGGGATGCTGTGCACCATCAGTCTCGCCAGGCCGGTTTGATCCAGCGCCAGCCCCAGAGCTATCCCGCCGGAGACCAGCCACAGCACATCCCAGGAGATTTTTTTCAAATCTTCCTGATTGATGATCCCAGTCAGCGAGAAAACAGCAACCGGGATCAGAGCCACAGTATAGGCATTCATCCCGTGAGCCGAGCCCATCAGCCACAGCACAATCGTCAGCGCAAAAGTGATATACACAGTGATGGCTTTCGGCGTCTTGAGGAATTTTCCCCGAATCGTCAATTCAATTTTTTCCTGCTTCGCCGGGTAAATCAGGTTGATCAACACCCAAGCAAAGCAGAGCAGGATCGCCACAAAAGGCACGCCAAAGAACATCCATTCGCCGAAAGTGATCATGTTCTCGCCGGTCAAGTATTTCAGCGCGATGGCATTGGGCGGGGTGCCGATTGGGGTGCCAATGCCCCCAATATTGGCAGCCACCGGAATACAGAGGGCAAAGGCAATTTTACCCGGGTCTTTGGCTCCGAACAGCGCGATCACCGGGGCCAAGATTGACAGCATCATGGCCGTAGTCGCCGTATTAGACATAAACATGGAGAAAACGGCGGTGATCAGCATTAATCCGAACATCACATTGCGCGGCCGGGTCCCAAATGGCTTGAGCAACACCCGGGCCAGGTTGACATCCAGCCGGTACTTGGTTGCCGCCATCGCCAGGAAGAAACCACCGAGGAACAACATGATGATCGGACTGGCAAAGGTTGCCATGATCGCTTTGTAGCTAAGCAACTCACCAAATGCCGCCTGCCCTTCCCCGCCACGAAACAGCAGCAGGCCTTTATCGGACAGCATCAGCAGCTCCAGCACGATGATCACCACCGATGTGGCGTAGATCGGGATTGGTTCAAAGACCCAACACAGGGCCGCCAGAAGAAAAATAGCGATCACCCGTTGTTGGAGCACGGTCAATCCTTCAACTGGAAAAGCCGTGGCTGGCAGCAGCAAAATCACCAACGGGATCAGAACCGGGATGATATACCTCATAGATTGGCGCATGATGTTTCTATTCCCTTACAGCAAATAAAAAACAGTCAGATACCTGCGGTGACGGATCAATCATCGAACGAACCTCGATTGTAAAGGACAGCGCTGCCAGGTATCTCTATACCAGTCTGATCCAGTAAATATCTGGCCTTTGACTGGATCGCTGGTATGACTACCGCCTGTCTCTCGAGTCCATCCGCGGCAGTTCAAAAACGGTTTCAATTTCGATTTCGAAAACGATATCGGTCATTTTGCGACTGAAAGCCGGGCATTTCTTGGCCATAGATCAATAAATAAGCCAATGAAATTCAAACAAATGTTGTAAACCGGCGCTATCGCACATTCGGTCAAAGGGAGACATCCGGCGAGCGCCGGACAGCGCTGCGGAACAAATATGAGGCAGGTTCAGGCAAAGGCGCCGGAGCGCCTTTACCTGAACCTTACAGAGGTGAGATTGGTCTTCGGTTGCATACTGATTGTCAGCAATTGTTAGACCGGATGTTTAAAGCAATCCACAATCTGGTTACTGATTGCCGTCAGGACATCCCGGCGGGTGATAATCCCCACCAGCCGGCCATTATCCACAACCGGGTAAATTTTCGGCTTCTGGCCGGTCATCACATCCGCCAGCTCAATAATGGAATCTTCCGGTGTCACCGTCAGCACTTCAGGACGCATGCAGTCTTGTACATTATGCGTATCCTGGCAGTGATAGCCGACCTTGAGCAGCTTATGGATCATATCCTGCTCAGACAGGAAGCCAACCACTTTGCGTTGCTCATCAACCACCGGACCACCAATCTGCTTGGACAGCAGCAATTTACCCAACGCCTGCGATAATGACATTTTCGGATCAAATGTGACCGGGCGCGTATTCATATAATCTTTAACTTTGAGCGACTCCATGCATCCCCCTAAACGAATTTTATAAACCAAAACAGGCGCTTCATCTTGTTTTACCTGCTGTATGTTTTAAGTGTTGCCCATTTCTCTGAAATTACTAAATGGAAAAAAGCAATTTCATTAATAGGCAGGACCGATTCATTCAAGTGGCTCATTCTCAATACAGGCGACGCCGAGGATCAAAAAAGCCGCGTAGGGGCTACGCGGCTGGGTCTGGCCGGGATAAACCAGCCTCTTGCGGCAATTGCTGATTGCTCGCTGGATCACTTGTTCGCAAAGGCGCTTCTTCGCACCAGCGCACTACATAAACAGCATCATCAGCATCGCCAGCGGCAGCTGATCGCCAGAAGCAAGGATAATCTGATCGCCATCCACCTTCATGTTCAGGCGGTAATACTCAGCCCCTTTTTCGACAATCCCGTTCTGCTCCATCATGGTCGCTTTCTCGAGCATCGCCGGATTGGCTTCAACCAAGGCAATCGGCAACTGCAAACTGAAATCACCTTGAAGTTTTTCCGTAATCGATGCCAGGTTCTGTGACGCTCTGGCGATGCCCGGTGCCACTTCCAGGTTCAGATGGCTGGTCACCGCCCCTTTCGGCGTCTCCACACTCAGTTGCTCAACGGCAAATTTCAAGCCTTTCGCCACCAGCAAATCCAGCGCCAACGCTGCTTCTTCCGCCTGCGCTTGGGTCATCTCCTGCTCAATGCCTTCGGCAACCTCGCCCAGGCGGCTGATGGCAGGGTAATCCATGTCCGACAGGGCGACCTGGAAATTAAAATTCTGATATTCCTGGCCATCCAGCGCCACAACACGATCGACGCGCACGCTGTTGGTGTTGGTCAGCATCGAATTTACTTCTGTTTCTCCCTCAGCCGGTTCCGGCTGGACCAGACGATTGGTCATCGCCACCATCAGGTTATCCAGGGCCACGCCCTGATCCGCTTCAATATTGTGAAAACTGATATGATCAACCTTCAGGCTCTGGCTGCCAATCCAGAACTGGCCGTCCATCACGCCCTGGCCGCTTCCCTCCAGCCCGGTCAACGTCATCGCTTCGCGAGCTGTGGTGGTCAGGTTGGCTTCCGGCAACTGGTAATGGAACTCACCGGACCCTTGGCTATCCACCGTCCCCGTCATCACAAACGAGGTCACATCAGCGTTGGCCCCTTGCTCATCCTGAAAAGCAATCGGGTTCATGGTGATCGAGAATTCCGTGGTCCGGGTCAGGGCGGTCGAGGTGGTGAAACGGATCGGTGTTACCCCTTCTCCCCACAGCTTATCCGCCACCGGCTTGAAGGCTTCGTCCAGCACCAACTCACTGGTTGACTCCAGACCGAGAACGCCGTGTTTCACCTGATGGCGGACATACCAGACCGTCGGCAAGCCTTCCTCATCAAACAACGACTTCCAGTCATCTTTCACTTCCAGACGGGACACCACATCAGAGCTCAGATAACCGCGGTCATAACTTTCATTACTGATGGTCAGGTACGGGTTTTCGTACTGCCCGACCGTATCTAGGTAAATCCGCTCACCAATTTGTCCGGTTGCCAGCGGCCAGCATAAGATAATTGACACGGCGCCGCCGATGGCACCAATTTTCTTCAACATGTTGTGTCCCAGTTGTTGCTCAATAAGCGCTGAGTTTATCACATTGTGCCTGCTCCTTTGCGTATATTGTCGATGAATCAACAACTAATGCCATCACTTTGTAATCCGTCTCTCACTCTTGGCTGATGATTTCTTATACACTTGAAGCAAAGGGGTACAAGCAAGCGAGGCTAGGTTGAACAGTTTTGTCATTGTCTGTCTGGATGACGACCCAACTATTATCGAACGGCTCAACCAGGAACTGGCTGGGTTTGCCGGATTGTTTGATCTCTGTAACGCATACAGTATCCGCGAAGCCTACGAGATCCTGGATCTCGTCGAACACCAGGGGCAGCAGGTCGCAGCGGTGATCTGTGACAACCGGCTCGGCCTCGACAATGGCGTGGATTTTCTGATCCAGCTCGAATCCCATCCAGCCACCCGCCACGCCCGCTCAGTTTTACTCAACGACAAACCGCAGCTCGACAGTATTATGCAGGCTGTCAACGAAGGCCGCCTCCATTACTGTCTCAATAAGCCCTGGCAACCCAGCGAGTTGCTTCAGGTGTTAACCAAGGAGCTCACCACCTTCGTGCTCAAGCATCCGGGGGAAGACTGGTTGCAATACAGCCAGGTCCTGGATCACCGTCGGATCCTCAATGCCCATATCGAGCGACAGATGGCGAACTTCCGCTCCGGTTTTATTCAAAATACCAATGATCTCGACGATGAAACGCTGGCCCGCCAGGTCACCGATGCCCTGCATGATTTTTTTGACGGCAATGATGAAAGCCGCGCCTGCCGGACCTACAGCGCCGACCATCTGCTGACCCAGGAAGGTCAGCCCAACCGTTTCCTCTGGTTTATCACTATGGGGGAGGTCGTGCTGTATAAAAAGGATGAGCACGGCAACAAGCATGAAGTGGTCCGGGTCGGACCGGGCAATCTGGTAGGCGGGATGTCGTTTGTTACCGGTGAGCCGTCGTTTTCGACCGGTGTGACCCTGGGCAAAACTGATGTCATCAAGCTCGATCGTACCCTGTTCAACAAAGTGATGAACTCCCGCAGCGAGTTACTGCCGTTATTTACCAACCTGCTGCTGCGCAATTTCAACCGCCGCCTGCAAGGCAGTATCCGTACCGAGATGCAACTGCAACAGACCCTGCAATCGCTGGATGCCGCCTATCAGCAACTCATTGAAAAAGAAAAAATGGCCATGCTGGGCCAGCTGGTTGCCGGGGTTGCCCATGAGCTCAATAACCCAGTGTCGGCGATCCTGCGCGGCAGCGATACCCTCAAGCACACCATTTGTAAATTAACAAAGACCCAGCTGAGCCTGGAAAACCAGACCCGCGGCAATATGATCCTGCAACAGGCGATGCAATCCCGGCCGCTCTCGACCGCCGAAACCCGCAGCCGGGCCAAAGCTTTAGAGCTGAAACTGGGTGATCGCCAGCTGGCCCGCAAAGCCGTCCAGATGGGCATCGACGGACCGGAGCACCTCGAGAGCTGGCTGCTGAGTCAGAAAAAAAACCTCAAGCCGGTGATGGATGAGTGGGACAACTATTATCAGATGGGCAGTTTCCTGCGCTCAATGCATGTCTGCGCCCAGCGGATTGCCGATTTGGTCAAAAGCCTGAAGAGCTACGCCCGCCAGGATGACGAGACCTTTCACCAGGTCGATATTCATGAAGGGCTGGAAGATACCCTGGTCATTTTCGAAAACCGCCTCAAGCATCATCATGTGACCAAAGAATATGCCAAACTCCCCCTCATCACCTGCCAGCCGATCGCCTTGCAGCAAGTATGGACCAACCTGATCGCCAATGCCTTAGATGCGATTGAAGCACCTGGAGAAATCCGGATCACTACCCGATTTACGCCCGGAATCCAAAACGAGGATAACGAAAACCAATGCGTCGACATCATCGTGGAAGACAACGGCAAAGGGATCGCACCGGCGCAGCAGGAAAAAATCTTCGAGCTCAATTACACCACCAAGCGTGAGGGCAACTTTGGCCTGGGCATTGGCTTGTCGGTGTGCCAGCAAATCATCCATCATCATCACGGCGAGATCCGGGTCGAGTCCGAGCCCGGCCGGTTTACCCGGATGATTGCCACCCTGCCGCTGCGCGGCGACGCTTCTCTGTCCGGTGAGGCCCCGAGTTTGGCCTCAAAAATCCCCGCTAACCAGGAGGCTCTATGAACAAATATCTCATTCTCTGCGTCGATGATGAGCGGGAAGTGCTCAACAGCGTCTTTCACGATCTCAGCAGCCTCGAAGAACACTTTGTCCTTGAGGCCGCAGAATCAGTCGATGAAGCCAAGGAAGTCCTGGCCGAGTCGATTGCCGATCATATCCCGCTCGCGCTGATCTTGTGTGACCACATCATGCCGGGCGAAACCGGGATCGATTTCCTGATTGAACTCAAGCACTGGTCGGAAACCGAAAAATCGCGCCGGATCCTGCTGACCGGCCAGGCCGGACTGGAAGAGACCGTCCAGGCGGTCAACCAAGCCAGCCTCGACTATTACATCGCCAAGCCTTGGGATGGCGATCAGCTCAAGCAGGTCGTGATCGACCAGCTCACTAGCTATGTCATTGAGAATGAGAACGATCTGATGCCATGGGCCCGGGTGTTAGACACCAACCGGATCATGGCCGCGCTCAGTGATCGGCGCCTGTCGCTGTCGGATAGCTAGTGCTTTGCGGGATCAGGTAAAAGTGTTATGTTTCTCACATAATCAGTTCCCCGAAACGGTGACCTATGAAAGTTGCAGTCTTCAGCACAAAAAAATACGACCAACAGTCATTCGACCGCATTAATGCCAGCTATCAACATGAGCTGACCTACTTCGACTTCCGCCTGACCGAGCAGACCGCCCGGATGGCCCACGGCTTTGATGCCATCTGCGCCTTCGTCAACGACGACCTGAGCCGCCCGGTGTTACAAGTCCTGGCCGATCACCAGGTCAAGATCATTGCCATGCGCTGCGCCGGCTTTGACAAGGTTGATTTGGATGCGGCCGCGGAGCTCGGAATCCAGGTGGTCCGGGTGCCGGCCTACTCACCGGAAGCCATTGCCGAGCATACCCTGGGCCTGATGCTCTGCCTCAACCGCCGGATCCACCGCGCATACCAGCGTACCCGGGATGCCAACTTCTCACTGGAAGGGCTGACCGGATTCAACTTCTACGGCAAAACCGTCGGGGTGATCGGCACCGGTAAGATCGGGATCGCCACCATCCGGATCCTTAAAGGACTGGGCATGAATATCCTCGCCTTTGATCCGTACGAAAATCCGGTGGCCATCGAGTTGGGCGTGACCTATGCCACGCTGGACGAAATTTACGCCCAGGCGGATGTGATCACCCTGCATTGCCCGATGACCGAAGAAAACTATCACATGCTCGATGCCGATGCGTTTGCCAAGATGCGGGACGGAGTGATGATCATCAACACCAGCCGTGGCGAGCTGCTCAACTCCAAAGATGCCATTGAAGCGCTGAAAAACCGCAAGATTGGTTCACTGGGGATTGATGTGTATGAAAATGAAAAAGACTTGTTTTTTGAAGACAAATCAAATGATGTGATTGTCGATGATGTCTTCCGTCGCCTCTCTTCTTGCCACAATGTCCTATTTACCGGTCATCAGGCATTTTTGACCGAAGAAGCGCTCGGGAATATTGCCGACACCACACTGAACAACTTCAAACAGTTTGAAGCGGGACTACGCTCCGGCAACGAATTGATTCCGGCCTAACCCGGCTCAGCGGGCCCAGGCCCGCTGCTTTCACCGTCCCTGACGACAGATAATAATTCGCGCCACAGATCACATTTTTTTGTGATTTTTGCTGCATTTTTACGCTGTTAATCGTCAAAACAATCACTTCATTTAGCAAAAATCTATGATTAAGCGCTTGAGTCCATTAAAATGGCCCCATTCTTTCTGAAGGCTCCACGGACTAATTTTCATGCGTAAAACATTCATTGCCACCGGCATTATCCTGGCATCTCTTGCTTCGGTGGCTCACGCGAACAATAAAGCGACCATGAGTAACTTTAGTTACGACTACGCCGAAGCGCGTATTGGGATTAGCCCGCTCACTTACGGCGCAGGCTTTAGCAAATCAATTCACCCCAATGCCCACCTAACCGGCAGCATTGACACCGAGTTTGATAACGACTGGGATATGGCTTTCGGGGTCGGTTTCCATGCCCCGGTGAATAACTGGGCCGATATTACCGGTGAGATTAAAGCCCGCAACGCCAAAAAAGATACCGGGGCATTTAGCAGCTCCAGCGGTAAGCTAGGCATGGAAGTCAACATTGGTGTCCGTCAATGGTTAGGCCCGCAGCTGGAAGTCGGCGGTTTAATCGGCCACCTGAACATTGATGACAGCGAAAAAACCATCGGCTCCATCTATGGTCGTTTTCATGCCACTGAACTGTTCTCGATTGGGGTACAAGGCCGCTTCAACGATATCTATGATGATCAAATCATGATCACCACCCGCTTTAAATACTAAGCCGTTTTCTGGCACTCCCTCTACCGGGGAGTGCCAGCCCAAAACGCGACTTTATCTTCTCAGCTTTACGCTCTTCCCGTTTCAGCCAACTTCGCTTCTCAGCCAGTTCATAAACGCTTCAAACCTTGGCGACAATGCCATTTCACGCCGACAGACAATGTAATAACTGAGCGGCGACTGAACTGTCATGGCAAAAGGTGCCACCAACCGCTTGTTGTCCAGCTGATGCGCAACAAAGGACTGACGCCCCATGGCTACACCGATGCCCTGCTCTGCTGCCTGCAATGCCAAATCAGCCCGATCAAACGTACAGCCAGCTTCCGGTAACATCACGCCATGGCGCTGTGCCCAATACTGCCATTCATCATTCTGGCCGGCCCGGGCCCAGGGGGCCGCATCATGCAGTAACAGGCAGGCATTGAGCTTCTCCGGGTTACCATACAGATCATGGGCCAGGGCATATTCGTGGCTACAAACCGGCAGCATGCTTTCATCCATCAGCTTTTCGGTATGCAGCCCCGGATATTTGCCGTGGCCGAAATAAATCGCACAATCAAAAGTCTCGGTCTGGAAATCCACCAGCTCATTGCGGGTACGCAGGTGAAACCGCAGTGCCGGGTACTGGCCGATAAAATGTTTCAGCCGCGGCAATAGCCAGGTCTGGGCAAACGTCGGGGGCACCGCGACATTAAAATCCCCGCTGAGCTCCACGGTTTTCAAATCCCGGATTTCATGGGCAATATCACCAAAGTTATGCGCCACGACTGCTTTGAGCCGTTTGCCCTCCTCCGTCAGCACCAGTTTGCGCGGCTGGCGGATAAACAACCGTACCCCGAGATTTTGCTCCAGGGTTTTAATCTTATGGCTCACGGCACTTTGGGTCAGGCACAAGATCTCTGCAGCCCGGGTAAAGCTCATCTGATCGGCAGCAATCAAAAAACAGTGCAGTCCGGACAGCACTTGGCCCGTCAGTTTAGGTAATTGCATAAAGGGCTAATTTTTATGGTGAAATTGCTACCATCATACAATAAAAAAGACCACCGACATACGGTGGCCAGATTCTGAAAACCAGAAAAGGAGATAGTGCACGCTGTCTGTACTGCGCCTACTCAATAGACTGGAGCAAATGTTGTTTGCGCTCTTCCTCAAGCAATGTCCAGTGGCAGCCCTCGATCGCACCGGCAAACATCCAGAGCAACTTCAGATCGATTTCCTTGCCATGGGAGCAACGGACTTTGCGGTAAACTTCAGCAGCCCCAAGGGAAATAAAGCTGCTGACATCCGGGATCCCTGCCTTTTTTACCATTCGCTCCAGCGTCAGGCGCATATTGGGTAAATCCCGCAGGCGCTTGCCTTGCGACGACGACTTCAAGGCTTTCTCTTCGGTAGACAGTCGAATCGATTCGCGAATGATTGCATCGCAAAGCGCCCGATCCTGATGATAAATATGAGTGATGTCGTAGTAGTTGACGATGGCCGTCGTACTCCGCTTGATATGTCTGAATTTCTTGCATCCCAGCGAAGCCAGCCGTTCATCCAGCGTCTCTCCACCCCGTAGATAAATTAACTCGTCGGTCAGGATGGCATACATGGCCCCATGGATGAAAATCCCTGTACCACCAAACATGGAACGTTTTTCATACTTGCCAAATTCGCGCAAATAATTAAAGAAGTCTTCCTTGATCGATCGCACAATCTTCCCTCCGCTAACCGTGAAAAGTTCGTTTAAGTAACCGTAATTTCGAACAAAATGTGTCTACGCAGAGACAATGACACAGCGGTTATATATTGTCCACATATGAAACCATGAACACCAAAAACTGAGATTTCAGGCATATTATACGAGTCGAAATAAGTTAAATGAGGCAAAAAATGCCCCAATTTATGTGTCAGCCGTATGTCCTGCAGCGATCACAACAAGTCCAATATCACTATCGTGCATCTGCCCATCGGCGACTATGGTTATTAGTGAGGAGGGGATCTCATGGCTGACATTGCACTCTATCCGTCATCTAAACACCTGTTGCCTCAGGGGCGGTTAGAGCTCGTGATCACAGAAGAACGCTTCATTCGAATGATAAAACAATCACTTAATGACGAAAGAAGCTTTGCGCTTTGTATGTTAAACGAGTTCGAAACCCATGATGATGTGAAGAAAATTCCGGCGATCGCCACTGAGGCAAAAATTGTCGACTTCAACGCTGACGAGAACGGGCTACTGAGTATTATTGCCGAAGGCGTTCAGCTCATCCGGATCCTTGCGATCGAGGTCGATCAAGATGGCTTGCTGCACGGCACCTGCCAGCCTCATCCAACGTGGCCGGATATTCATATCGACAGCAAGACAATGTGTCTGGCGGATAAACTCAAAATGTTTTACCAGACCATGCCGGAGCTCGGAGCCCTTTACCCCACTCCCAACTACCACAACGTGACTTGGGTCTGCCAACGCTGGCTCGAAATCCTGCCTCTGGAAGCCCATTACAAGCAGTTGTTGCTGACTCAGGAGACGGTTTCCCTGACCATCCGCTTCTTGCTCAAACTACTGGACACGGATGACGAACCTTCGTCAGAGACGGCATAAAGATCGAAAAAATTGAATTTTTTGATCTTTTTTCCCATCAATACTGTCTATCCGACTGTGCCCAAGATAGAATCTTTACTTTAATTTCAATCAAATAACGAGCATGGCACACGTATCTTTCTTCTGGCTCAAGCCTGAAAACGACAAAATAGTGAAAGGGTTACAGTCTGAATTTTGCGCACTCGTGAAAGATGCGATCGTCAGGAATCGCCTGTCCTTGCCGCCGATCCCGGAAGTTCTCGCCAGACTGCAAACACTATGTGCTTCAGAAGAAACCACTATTCGCGATGTCGCGGATGTCCTGCTTGATGATCCGGGAATTGCTGCATCTGTCATCAAGATTTCCAATACCCTCCTGTTCAACCGCCGCAATGTGGTCTGCCATGATATCCAAACCGCTGTCAGTCGGCTCGGGATCTTACGGGTCCGCGATATTGTCACGGCAAAATCAATTGAAGAGCTCAAATCTTACGGCCACTTCGACAGCCAGTGCAACCGACTGCTCCAACAGAGCGCCCTGCGGTCACGTCAACTTGCCGCCACGATGGCAGTGATCAGCCAGGGACTGATAAAGCATCCCGACAGCGATGTCCGTCTCGAGCCGGAAAAGGCGTTGTTATCCGGGCTCTTTGCCGACATCGGCTTATTCTGCCTGCTCCATGAGTACAAAAATTATCTGGAAAGCGGGAATTACATCGATCTGAACGTCGCCAAATTCGTGTTTGAACACTGCTGCCAGGACGCCAGCCTCTTGATCCTCAAACACTGGGGGTTTGATGAGGATTACCTCGAAGTCGCCAGCAACACCACAATGCCTTACCGCCGGCAACACTCCGGAACCAGCTATCTGGATGTCGCTCGAATGGCCAACCACCTGCTGATGTTTAAGAGCAATGACGAGGCAATTGATACTCACCATGTCGAGCTGGATCTGGCCGGGGCAGAAGTCATGTACGACCTGACCAACATGCCGGAGATTGAGTTTAACCAACAACTTCGCAATGTGATTAAGGAAAGCGGCTTCTGAGCAACACATCATGATAAAAAGCCCTTGATATCCAGCGGCTTATGTTGACCTCTTCTTTCTGATACTGATAAGCTGCTTGTTTCATGGAATGAAAGCAGCTGATGACTCAGGGCGGTACCTGGACAAGCCTGTTTCCTATCCCGGCCCAATCAGCGTTGACCCCGAAACAATCGTAAGGACACACATGTTTTCAGGAATGCTCTATATCTTCCTGCCACTGGTGATTGGCTATCTGATCCCGGTGAAAAAGGATTCCGTCATTGAGTTTATCAATACCCAGACCAGCCGCTTAGTGTTGGTGATCCTCGGTTTAATGGGCCTTAGCCTCGCCGGGTTGGATAACCTGGGCCAAAATCTGAGCCAGATCCTGACCTATACGACCGTGTTTTTCTTGACTATCAGCGGGTGTAATTTGCTCGCCCTGCCGGTCATCGATAAGCTGTGGTCGATCGAAACCAGCCAGGACCATCACCGGCTTCCATTTGGCAAAATGATCCTGGAATCGGTCAAACTGGTCTTCGTCGTCGCCGGCGGGTTGCTGGTCGGCCTGCTGTCTGGGATTGAGCTGGGCTGGGTAGATCAAGCCAGCGAAATAATCTTGCTGTTGCTGCTCTTTCTCATCGGGATCCAGCTGCGTAACAGCGGAATGACGCTGCGGCAAATTCTGCTCAACAAGAAAGGGATGACCATCGCGCTCGTGATTGTCCTGACCTCCCTACCGGGCGGTGTGATTGCCGCGGCCATTCTGGGGATCCCCGTCACCCACGGGTTAGCGATGGCGTCCGGGTTTGGCTGGTATTCACTGGCCGGGATCCTGATGGGCGATGGTCTGGGGCCGATTTTCGGCGGTGCGGCTTTTCTCAACGAATTACTGCGTGAGCTGGTCGCCCTGACGCTGATCCCAATAATGATCAGCCGCTACCCCAGCACGGCGATCGGCTATGCCGGAGCGACCGCAATGGACTTTACTCTACCAGTGATCCAAAACAGCGGCGGGATCCGGTGTGTCCCGATAGCCATTGTCAGCGGCTTTATTCTTAGTCTGCTGGTCCCCTTCCTGATGCTCTTCTTCCTGTCGCTCTGAGCGCACAAACGACAGAAACCAACCAGGGAAGCCGAAGCTTCCCTGGTATCATCATTTCCAGGCGCCAGCGCACTGGCACTGGCGATCAGTGATTACGGATCCATTCATCCATATCAGATTTCAGGTTATCCGATTTGGTTCCGAAAATCGCCTGCACACCGCCACCGGCAACCACGACCCCGGCTGCGCCCAGTTTTTTCAGCTCTTCCTGATCGACCTTATCAACACTGGCTACCGCCACACGCAGACGAGTGATACAAGCATCCAAACCCGTAATGTTGTCTTTGCCGCCGAAGGCCATCACCAGTGATTTTGCCAACTCGCTACCGGTTGCCACCTCACCTTCCTCTTCGTCTTCTTCACGGCCCGGGGTTTTCAGATCCAGGGCTCGGATCACCACACGAAACACCACGTAGTAGACAATCGCATAGGCAACCCCCAGTACTACCAGCAGACCCATGTTGTCTGCGTTCGGCGACTGCACCACAAAGTCAATAAAACCATTCGAGAAGGTATGGCCATGGATCACCCCCAGCATATTCGTCAGCACATAGGCAAAACCTGCCAGCAACGCATGGATCCCATACAGAACCGGTGCGATAAACAGGAAAGAGAACTCAATTGGCTCGGTGATCCCGGTCAGGAATGAAGTCAGCGCGGCCGAGAGCATGATCCCGCCAACTTTGGCACGGTTTTCCGGTTTCGCCGAATGCCAAATCGCAACCGCAGCGGCCGGCAAGCCGAACATTTTAAACAGGTATCCCCCGGCCAACTGGCCAAAGCCGTTCCCAGCAGCACGAGAGGCATCATCCGCGGTCAGGAAGCAGGTCATGATCCCATTCACCACTTCACCCGACTTGTTCATACACTCTCCGGCTTCATAGAAGAAGGGGACGTTCCAGATATGGTGAAGACCAAATGGAATCAACGCACGTTCAACCACCCCGTAAATACCGAAAGCCATCACCGGGTTCTGGTTGGCAGACCAATCCGAGAATGCGGCAATCCCGGCACCGATTGGTGGCCAGATGAACGACAGCACAATCCCAAGGGCAATAGCACAGAAGCCGGTAATAATCGGCACAGCACGTTTGCCGGCAAAGAACCCTAAATAGTCCGGCAGCTGGATCCGATAAAAACGGTTGAAGGCCCAGCCCGCCAGGCCACCGACCAGGATCCCGCCCAGCACACCGGTGTTGATCTCTTCAACACCATACGCACCGGCCATCACCTGCAGCGTGGCGATCATAATGCCGTAACCAACAATGGCTGACAGGCCAGCGACGCCGTCATTATTGGTAAACCCCAATGCCACGCCGACTGCAAACAGGAGCGCCATCTGACCAAAAACAGAGCCACCCGCCTGCTCCATCAGATGAGAGACTATATCCGGCATCCAACTAAAGTTGGCGGCCCCGACCCCTAGCAGAATACCCGCAACCGGCAGAACCGAGACGGGCAACATCAGCGCCTTACCGACTTTCTGCAAGTTAGCAAAAAGGTTTTTAAACATAGTGTGCTCCTGAATGAAACTGTTTTAGTTAGATATCAAGTCAGTGCAAGCCAACTATCCCCCGTAGTCATAATGCTAGCACCACTTTTATTTTTTATTGCCACAGAGCATAAAATGCGACGCTAAATTGAGCTTGACATCCACCAATAACTGAAGGAAATTACGTAGTATAATTTCACCAATAGCACAAATAACAACCAACCCGAATGATATAAAATCACATTCCATTCGTTTAATTCAGGTTTATCTAAATCGATTAGATAAATACGACACGTAATAATATTTCATTACTGTAATTATTTATCTTATAAGTCCGGCATTCACCCGAGTCAGCAGATACCTTCCATTTCAACAGCATGTAGTTTTTAAGCACCACAAAATAAAAGCCACTTGCTTTTTCATCACATAAAAAAAGGAGCCGAAGCTCCTTTTTTAGCAGAGGGAATATGGTGATCAATCTGAATACTGATCAGATAGGTATTACATTAGCGCAGGGCGCGAGAGAAAAGAGAGAAGAAATTCTCTGTGGTGATCCGCTCAACTTCTTCGACCGAAACGCCTTTAAGCAGGGCAATGTATTCAGCAACTTCACGGACATAAGCCGGCTGGTTTTGCTTGCCGCGGTGAGGCACCGGGGCCAGATACGGTGAATCCGTTTCCACCAGCAGGCGCTCGAGCGGTAACTGGTGAACCACATTCTTCAGCTCGCTGGCTTTGTTGAAGGTGACAATTCCGGAAATCGAGATGTAAAAGCCAAGCTCCATCGCGGCCTGGGCCATTTCCAGGCTCTCTGTGAAGCAATGCAGCACGCCGCCACATCGCTCCGCCCCTTCTTCACGCAAAATGCGAATCGTGTCTTCACGTGCCATCCGGGTGTGAATAATCAATGGTTTGTTCAGCTCAACAGCCAGGCGAACATGCTGACGGAAAATCTCCTGTTGCTGCTCTGCCAGCTCCGGCTGGTAATGGTAGTCCAACCCTGTTTCACCAATGGCAACCACACGATCATGCTGGGCATAGGCTCTCAGCTGGTCGTAATCAAACCCGGCTTCAATATCCAGGGGATGGACACCGCAGGATGCAAACACATGCGGATAAGGCTCGATCAGTTCCATCATGGCCGGGAAGCTTTTGAGCGTCACGCCTACCGACAGAAAATAATCAACCCCTCTGGCCTTGGCTTTGGCCAGCACATCATCAACCCCAGTATGTAATTGCTCGTAATCCAGTTTGTCCAGGTGACAATGTGAATCAACTAACACAATCTACTCCTCAAATCTCTCAGGCGGTTAAGCGGGCATGAACCCAGTTAACCAATTAACAATTAATAGCTCTTCATTCAGGCCGGGATGCGTTTCCAGCTGCCTTTGCAGAGCATTCACCTGATGAACCTGACGCAGTAGCACCGCCGGACTGAGTTGCCCCGCGACAGCTTGCACCAAGCCAACTGATTCACAATGGATCAGGTGCGAACCTGCGCCTTGCTGAAGTTTAATACAGTCAACCAGGAAGTAGCTGAGCCACTTCAGGCTGATACTCCCTTCCGCCGTACATAACCCGGCGACTTCATACAAGCCAAGGTGAGGCGGCTTCGCAAATTCGCTGAAGGCTGCCAGCAACTTGCCATAGCGAATGTCCTGCCCTTGCTCGATAAACGCCACGGTTGCCAACGGTGAGCCGCTATTGAGGCGAATAGCTTCCCGCTTGACGCTCTGCATCAACTGCTGCTCTACCCAACGCTGGGTCTGCGACTCATCCGGGGTCGGCAACCGCCATTGGTTACACCGACTGGTGATGGTCGGCAACAAGCGATCAAGTGAGTGGGCCAGTAATATGAACTGACAACCCGACGGCGGCTCTTCCAGGGTTTTCAACAAGGCATTGGCCGCGGATTCCCCCATGTGATCAGCCGGATCAATCATGATCACCCGTTGACCGGCCAATTGCGAGGTTTCTGTGGCCCAGCGATTACACTGGCGGATCGCATCGACCCCAATCTGTTTCCCAGCCTGAACCGGGGCCACGGCATGAAAATCCGGATGCGTCCCGGCTGCGAACAACTGACAGCCATGACAGAGGCCGCAGGGCTCGGTCTCACTTTGCTGACACAACACGGTCTTCGCCAACTGCTTGGCCAGTGCCTCACGACCGCTGCCGCCCGGTGCCACCAGCAAAATGGCATGGTGTAAGCGACCTTGGCGCAACAACTGCTGCCAGTTCTGCCAAACAGGCTCCTGCCATGGATACAACATGTTACTGCTGCTCCAGCCAGGTATTGAGCGCTTGAGTGATCTCAGCTGACACCGCCGCCAGTGACTGGCTGGCATCAATCATCACCACACTCGGATCCTGCTCGGCCAATGCCAGGAATCGGGCCCGGGTACGATGGAAGAAATCAATATCCATTTGCTCAATGCGATCGAGCTCACCTCGGCCCCGCGCACGCTCCAGCCCCAGCACCGGATCAATATCCATATACAAGGTCAGGTCGGGGCGGAAATCGCCCAGTACCGTATCACGCAGGTTTTCCATCACGGCCGGATCAAAGCCGCGGCCACCGCCCTGATACGCCTGTGACGACATATCATGACGATCGCCGACCACCCAACGCCCTTGCGCCAGCGCCGGTTTGATCACATTCTCCACCAACTGGCTCCGGGCAGCATATAGCAGCAGCAACTCAGCCATATCCGTCAGTGGCTCATCCGGGTGCCCCTGTTTCACCAGGATCCGCATCTGCTCGGCCAACGGCGTGCCGCCCGGCTCCCGGGTCAGTTGCGGCTCTGCGATCCCGTGCTCCGCCAGGATCTTGGCCACCAGGTTGATTGCCGTACTCTTCCCGGCTCCCTCAAGTCCTTCAATTACAATAAATTTACCAGTCATTTGTTCTGCTTTAATGTTCTCAGATAGGCGCGCACCGCGCGGTTGTGCTCCCGCAGTGTCGTCGAAAATTGATGGCCGCCCTGACCATCTGCCACAAAGTAGTAATAATTGCTTTCCTGCGGATTAACCGCTGCCAACACAGAAGCCTGGCTCGGCATCGCAATCGGCGTCGGTGGCAGGCCGGAAATGGTATAGGTGTTGTACGGGGTCGGCGTACGCAGATCACGCTTACGAATATTACCGTCATATTTCTCCCCCATCCCGTAAATCACGGTTGGATCTGTCTGCAGCCGCATCCCCTTGTTCAGGCGGTTCATAAAGACCGAAGACACCATGCTCCGCTCATGATCGACGGCTGTTTCCTTTTCAATAATCGAGGCCATGATCAGGGCTTCATAAGGGCTTTTCAGCGGAATCGTCTCATCGCGCGCTTCCCATGCCTCTGCCAGCAAACTGGTCATCTGACGGTATGCCCGCCGCAACAATTCAAGATCGGTTGTCCCGGCCGTATAGTGATACGTCTCCGGCAATAAATATCCTTCGAGTTTCTCGACGTCCGCGCCAATCTCAGCGGCAATTTCAGCCTCCGTCATCGCTTGGGTGGCATGCACTACATAAGGTGCTTCCTTGAGCTGCGCCCGCCAGTCGACAAAGCGATCGCCTTCAAGCAGGGTGATTGCAAACTGGTGCTCCCGGCCCGACACCACCAGCATCAGGACATCCCGCAAGGTCATCTCAGGCGTCACTTGATAGGTCCCGGATTTCAGCTTAGTCAACTGAGGCTCCAGCCTTGGCACCCAGCGGGTCCAGCGCGAGGCCGGAACGATTTTTTCCTGATCAAGCTGATTGAGCAGGCCACGAAATGATGTGCCCGGTTTCACCGTCAACAGCACATTTTCCGGCGTCTGCACCGACAGCTCAAGCGAAGACGTCACCTGCTGATACGACCAACCCAATCCACCAGCAACCGCCAACACAGCCAATAAGATGACGATCAGCAATTTTTTTAGCACGCGTACAACCTCTCTTTCAGTTCGTGCAACAGCGTCTGCTGCGTGAACGTGTTTCCTTCAATTTCATTCACCGGCACTAACGCCATCACGGCATTAGTAATAAAGACTTCATCGGCGCAAAGCAACTCATTCAGGGGTGTTTTGACAAATTCTATACAATACGGGCTCTGCTCAAGCAACGACAGCACATGCGCCCGCATCACCCCATGCACACCACAGCTCTCCAGGGCTGGGGTAAAGACAGTCTGGCCCTGCCGCCAGAACAGGTTCGAGGCGATCGTCTCAGCCACATAACCCTCGGCATCCAGCACCACCGCATCGAGCCAGCCCTGCGCTTGCGCTTCCTGTTTCAGCAACACCTGCTCCAGCCGGTTGAGATGTTTCAATCCTGCCAACATCGGGCTGATCGACAACCGCTGCCGACAGACCCCCAAAGCGATGCCGTGCTGCTGCCACTGCAGATACTGCGCCGGCCAGGCGAAATCAGAGACAATCACCTGGGTGACGAGGCAACCGGCGGGACTGTAGCCCCGCCCGCCCGCACCCCGGCTGATCAGCACTTTCACCCCGCCTTTGTCCGGAAAGGCTGCCGCGAGCAGATGAACCTGCTCGGCCAGGGCCTGCCAGTCCGGTGCTGCGATCCGAAGCGCCGCCAGCGTATTTTGCAACCGCTGTAAATGTAACGGCCATAACCTTGGCTGGCCCTGTTCAACGAGAATGGTGGTAAAGCAGCCGTCCCCATACTGCAATGCCCGATCAGCCACCGTTACCGTGTCCGTCTCTACCCCGTTGATCAGAATCATCCCAGCCTCCAGATAAAAAAACGGCCCGGTGCATTGCACCGGGCCGTGTCATCATAACAGGTTCTCGTTAGATTTTCTTAAATAGCAACGAGCCGTTGGTGCCACCGAAACCGAAGGAGTTACACAGGGCGTACTCCAGGTTCGCCTGACGCGCTTCACCTGGTACGTAATCCAGATCACAGCCTTCATCAGGATTCTCCAGGTTAATCGTTGGCGGAACCGCCTGATCAACCAGGGTCATGGCAGTAATAATGGCTTCTACCGAACCGGCAGCACCCAGCAGGTGGCCAGTCATTGACTTGGTTGAAGAAACCAGCACTTTATCCGCTGCCGCACCCAGGGCACGTTTAATCCCCAGGGTTTCCGCCACGTCGCCAGCTGGCGTCGAGGTACCGTGCGCATTCACGTAGCCAATTTGATCAGCATTGATCCCCGCATCGCGGATCGCCGCTTCCATGGCCAGCGCGCCGCCTGAGCCGTCTTCACTTGGAGACGTCATGTGGTACGCATCGCCGCTCATGCCAAAGCCAACCAGCTCAGCATAGATTTTCGCGCCACGTGCCTTGGCATGCTCGTACTCTTCCAGCATCATCATGCCGGCACCGTCGCCCAGCACGAAACCGTCGCGATCTTTATCCCATGGGCGAGACGCCGCTTGTGGATCTTCATTACGCGTCGACAGCGCTTTCGCCGCCGCAAAACCACCCATGCCCAGCGGGGTTGATGCTTTTTCTGCACCACCAGCCAGCATGGCATCTGCATCACCATACGCAATCATACGTGCAGCATGGCCAATGTTATGAAGGCCAGTTGTACATGCCGTAGAGATGGCGATGTTCGGACCGCGCAGACCGTACATGATAGACATGTGGCCGGCGATCATGTTGACAATTGTTGATGGAACAAAGAACGGGCTGATTTTGCGCGGTCCTTTCTCCAACAGGGCTTGATGGTTGGTTTCAATCAGACCCAGACCACCAATACCAGAGCCGATCGCTACACCGATACGTGGAGCGTTTTCTTCAGTTACTTCAATACCAGAGTCTTTTAACGCCTGTACGCCTGCTGCGATACCGTATTGAATAAACAAGTCCATTTTGCGAGCATCTTTTTTGGACATGTACTCTTCACAATTAAAGTCTTTGACCAAACCAGCAAAACGGGTTGCAAATGCGCTCGCATCAAAATGCTCAATGTTGCTAATACCACTAGTGCCGGCCAGAAGGGCTTTCCATGAAGATTCAACAGAATTACCAACCGGTGATAGCATACCCATGCCAGTAACAACTACGCGACGCTTAGACACGATTTATTTCTCCGGGAATTGAGGATAAAACAGGGTTTCGAAATTAAATCAGGCGGTCATGGTGACCGCCTGGAGGGAGTTCTTTAATTACTCAGATGCGCCAACAACGTAGTCGATTGCCGCTTGAACTGTCGTAATTTTTTCAGCTTCTTCGTCAGGAATCTCAGTATCGAATTCTTCTTCCAGAGCCATTACCAGTTCAACTGTATCCAGAGAGTCAGCACCCAGATCGTCAACGAAAGAGGCTTCGTTCTTCACTTCTGCTTCGTCTACGCCTAGTTGCTCAACGATGATTTTTTTTACGCGTTCTTCGATGTTGCTCATTAATCTATTTCCTTAAAACAAGAATTCGCTAATGCGATTTGCTGTAGTTTATTCATTACGGCCAAAGTTGCAATACTCAACACGCTGGTCAAACCACGAATTTCTGTGAAAACAGGACGAGTTTGACCTGCATCATCAAGTTATGCAACTTTTTTGTTTAAATCATGTACATGCCGCCGTTAACGTGCAGTGTCTCACCGGTTACATAACCCGCATCGTCAGACGCCAGGAAGGCAACTGCTGCTGCAATTTCACGCGGATCACCCAGGCGACCGGCTGGAACATTGGCAAGTGTAGCAGCACGCTGGTCATCATTCAGCGCTTTGGTCATATCAGTTTCAATAAAACCAGGTGCAACCGCATTAACTGTGATCCCGCGCGCAGCAACTTCGCGTGCCATCGACTTGGTAAAGCCAACCAGGCCGGCTTTTGCGGCTGCATAGTTGGTCTGACCGGCGTTGCCCATAATTCCCACGACAGAGCCGATGCTGATGATACGGCCACTACGCTTTTTCATCATTGGACGCAGCACAGCTTTCGACAGGCGGAAGACAGAAGTCAGGTTGGTGTCCAGAATGTCCTGCCACTCGTCATCTTTCATCCGCATCAGCAGGTTATCGCGAGTGATCCCGGCATTGTTTACCAAAATATCGATATCGCCAAACTGCTCTTTGATCGCTTTCAGGAGCGTTTCGATCGATTCAGGAGACGTGACGTTCAGTGCCATCCCTTGACCGTTGTCGCCGAGGTAGGCGCTAATGGCTTCTGCGCCACTGTCAGAGGTTGCAGTGCCGATCACGGTTGCGCCGCGCTCAACCAGAGTTTCTGCGATCGCACGACCGATACCACGGCTTGCACCGGTAACCAGCGCAATTTTACCTTCAAGGCTCATTGTTATTCCTCTTTTATAGGGAGTCTGATGTCTGCCGCTTGCTCACTGTCACAACACAGTCGCTCAGCCTGAAACGCAGACCGAAGGCAGACATCCATCTTACTTGGCGGCGTCCAGGCTGGCTGGATCGTTCACTGCCGCACCGCCAAGTGCGCGATTAATTCGTTTTGTCAGACCAGTCAGTACTTTACCTGGCCCCATTTCCAGCAAGGTCTCGATGCCTTCGGCAGCCATGCGCTCAACAGACTCCGTCCAGCGGACCGGACCGTACAGTTGTTTCACCAGCGCTTGCTTGATCGCCGCCGGATCCGTTTCAACCGCCACATCAGCATTGTTGATCACCGGGATTGCCGGCGTATTGAATGCTACGGCTTCCAGCGCGACAGCCAGTTTTTCGGCTGCAGGTTTCATCAGTGCACAGTGGGAAGGCACTGAAACCGGCAGCGGCATCGCACGTTTTGCACCCGCTTCTTTACACAGGACGTTAGCACGCTCAACCGCTTCTTTATTTCCCGCAATCACCACCTGGCCCGGGGAATTAAAGTTCACCGGAGAACAAACCTGGCCTTGGGCCGCTTCTTCACAGGCTTTGGCAATGGCATCGTTGTCCAGACCAATAATGGCTGACATCGCGCCCACACCTGCAGGCACCGCTTCTTGCATCAACTGCCCACGCAGCTCAACCAGTTTCACCGCGTCTTTGAAATCCATCACACCGGCGCAGACCAGTGCCGAGTACTCACCCAGGCTATGGCCCGCCAGCACGGTTGGCTGCTCGCCACCCTGCTGTTGCCATACGCGCCAGATAGCCACGGAAGCTGTCAGCAATGCCGGCTGGGTGCGGTGCGTTTCGTTCAGTGCTTCCGCCGGTCCGTTCTGAACCAGCGCCCACAGATCATAACCCAACACTTCAGACGCTTCGGCAAACGTCTCTTGCACAACATCATACTGTGCAGCCAGCTCAGCCAGCATACCAACGGCTTGCGAGCCCTGGCCCGGGAAAACAATCGCGAACTTAGACATTCGAGAATCCTTATTCTTACGTACTGATTTTTCAGTATATTGACAAGAGATGTGTTACACGAAAACAGCAATCCAATCCGGATTGCCGATTACGACACATCCCTTCCTAAACTTTATCGAATCCAGTCAGGCACACTGCCGGATCAGAATTTCACCAGCGCCGAGCCCCAGGTAAAGCCGCCGCCAAACGCTTCCAGCAGCAGAGTCTGGCCACGTTGAATCCGGCCGTCGCGAACCGCTTCATCCAGCGCCGTCGGGACCGTTGCCGCCGAGGTATTGCCGTGGCGATCCAGCGTCACCACCACCTGATCCATCGACATCGACAGCTTCTTCGCTGTCGCCGAGATAATTCGCAGGTTGGCCTGGTGCGGTACCAGCCAATCCAGCTCGGATTTATCCATATTATTCGCAGCCAGCGTGTCTTTGACCAGGTTAGACAGCTGAGTCACCGCCACTTTGAACACTTCGTTACCGGCCATATACAGCCATTTGTCGTCGCTGAAGGTCTGGCCGTGCTCTGGCACCGCCAGGCTCAACAGGCCACCAAAATGACCATCGGCATGCAGGTGGGTCGAGATGATCCCCTGCTCTTCGCTGGCACCAACCACAACAGCACCGGCACCGTCACCAAACAGGATAATGGTTGAGCGATCATCGGGATCACACTTGTGAGACAGCGCATCTGAGCCGATCACCAGAACATTCTTGGCCATGCCGGTTTTAATATGCTGATCAGCAATACTCAGGGCGTAAATAAAGCCGGAACATGCTGCGGCGATATCAAACGCCGGGCAACCTTTGATGTCCAGCATGCCCTGCACCTGGCAGGCCGCAGACGGAAACGCATGGCTGGCACTGGTGGTTGCCACAATGATCAGGTCGATGTCTTCTTTATCAATGCCCGCCATATCGATGGCGTTTAAAGAAGCCTGATAACCCATGACCGCGACAGTTTCGTCAACAGCGGCGATACGGCGCTCGCGAATACCCGTCCGCGCGACAATCCATTCGTCGGATGTATCAACCATCTGTTCTAAGTCGGCATTAGAACGTACTTGAGCTGGCAGGTAGCTGCCGGTACCTAAAATTTTGCTATACATGAAGACTAATAATGCCTCTCGAGTAAGACTGCTTCCAAACGGTCACTGATTTTTGTCGGTATTTGCCGTTTGACCTCGTGTACCGCTTCGCCAATCGCATTTGAAAAAGCGGCAATATCAGCACTTCCATGGCTTTTGACCACAATACCGCGCAATCCTAACAGACTTGCGCCATTGTACTGGTCGGGGTTCAATCGTTTGAGGCTGATGAATAGGTCATTAAACAACCATTTAGCCACCAAACGCTTTATCGGGTTCCGGGTGATTGCATTTTTGATGCTATCAATAAACAGGTTGGCGACCCCTTCGCTGGTTTTCAGGCTGACGTTGCCGACAAAACCATCGCACACAATGACATCTGCACGACCAGAATAAAGCTCGTTACCTTCAAGATAGCCGATGTAATCAATCTCGGGGGACTCGCATAGCAGCTCCGCGCAGCGCTTGACCAGATCGTTGCCTTTGATCTCTTCCTCGCCGATATTGAGCAGAGCCACTCTAGGCTTATCCGCGAGGTCCTGCTCGGCCAAAACCGCTCCCATCACCGCGAACTGAAACAGGGTATCGGCGTCACAGGATACATTGGCGCCAAGATCCAGCAGCCAGGTTTTATGGTCGGTATTGGTCGGGATCGCAGCAACCAGGGCTGGTCGGTCAACACCCGGCAGCAGCTTGAGGGTAAAGCGCGATAACGCCATCAGGGCACCGGTGTTGCCCGCACTGACACAGGCATCGGCCTGCCCGGCGGCAACCGCTTCCAGGGCCATGCGCATCGACGATCCCTGGCTTCGGCGTAATGCCTGAGACGGCCGGGTATCATTGGCAATCACATGGTCACAATGAACAATGCGAAGACGGGGATGCTTGAGCTGATTGAGAAGGGATAGCTGCTCAGTGATCGCTTGCTGATCACCAAATAAAATCACGTTGAGCGATGGGTATTGCAACAGTGCCTGCACGGAGGCAGGCACTGTTACTTGAGGACCGAAATCCCCGCCCATTGCATCAAGTGCAACGGTTAGACCACTCAAGGCTCAACCTTATTTGTTGATAACCTTGCGGCCACGGTAGAAACCGTCAGCTGTCACGTGGTGACGCAGGTGAGTTTCACCACTTGCAGAATCTACAGATACAGCTGCAGTTGTCAGTGC
The DNA here is from genome assembly GCF_024380015.1 of Photobacterium atrarenae. NCBI lineage: Bacteria > Pseudomonadati > Pseudomonadota > Gammaproteobacteria > Vibrionales > Vibrionaceae > Photobacterium > Photobacterium atrarenae. Next base: position 2,239,574 of record NZ_CP101508.1, read on the forward strand.
ATCGTGAGAACGACGCATACCACGTGCTGCACGTGATTTTTTGCTCTTTTGTACGGCCATTAACCCTACTCCTGTTAAATTACTTACTTAAATTTTTCAATACTGCAAACGGATTCGGACGCTCATCAGCAACGGGGATTTCACCAAAAGTCATGTTTCCGCTGGCCTTGCAGTCAGCTTCATCATGCATAGCGACTTGTGGTAATTCCAAAATCAACTCATCTTCAACAATTTGAATCAGGTTAATCTCACCATTTTCGTCGACGTCAGCCGGCTCATAAGCTTCCGGAAACTCATCAACTTCCTCAGGCTTGAGGAGCGGACTATAACAGAATTCAACACTGTATTCGTGATTGAACCCTTCCTGGCATCGCTGACAGGTCAGCATCACTTCGACATCTGCACGGCCGCGCATAAATGCCAAATGACGTTGGTCAAAGTCAAATGATAAGGTGACGTTTGCATCACGTATTACGCTCTGGGTAGACTCAGCCAGACGCTCAAGCGACTCGGCTTTGATGATGCCATCATAGTCGAGTTTTTTCTGAGCAGCGCGGACCGGGTCAACCGTTAGCGGCAATTTTACCTTTTGCATAGGGCGCGAATATTAGCCTTCTAATCAGTTTGAGTCAAAGGAAATGTGCGCGAATTAACAGCTTTTGGCCAATTCGCCAGCTCCCGGCCTGATAGCACTCCCTGCACCGGGTCACTTCCCCCCTGTCGGTTGCTATCTGCTTGAGTCGTAACAGGTTGGCTCACGACACCCAAACGAGCAAATAACAACCAAATTCAGATGAATTCCTCACCATTCCGGGTGCCGTCAGTCACCTTTTTAGTATGGTGCCAATTTACCGGTCTCACCGCTTTTGCGCGGCCATAGCCTGGCACCTGATTGCACGCTAGACTAGCGGGCATTGTTGTTCATTTTGACCAGACGAGTCTAACCCTATGACCCAACCTATACTGCTGGCCTCCACTTCACCATTTCGCAAATCCCTGCTGGAAAAGCTGCACTACCCGTTTGAGACCGCCAGCCCGGATATTGATGAAAGCGCCCTCCCCGGTGAAACTGCCGAGCAACTGGTGAAGCGCCTGGCGCAGGCCAAAGCCGAAGCCTGTGCCGGCCAGTATGGCGAGCACCTGATCATCGGCTCCGATCAGGTCTGCGTGATTGCAGGCCAGATCCTCGGCAAACCGCATACCTTGGAGAATGCCGTTCACCAACTTCAGGCCGCCAGTGGCCAGACCGTCACCTTCTATACCGGCCTGTGTCTACACAATGCCAAAACCGGCAACAGCCAAGTTGTATGCGAGCCGTTCCATGTTCACTTCCGTCAACTCACGGAAACGGAGATCCGCAACTACGTGGCGTTGGAACAACCGCTCAACTGTGCCGGCAGCTTTAAAAGTGAAGGACTCGGCATTGCGCTGTTTGATCGCCTCGAAGGGCGCGATCCCAACACCCTGGTCGGCCTGCCGCTGATTGCCCTGCGCGAGATGCTGTCACGCGAAGGCATTGCTATTCTCTAAAGCTGCCGTATCACGAAGGGACAGAACCATCGAAAAAGGCGAACCCACTCAGGTTCGCCTTTCATCCAATCGGCTGTCCGGTTCAGTTATGATGCTTGTCGGACCGACTTCTTGCGCAGTTGCTCAATCGCCCGAACCAGCATCGGCTCCATCGGCGCATTCACTTCCATCACTTCCTCTGTTTTCGGGTGACGGAACTTAATATTGGCCGCATGAAGGAACAATCGATTGAGACCCGTTTTTTTCGTATACGCGTCAAAACGCGGATCGCCATAGCGATCATCCCAGGCGATCGGATGGCCGGTATACTGGCAATGGACCCGGATCTGGTGTGTCCGTCCGGTTACCGGGCTGGCCTGGACCAGCGTTGCCTGCTCCAGACGCTCAATCACCTTGAAGCGGGTATCCGAAGCTTTCCCGTTCGGGTTGACCCGGACAATACTGTTCACTTCGTTCTTGAGCAGCGGCGCCGTCACCTTCTTACAGCTGGCCTTCCACTCCCCCATGACTAAAGCGAAATAGTACTTCTCCACCGTCTTGCTGCGGAACTGAGCCTGCAAATGGCGCAGTGCCGAGCGCTTTTTCGCCACCAGCAAAATGCCGGACGTATCGCGGTCAATGCGGTGCACCAGCTCCAGGAAACGCGCATCGGGGCGCAAAGCCCGCAGGGCTTCAATCGCACCGAACTTCAGCCCGCTGCCGCCATGCACTGCCGTGCCCGAAGGCTTGTTGAGGATCAGCATCTGATCATCTTCATAGATAATGCAGTCTTCCAGCTCAGCCACCTTGTTGAGATTGGTGCTGACCGGCGCCTGTGCATCACGCTCCGGCAACTTCACCGGCGGCACCCGAACGACATCACCATCGTTCAGTTTGTACTCAGGTTTTATTCGTTTTTTATTTACTCGTACTTCACCTTTGCGCAAAATGCGGTAAATCATACTTTTTGGTACATTTTTCAGCCGGGTCCGGAGAAAATTATCGATCCGTTGGCCTGCAAAGTCATCAGTGATCTCGATGAATTGCACTTTTGGTTTATCATCTTTCATAGGTTTCATTCTAACATGCATGCAAAGCAGATTGCCGCAAAAAAGTCACCCTGCTATGATTGCCTGCAGGAGTGGGATAAAGTGCCTACTTCTGTAACATGGTGAACAGAATATCACCTAACTGACTATCATTCATACAGCTCGGCGACAAAGCGCAGCAAATGGCGTAAGACGTGATGCTCTCCGGACTGTTTTTTAGCGTGCTCGATTATAGATTTTTTACCGGTGTAAAAGATACCGCCGCGTAAATCGGTGATGACAGCTGTATATTTTCTGATCTAATCATCTTGAATACCGCTGGACAATACGTGTAGCCAGATAGCACTCCTGAATTCCAGCCGTGAGGCTGCATTAACGAACAGACTTGGAGTCAGGCACCACCGGTACGAACTCGCTAATCGGGTCGCTAGCACAACGACAAAAACGAGTACAAAATAATGAAGAGAATGTTGATTAACGCAACTCAGAAGGAAGAGTTGCGCGTCGCATTAGTTGATGGGCAGAAGCTCTTCGATCTTGATATCGAAAGCCCTGGCCACGAATCTAAGAAAGCAAATATCTACAAAGGCCGTATTACCCGTATCGAACCAAGTCTGGAAGCCGCGTTCGTTGATTACGGTGCTGAGCGCCACGGATTCCTGCCGCTCAAAGAAGTTGCCCGCGATTATTTCCCTGCCAATTACAGTTACCAAGGCCGACCTAACATTAAGGAAGTGCTGAAGGAAGGCCAGGAAGTGATCGTTCAGGTTGACAAAGAAGAGCGTGGGAACAAAGGCGCAGCCCTGACCACCTTTATCTCGCTCGCTGGTAGCTACCTGGTCCTGATGCCGAATAACCCGCGTGCCGGTGGGATCTCCCGCCGTATCGAAGGGGAAGAGCGGACTCAGCTCAAGGCTGCACTAAGCACGCTGGAGCTGCCGCAAGGCATGGGTCTGATTGTGCGCACAGCCGGGGTTGGTAAATCTGGTGAGGATCTGGAATACGATCTGAACTACCTGCTCAACCACTGGGAGCGCGTCAAAGTTGCCGCAGAGTCAGCGCCGGCACCATTCCTGATCCACCAGGAAAGTAACGTCATTGCCCGTGCAATCCGTGACTACCTGCGTCGTGACATCGGCGAGATTGTGATCGACAGCAAGAAGATTTACGACCGCGCCCGCGATCACATCCAACAGGTTCGCCCGGACTTCCTGAGCCGTGTGAAGCTGTATGATCACAGCGACACCCCGCTGTTCAACCATTACCAAATCGAAAATCAGATCGAATCAGCCTTCCAGCGTGAAGTTCGCCTGCCATCAGGTGGCTCCATTGTAATCGATCCGACCGAAGCCCTGACATCGATTGATATCAACTCCGCCCGTGCTACGAAAGGCGGTGATATCGAGGAAACGGCCCTGCAAACCAACCTGGAAGCGGCCGACGAGATCGCCCGCCAGCTGCGTCTGCGTGACCTGGGTGGCTTGGTGGTGATCGATTTCATCGATATGACGCCGGTACGTCACCAGCGTGAAGTGGAAAACCGTCTGCGTGAAGCGGTCCGTATGGACCGTGCCCGAGTTCAGATTGGCCGCATTTCCCGCTTTGGTCTACTGGAAATGTCACGTCAGCGCCTCAGCCCGTCACTGGCTGAAGCCAGCCACCACGTATGTCCGCGTTGTAGCGGTACCGGGGTGATCCGTGACAGTGAATCGCTGTCGCTGTCAATTCTCCGCCTGATCGAAGAAGAAGCGCTGAAAGACAACACCTCGCAGGTACTGGCCATTGTGCCAGTGGCCATTGCCTCCTACCTGCTCAATGAAAAACGCCGCTCAGTCCAGCACATCGAGAAGTCTCACGGTGTCCGCGCGATTATCGTGCCAAATGCCGAGATGGATACCCCACACTTTGAAGTGGTCCGTGTCCGCTCCGGTGACGAGCAGGATACCCTGTCTTATCACCTACCTCGTGCCCTGGAAGCCCTGAAAGAGGCAGAGTCTGAGCCGCAGCAAGAGCGTATTGTCAAGAAACGCGAAGAGCCGGTTCTGCAAGGTTTCTCAGCCCCAGCGGAGCCACCGAAGAAAAAAGCGCCGGAAGTTGCGCCACAGCCAGCCGAAAAACCTGGCTTGTTCAGCCGTATCTTCAGCGCTCTGACCAGCCTGTTCGCGGGCACCCCGGAGACCCCGAAGGCTGAAGCGAAAGAGACCGGAGCCAAACATAACGGCAACGGTCGTCGTGGCGAGCGCCAGGACAGCCGCCGCCGCAACGAACGCCAGGACAGCCGTCGTGGCGAACGCCAGGATAAGCGCCAGGGCAAAGACAGCCGTCGTGGCAAAGATGAGGGCCGCCAGGATCGCAAGCGCCAGGAAACTGAGCGTGATACCCGTAGCGGTGAGCGTCAGCAACGCCGTCGCAGCGATAAGCCAAAGCAGGATCGTCAACAGGTCGAGAAAGCTGCAAAGCCACAGCGTCCACAGCGTGATGAAGAAGCCAAAGAGCAGAAGCATCAGTCTCGACGCGAAGAGATCCGCGCTCAGAAGAAACAGCGCCGCCAGGAAACTGAGCAAGCCAAAGTAGAAGCGCCGGCTGTAGAAGAACAATCAGCGCAGAAGCAAGAGCAGGAAAAAGCGACCAAGGTGAAACAACGTCGCCAGCGCCGCCAGCTACAGAAGAAAGTCCGCATTCTGGAGGAAGTGGAAGCCACTGAATCTGTGACTGAAACGCAGCAACCTTCTCCGCTGCAGGAGCTGGGGACCGCGGTTGCCAAAGAAGCCCAGGCGAAAGCTGTTGAGGGCGAAGCAACTGAGCAATCAGCCGAGAACGGCGAGCAGGAAAACGGCCAGCGCCGCAACCGTCGCTCACCACGTCATCTGCGCGCCAGCGGCCAGCGTCGCCGTCGTATCCGTGACACCCGTCCGGAAAAAGCGGACAGCGTTGATAACGCAGTCACCGAAGCAGTCGGCCATGCCGTAGAAGAAGTAACGGATACGCTGAGCGATCTGGAAAACGTTGTTTCCGTCGTCGAGAAACCAAAAGCGCCGCGTCTGGCTTCAGGCGTTGCCTCGCCGGAGCTGGCAATGGGTAAAGTCTGGGTTCCGGCTCAGAAGCCAGCGGTTGAAGCCGTTGCAGAAACTGAAACCGTAACTGAAGCAGCACCGGCGCCGCAGGCTGAGCCACCAGTTGAAGCAAGCGCAGCACCGACCCTGAGTGGCGTGGCGATGCCGGAACTGGCGATGGGCAAAGTGTTCCCGCAGCGTGCGACCGAAGCCAGCGCTGAAGTTGAAGCACCTGTTGTTGAAGCTCCAGCCCCAGCTGAAACCGTTGAAGCAGTGTCAGCACCGGAAGCAGAAGCGGTTGTCGCCACGGAAGCCGTTGCAGAGGCTCCTGCCGCGCCAGTGCAGGCAGAGGAAATCAAGGCTGAAGCGGTACAAGCCGAAGCTGAAACCAAGCCTGAAGCTACAGAGCCGCAGACCGAAAAAGCACCCGTTGCCGCAGCGATTGCACAATCCGCTGACAGCCAGGCCATCCGTGTGACCGCGACCTCGCCAAGAGGTAAGCATTCCGTATCACCGATGACCAAAGCACCGGCACCGGAAGCCAGCGTGGAAATGCCGCTTGTTGCCATCGCGCCGATGCGTGAAGAGCGCGCAGCGACACGTCAGGCCGGCAGCCAGACTGCAACCAATGTTGCGGCTGCGCCGATGACCAAGCCGTCAATGAACTAAGACACACCGACGCGCTAAAAAGCCATGCATCATGCATGGCTTTTTTTCGTCTGATGTTAAGTGAAATAAAACTGTCTGTTTTCCATGGTTAGCCTAATCGACATCAAAGTTTCTTACACATACGGCGAATATTGTGCTGTAATGGCGCCTGAAAGTTGAACTAAATCACATATTTCTGTAGCATTCGCATCTTTCAAGTGCTCTTTTTATAACCGAACCTCAACAAAACTGAATAAAATGTTTGAATTCCCACAATTTTCGCGTCAATCCGTCAAAAATGACGTCCTTTCAGGGCTAACCGTCGCCCTGGCCCTGGTGCCCGAAGCGGTGGCATTCGCCTTCGTCGCCGGTGTTGATCCCATGGTTGGCCTGTATGCCGCCTTCATCGTCGGCTTGGTCACAGCCGTGATCGGCGGCCGTCCGGGAATGATCTCCGGTGCAACAGGTGCCATGGCCGTTGTCATGGTCAGTCTGGTGGCAGAGCATGGCATCCAATATCTGTTTGCCGCTGTGATGCTGGCCGGGGTATTGCAAATCCTGGCCGGGGTCTTCAAGCTGGGTAAATTCATCCGTATGGTGCCGCACCCGGTCATGATCGGTTTTGTTAATGGTTTGGCGATTGTCATCTTCCTCGCGCAACTGGGCCAGTTCAAAATCCCGGATGCCAGTGGCGTCATGCAGTGGATGCAAGGCACACAGCTATACATCATGCTGGGCCTGGTTGCTCTGACCATGGCGATTATTCACTTCCTGCCAAAACTGACCAAAGCTGTCCCGTCCTCGCTGGTTGCCATTATCACCGTCACCGCGCTGGTCCACGGTCTGGATCTGGAATCGCGTACCGTGATTGATTTCGTTCGCGGTATGAGTGGCGATGCGTCTGCGACCCTGGCGGGCTCACTGCCAACCTTTGCCCTGCCGGAGGTTGGTTTCAACATGGAAACGCTCCAGATCATCCTGCCGTACTCTGTTGTCTTGGCAGCCGTCGGCCTGATCGAGTCCCTGCTGACCCTAACGGTAATTGATGAAATGACCGGTACCCGTGGCCAGGGCAACCGTGAGTGTGTCGGCCAGGGCATGGCGAACGTCACCTGCTCCGTCTTTGGCGCCATGGGTGGTTGTGCCATGATTGGCCAGTCGATGATCAACATTAACTCCGGCGGTCGTGGTCGACTGTCAGGGATCACCGGTGCCGTAGGTCTGCTGCTGTTCATTCTGTTCGGTTCATCCCTGATTGAAATGATCCCGCTGGCAGCTCTGGTCGGGGTGATGTTCATGGTGGTGATTGGCACCTTTGAGTGGGCGAGCTTCAAGATGGCCCGTAAAGTGCCGAAACATGACTTCTTTGCCATTATCCTGGTCACCAGTGTCACCGTTGCGGCGGATCTGGCCCTGGCCGTGATTGTCGGTGTGATCTACTCAGCCTTGGTCTTTGCCTGGGATCATGCCAAACATATCTTTGCCACCAGCCACATCAACGAGCATGGCTCAAAAGTATATGAAGTGAACGGCCCGCTATTCTTCGGCTCCGTCTCTCACTTCCTGGAGCTGTTTGATGCCAACAACGACCCGAGCGACATCATTATCGATTTTGCCAACTCGCGCGTGGCGGATCACTCGGCGATTGAAGCCATTGATACCATTGCCGAGCGTTATGCCAACCAGGGCAAAACCCTGCATATCCGCCACCTGAGCGCGGAATGCCGCTCATTGCTGAAAAAAGCCGGCAACCTGGTGGAAGTGAACGTGATGGAAGATCCAAGCTACAAAGTGGCGACGGATACCCTGGGCGGTTAATCCCAACCTCCGCCCCCATCTCCAACGCCCGCTCTTGCGGGCGTTGTGCTATCTGGCCATCAGCGGCTCAGGTGGGTTAAGAACTGCTCACTGGCCTCTTCAATCAGATCCAGAACGGTTTCAAACCCCTGAGCACCACCGTAGTAAGGATCCGGAATTTCCGTCACCGACGCGGACGAGTAGCTCATAAACAGCGCCAGCTTCTGCTGATAGTGCGCCGGACACTGAGCGATTAAATCCCGCAGGTTGGCCTGATCGGCAGCCAGAATATAATCAAAGCGCTCGAAATCCTCAGCGACCACCTGGCGTGCGCGGATCCCGGCAAAACTGTACCCCCTCGCCTCGCCAGCTGCCCGGGAGCGCTCATCCGGCGGGTTGCCCTGGTGATAACCAATGGTCCCCGCCGAGTCAATTTCAAGTGTGACGCCGGCCTGCGCCGCCTTGGTCCGTAGCACAGCTTCTGCGGTCGGTGAGCGGCAGATGTTGCCCATGCAGACGATGAGTACCTTCTTGATCTTGTTCGCCATATCCTTTCCTCTTCTTTTAATACCAATCGCAGTAAATAAGGGGTCATCCTAGCATTGTTAAAATGCTCGATAACTGCGTTAGAATTTTTGATTGTAGAATCACTACTTATCTAAAAATTCTGCCTTGCTCTCAAACATTTTTCCTGCGCTATTTTTGATCACTTACTTACTTTGATTGGTATAAAACGTATTCGGCACTGAACAATTTACGCCGGTCAGCCATCACTATACCCGCCCACTGGCGGTAAAAAAACAATGGCCCGCCAGCGCAGAGAAGCGCCGCTAAGGTGAATTTTATCGGGTTCTCATTGCCTTCCTGGGTGGGCTGACGCAAAATTCCAGCTCATCTTGCTCAACGCACGGCTACCACTAAGGCCCGTGCGATTGCCACAGACAGGGAGAAAGGCCACCATGTTCACCATCGCCGCGCCGGAAACTGAATCACTTTCGCAAATCCAGGATAAGATCAACAATAAAACTAAACCCTTAGGCGCCCTCGGCAAGCTTGAAGATCTCGCTGCGCAACTGGCCCTGATCCAACAGGCGGATCATCTGACCATCTCCCAGCCGCATTTACTGGTCTTTGCCGGCGATCATGGCATCGCCCAGCATGGGGTGAGTATCGCCCCCAGCGAAGTGACCACCCAAATGGTGATGAACTTTCTCGCCGGCGGTGCAGCCGTGAACTGTTTCTGCCGCACCAGCGACATGACGATTCAGGTCATTGATGCCGGAACCAAACTGGAGCCGGCCGATCACCCGCAGTTGCTAAAGCAACGCCTTGGCGCAGGCACTGCGGACTTTACCCGGCAACCGGCGATGTCCCGTGATACTGCCTTTCAGGGCCTGATGTATGGCGCGGAAGCGGTCGCCCGGGTCCACCAGCAAGGGAGCAACCTGGTTGGCTTTGGCGAGATGGGAATTGGCAACACCAGCAGCGCCGCCGCACTGATGGCAGCCCTGCTCGATTTACCGGCCACAGACTGTGTCGGCCGCGGCACCGGGATCTCGGACGAACAATTTGAGCACAAACTGGCTCTGATCACCCGGGCGCTGGCCGTACATCAGGCCAAGCTGGAGGATCCGCTCAGTATTCTGGCCTGTCTCGGCGGATTCGAGATTGCCCAGATCGCCGGGGGAATGCTCAAAGCGGCCGAGCTGCGGATGACCGTCCTGGTCGATGGCTTTATTGCCACTGCTGCCGCCCTGATCGCGACCACCATGTACTCGGCCGCCAGACATTACTTCCTGTTCTGCCACTGCTCAGAAGAGTCCGGACACCAGCGTATGCTTGAGCACCTGGAAGCCAAGCCGCTGCTCAATCTCGGACTGCGCCTGGGTGAAGGCACAGGCGCGGCGCTGGCCCTGCCTTTGATCCGCGCTGCCTGTGAGTTCTATAACAACATGGCGAGCTTCAGTGAAGCCGGAGTAACCGTGTGAGCAATACAACACAGCCGCAGCAGGCTGAATCACCAGCCCAGACCGCGGATCGCAAAGACAGCCACCCGCTTCGGCGGCAATGGCAGATCTTTCTGGTCGCGCTGGCGTTTTTTACCCGTATCCCGATCCCGGCGAGCACCCCCTACTCGCCTGAGCGGCTCAATCAGGCCAATCGCTATTTCGGTGTGGTCGGCATCATTGTCGGCGGGATTACGGCGGCTATCTATCTGGTCGCCCAATTGGCCTTTCCGCCACCAATCGCGGTAGGGCTGACAATGATTGCCAGCCTGTTGCTGACCGGCGCATTTCACGAAGACGGCCTTGCTGATGTATTTGATGGCTTTGGCGGTGGCTGGACACCGGCGCAAAAGCTGACGATTATGAAAGACTCGCGGTTGGGAACCTACGGCGCAGCGGCGCTCATCATGATGCTGGGACTGAAATGGCTCACGCTCAGCACCCTGGCCGAGAGCAGCAATTACCTCCCGGCCCTGGCTTTGCTGGTGATGCATACCCTCAGCCGCATTTGCGCTGCCAGCCTGATCTTCTCCTACCCGTATGTCCGGGCTGATGCGCAAAGTAAGGTCAAACCACTGGCTAATCAGCAAAGCCAACAGGATTTGTGGGTTTTAATCGTCACCGGATTGATTATATTACTCCTTTTACCCCTGACGTCCGCGCTGGCCCTGATGACCGCCATCGCGCTGATCCGCTGGGGATGCGGTCGGTGGTTTGTCCGCCAACTCGGTGGCTACACCGGGGATTGCCTCGGTGCCGCCCAACAGATATCAGAGCTGACCGGCTACCTGGTGCTGCTGGCACTCATTTAAGCCGGACACCGGCTCCCCGGTGACGACATCACACTCAACAGATAAAGGATCTCCTATGGCTGATCAACCCCAGAAAGACGAACGCTATAAAGCGCGCCAGCAAAAAATCAAAGCAGAAGTCGACGCCCGTGTCGATGCCGCACAGGAAGAGAAAGGCTTGTTTCTGATCATCACCGGCAATGGCAAAGGGAAATCGACCTCCGGCTTCGGGACCATCGCCCGGGCAGTCGGACACGGCCAGAAATGTGGCGTCGGCCAGTTCATCAAAGGCACCTGGGCCTGCGGTGAGCGGAACCTGCTGGAGCAAAACGGGGTCGACTTTGCCGTGATGGCAACCGGTTTCACCTGGGAAACCCAGAATAAAGAAGCCGACACGGCGGCTGCTCAGGAAACCTGGGCGGCATGTAAACAGATGCTGGCAGACGATCAGTATGATGTCGTGCTGCTCGACGAGCTGACCTACATGGTCACCTACGGCTATGTTGAACTGGACGAAGTGGTCGAAGCGATTGCCAACCGCCCGCCGATGCAGTCTGTGGTGGTCACCGGCCGCGGTGCGCATCGGACCCTGATCGAGATGGCTGATACCGTCTCTGAAGTGCGAAACGTCAAACACGCCTTTGAAAGCGGCGTCAAAGCCCGCCAGGGTGTCGACTGGTAAGCATGCCCCCTGTGCCCGGCCCGCTCGGGCACAATGCCCCAGCGACTCAGAAGCGCTGTGCAACAAAGAGAACCCGGCCTATAATGGCGGCCAAAAGCCCCCGATCAAGGACCGTTCATGCCTTCACATTTGCCCAAGAACTTCAGCCGGCCGTTTCTGAAACTGTTCCACATCATGGAAGCGACTTTACTGGTCGCCATCACACTGGCGACCCTGGCCGCCATTATCGGCGAATTCATCCACATTTACACCAACAAGCAAATTTTGCTGACGGATATCCTGTTGATGTTTATCTACCTGGAAGTATTAGCCATGGTGCAACAGTTTGTGACCAACGGCAAAATTCCGGTTCGCTACCCCATTTATATCGCCATCATGGCCATTGCCCGTTATATCACTCTGGGGATGAAAGAACTTGACGGGATCTACGTGGTGTGGCTTGCACTCGCAGCCTTTATTCTGGCAGCTGCCACCCTGCTCATCCGGATTGGCCACCACTACTGGCCTTATGAAGAAGTCACGGAGCCGAATAAACGCCAGTCGGATGACTGAGCAAGAGTAAAAATGCCGGCATGAGGTGCCGGCATTTGCTTTAAAGAAATGATCTTTCAGGACTTGATCAAACAATCATCTGGGCAATGGTATAGCCAATCGTACAGGCGGAGACCACCCCAATCAGGCCCGGCGCCATGAAACTGTGGTTAAAGTACCACTTGCCGATCTTGGTCGTCCCGGTCACATCAAAATTACAGGTCGCAATGTCCGACGGATAATTCGGGATAAAGAAGTAACCATAGGTGGCCGGCATCAGACCAATCAGCAGCGCCGGATTCAGCCCCATCGCTAAACCAACCGGCAGCATCATCCGCGCCGTCGCCGCCTGGCTGTTCACCACCACAGACACGATAAATAGTGCCAGGGCGAAGGTCCACGGATAGTTTTGCACCATTTCCGTGATCCCGGACTTGAACGACGGCATCGCGTACTGGAAGTAAGTATCACTCATCCAGGCAATCCCGAAAATCGCAATCGCGGCCACCATCCCGGATTTAAACACCACACCTTCCGGAACTTTCTGCACATTGGTGCGGGTCACCAGCAGGATCAACCCGCCGAATGCCAGCATCATCATCTGAATGATCACCGACATTTTAATCGGTTTATCATCACCAATGGTCCGAATCTCCGGCACCATGGCCACCAGCACAATTGAAGCCAAGGCCAGGATAAACAGCAGCACCGCATGCTTGGCCGAGGCCGGCAGTTGCTCATCCAGGGAAGTCGCGGTGGTATGCTTGATTTTATCTTTCCATAGTGGATCTCTCAGCCGGCGTTGGTACTCCAGATCCTCGCTCAGCTCAGCACCGCGGCGCAGGCTGTACAGCGACAGCAACAAAGTACCGATCAGCGTCGATGGCACGGTGACCATCAGGATGGTCAGCAGGTGAATATCACTCTGGATCCCGGTCAGCTGCGCCAGGTAGTACACCACTGCGGCAGAAATCGGGCTGGCCGTGATAGCTAACTGGGATGCAACAGACGAGGCAGCCATCGGCCGCTCCGGCCGAATCCCGTTCTTCAGCGCAACATCACCGATGATCGGCATAATGGAATAGACCGCGTGGCCAGTACCCAGCATGAAGGTCATGGTGTACGTCACCAGCGGACCGAGGAAGGTCACTCGCTTCGGGTTGCTGCGTAGGATCCGCTCGGCAACCTGCAACATGTACTTCAGGCCACCGGCGGCTTCCAGGATCGACGCACAGGTCACGACCGCCAGAATAATCAGCATCACTGTGATCGGCGGCGACGTCGGCGGCATCCGAAAAACAAACACTTCAATCAACAGACCCAGGCCAGAAACGACCCCTAACCCGATACCGCCAAACCGGCTACCGGCATACAACACGAGAAGCAGGAATAAAAATTCCAGGTACAACATACTCGCCATCTCCCTATCATCAGCGTCGATCCCAACGCGGGATCACTAAAACTTTAGAGGTAGACTGCCAGTAAATCGGGGGGACGGCTATTGATAGATATCAACGAATCGCAGCAAAATGTGGCTTGGATGGGGAAATGTGAACAAGGGCTGACAAATGGCATGACGCGTAAATACATGTGCTACAAGTTTAACTGCATCCATTTACGTTTTTTCTAATAATATGTAACACAATTGGCAAATCAACAGTGCCAACACCAGCCAACACTCGGAAGCCCACGGCCGTGGACTTCCGACAGATTATTGTTATACGCCGCTTTTCAACGGCGGCAGCGGGCATTCTTTGACATGGCACAGGTCCGCATTGATATCCTGGTTCCCCAGCAAACGTAACCAAAGTGCCGGGAGATGTTTCGGCCGCACATTCGGGCTTTCCAGCTGCACCGGATGCTCAGCCATCCAACTGCCTTCGGCAGTCTGGTGGGCCAGCACAAACCGGAACGGCAGGTAATCGACAATGCCAAGGCGCAAATCCGTCGCCAGCAACGCATCGCCGTCCTGCTCATATTTCACAAACTGGTGAGTGAACTGCTCCAGCATCTGTAGGTGCTTCGGTTTTTCATCCCACGGCCATTGACCACGCTCTTTGGCAATAAAGTCTATCGTCGGATCACTGTCCAGCAACGAGGTCAGCCCTTCCCAGTACGTCTCGCCATCCAGCACCACAATCCGCCACAGCACAGTATTGGCCGGTGTCGGGGTGATAAACACAGGTCGCTCTGCCAGTGGCGTATTCGCCAGCTGTTGCTCGACCCGGCTTTCGACAATATTCAGCGCCACCACGGACCACAGCAAATAACAGCCAGAGATTGCCAGACCGATCCCGCACAGTTTTGCCATTTTTCGCCGCCACAGCAGGCTGGCCAGCACCATCACCACCAACGGCACGGTATAGAGCGGATCAATAATGAAAATACTGGAGACGGCGACGCTGACCGGCAATGGCCAGAGCAATTGAGTCCCATAGGCAGTGAATGCATCCAGCAAAGGATGGGTCATTAAACACCCGGCAATCAGCAGCCAAAGGCGGTTAAAGCTCAGCCCATTCTGGCTCGGTCTGATTTTTTGCCACAGCCAGGTCAGCAGCAAAGAAAAAGGCAGTAAGACCAGTAGTGAATGACTGAACCCGCGGTGCTTCACCATGTCCGACACCGGATCCCCGTAGCGGATCAAGACATCCAAATCCGGGAGTGTGCCTAAAGCTGCCCCGGCCAGCAGGACTTTCGGGCTACATTGCCTGCCTGCTACCACGCCCGCTACCGCTGCACCTAACGCGGCCTGAGTCACTGAATCCAACGTTTTCTCCTTATTCTTTTCAACGTCACCGGCCCGACACAGTACGCCGCCGGCTACTTGGGGCACACAATATCAAAAATACATTGCGAGCGGGATAAAAGTGCACAATCTGATATCGTGTGAAGCTAAAAAATATGGAACGGGTCGCAGTACATCCAGGCCGAATTAGTTACCTTCAATCAGGCAACATCAATTCACTCTGACCAAGGGAAGATGTCCATGCCAACAAAAGTTTCTGAGTACATGACACGGAAAGTCATCACCATTGAGCCCCAAGCCGGACTCCGTGAAGCCTTCTTTCTGATGCGCGATGAAGCCATTCGTCATTTACCGGTCACCTCGCCAGACGGTAAACTAATTGGGATCATCAGTGATCGCGAGCTGCGGCGGCCGGGCTGGGTCGATGAATCCCCGGAGATCGGCCATGAGTACCAGCTGACCGACGACCTGCTCGTGGGCGATGTGATGATCACCGATGTGGTCTCTGTCCATACTTACGAAACCCTAACCAAGGCGGTTGGTATCTTGCTCGAGCACAATGTCGGTGCCCTGCCGGTGCTGGACAAAAATGGTGATCTGGTCGGTATGCTCTCGGCGGTCGATCTACTACGTGCATTCAAGCACAGCCTCGATGCCCAGAAATACGATAAAAAGAAAAAAGCGGTGGCATCTTAGTCCAATCCGCGTGCAATTCAGAACCAGCCCCATTCACGACCAAGGCTTGCCACCGGGCAAGCCTTGGTTCTGCCACCCATCGCGTTCGATGCCGGGCTCTGTTGTGTTCAGGTGTTTTGGCGGAGCCACAGTCGTTTGTTAGTTTGCGTGCCAAAATGACACAACGATTGCTTATTGCACACTTTAAGACCATAATATCTATGTGACATTTTGACACGACGGGAGATAACATTATGGCTACTACTTTGCCTCGCATCACCGCTAGAGTTGATGTCGATACACAAGATTTACTTACAAAAGCTGCCGCAATTGCCGGCATGTCTAGTATTAACTCATTTGTTCTAAATGCTGCAATTGAAAAAGCTAAGCAAGTGATCGAACGTGAGCAAGCTCTAAAACTGAGCCAAGCTGATGCTATGTTGCTGATGGAAGCTTTAGATCGTCCTGCAACACCGAACTCAAAACTAAAAGCCGCTTCTGACCGCTACGATAGCAAAAATCAATGATGAATACGGTACTTCTGGATAAAGCTAAACACGACAGAAATCGCTTCAACTGTGGCATCGAAGCGCTCAATAATTACTTAAAATTAATGGCAAGTCAGCAAGCAAAGAAAGACAACACCAGAACTTTCGTTTTGGAAGATGATAACGACAACTCGCATATCATCGGCTTTTACTCACTAACAATGACACCAATTGACTTAAAGGCATTGCCCGATAAGTTACAAAAGAAACACCAATCATCAACTT